>CAZSRF010000085.1:0-1501 GCA_964609155.1 uncultured Gammaproteobacteria bacterium | reverse complement strand
GTTTCGCTCAGGATTTGGCCGCGTCCATCGAAGTAGCGCCGCAGGTGATCCTCGGCATACGCTCGATCGGTCGTGACCCAATCACCCTCACGGATGTAGTCCCCGTCCTGAACGGCGCGGAAAATCTGCATGTCGCCGCTCGGATAACGGTCATCTTGCAGGGTGTCGGCGATTCGACCCCAGCGCACGGCGTCCGTGGCGTCGCTGGTCAGAAGCGATGCGTTCTTGCGAACCCAATCGCGGACGTTCTTGGGCACGGCGCTAGGCGAGTCGTAATCGGCCTCAAGTTCCTCGGCGCTCGGCCGCACCATCTTGACCTTCGGGCGGCCGTAGGAATCGCCAGTCAACGCGAACAGTTCTCGACGAATCGCGGCGGCGGCATTCTCCACAGCCTCCCATTCTGGCCCACCGGCCTTGCGCTCCTTGCGCAGCCGCTCGATGTCGCCCTCGACATCGGCGAGCTTCTTCTGGAGAGCCTGCACTTCTTCCACGGATTCAGCCATGCCGCCCATCGTAGCGCGGCCCCCGCCCTGCGTCTGGTCCTCGGTGGACTCCAGCGCGCTCTCTGGGGTGCCGATGGCGGAATCTCCCTGCGCCGCCTGCCACGCATTCTCCAGCAGGTTGAGCACCTGCGCGTCCGTGAACGCCACGCCCTGCTTCCCGAACAGCGCCTTGATGCGCGCCACGATGTTCTGGAGCATCGCCCGCAGCTTGGACTGCATGGACTTCGGGACTTCGACGCCGTGCTTGTCGGCGATGCGCTGCCAGTTGCCGGTGCGGTTGGCGGCTGCCAGGTCGGCCAGGGCTTCCTCGATGGACAGCAGGCGTTGCTGGCGCTCGGTTTTCTTGCCGGACTGCACGTCCTTGTACATCTCGCGGCTGGTGTACATGTGATCCGCCACGGCCTTCACCGTGGGGTTCTGGTAGGCAAGGTCGAGCACGGCATTCAGGCGGTCGCCCAGCAGCGCCCGCAAGCCTTGGTGGCCTGCAATCTCATGGGCCGCCGTGAACGCGGCCATCCACGGCGTCCGCGCCACGTCGGTAAAGACGAACACTTCCTTGGTGACGGGATGGAACAGGCCAGCGGTGCGTAGCGTGACGCCGCGCTCCTTGGCCTTGCGCTCCAGGTCGGCCAGCATGTCCGGCGGCAAGCCTTGGTTGCCACGCAGGTAGGTGACCTTGACGCCCAGCTTGCCCAGCACGACATCCACGGCCTTGCGCAAGCCCAGCGCATCCGCGTCAGCCTCGCCTTGCTCGCGTGACAGCTTGGCCCGCAGCGCCTTGCGGTCGATGCTCTGGCGGTCGAACGAAGCACGCTGCGCCGGGGTGAGGTCGGCGTCGGACAGTTCCAGCAAGTCCGCCTCATCTTCGCCGCGCTGCCGGGACTCGCTCGCCTCGTCCACGGCGCGCAGTGCGGCGGAATTGAACCCAGTGCCCTCGACGTTTTCAGCAGCAGTGGGGGCTGGCTTGGAGGCTTCATTTGCGTATCGAGCCGCTTCCG
>CAZSRF010000084.1:0-1507 GCA_964609155.1 uncultured Gammaproteobacteria bacterium | reverse complement strand
ACTTAAAAGCTGTATATAATGCTGTAACTGTTGAAGCTGCTGAAATAGCCTTAAATGAGTTCTCAGAAAAATGGGATGACAAATATCCTATGGCTAGTAAGTGTTGGTATAATAAATGGGACAATATTATTCCATTCTTTGACTTTCCTGCAGAAATACGTAAAATTATTTATACCACTAATGCTATTGAATCACTTAATAGTGTTATTAGAAAAAATATTAAAAATAGAAAAATTTTCCCTAATGACAACTCTATTTTTAAAATTATTTATCTGGCTATAGATAGAGCTTCTCAGAAATGGACTATGCCATTAAGAGATTGGAGATCTGCCTGCAATAGATTCGCTATCGAATTTGAAGGCAGATTTCCGGTATGATGATAAGTAGTTTACACAGAATAATTTACAGGCTCAAATTCAGTGAGTTCCTGCTCTTAATACTAAAGCAGCCTTTTAAATATAAAGCTTCATGGCTTTTTCCTGAACATCTTCTCCAAGATAACCAGAAGCACAAGCCATTGCAATACTTTCTTTATAGGGATCTTTACTATCACTGAAGCCAAAAGATCCTCCTTCCATTCCATCACGTATAAATACCGTGTTATGAATATACTTTCTTAGAAGACTCGTATCAAGCGTAGAAGATGACTTGTCTTTTTGAAAGCTTTTAATAAAAAACTTTACAGTAGTACTCTTTTTAGATAGTACTGCAGTAGGTACTTCTATTTTATCAAAATGAGCACTTATTTTTTCTTGAGCTTTCTCATGTTGCTCCTGCGTCAAATATTCTGGTTTACGATTTATAACAGCATTAACAATTCGTATTGGGAAATACAACAAAAAATTGACAGCTAATTCGTAAAATAAACTAAATATTCTTGGTATATAAATTATAGCGACAAGAAACAGTTCAGCATAACTTTTATCTGATTTTTTAATCAAATCATTATGATACTTTCTCAGAAATATTGGGCCTAAATAAAAAATACCAAATAACCCTAATGCTTTATATTTACCATACAGATAAGCAGGATTTTTATATGTATTATCAGTTGATAGCTCTCTCAGAAATTTATCAGAATCGGCCAATACTGGAATAAAAGACTGGCAAATAGATCTTTCTAATGCTGGTATTATACCGGACGCACCATCTCCTCTTAATGCTGCTAATACCCAGTCCCAAAAATTTGAATTGTCTCTTAGTGAGTAACTTTGTTGCTTATGAACAAACATACCGAGTTTTGTAAGCATAAAATACCTTGATATAAAAAATAGTAAATAGGCGAGCTCGCTGCAAAAATCCCACTTAAACCCAAATTTAAAGTTATGTTATTATACCAACATTTTACTCAAAAAAATAGATCTTCTGCCTTAAATATAGCGATTATTAATGCTAAATTTGATATATAAATATCTGTTGTAAATCATGATGTTAAAAATGTGCTTGTAATACCTTGAATTTAAAGGGAAACGAATGGGTAATCTGGCCCCGTTTTGGAGTTGGACCC
>CAZSRF010000083.1:362-1556 GCA_964609155.1 uncultured Gammaproteobacteria bacterium | reverse complement strand
TTTATTGGATGAATGGGTGAAGTGTGCTTATGGAATTAACGAAAATGTAACTATTAGTCAGGCTGAAAAGAAAATATCTGGTATTTACAGAGGGGTTGACCAGAATGGTCGGTTGATTTTAGAACTGGAAGAGGGTAGAAGGGAGGTGGTTTTTCATGGGGATGTAAGCTGGATTTAAGATTTAAGATTGAAGATCGCATGTTTGGAGGAAGTTTATTTGTAAATATCCTTATAAAAACATTTCTAGATCTTCAATCTTCAATCTTCAATCTTCAATTATAATGAATTATGTTACTAACAATAGATGCTGGCAATACTAATACGGTTTTTGCAGTCTTTGACAAAGATAAGATTGTCGAGAAATGGCGTATAGTTACGAACCGTGACCGCACGGCTGATGAATATGCGCTCACAATCAACCAATTTCTTGATATGGGCGGTATAAAGCAGAAAGAAATAAAAGCTGTAATAATTGCTAATGTTGTGCCTCAGGCGATGTTCCAGCTGCGTACAATGTGCCGTGAATATTTTAATTGTGAGCCATGTGTTGTGGGAGATGCAGGTTTTAATATAGGAATAGGTATAGCTTTAGAGCGTAAAAATGAAATTGGTGCTGATAGGTTAGTGAATGCACTTGCCGCATTTAACCGTTTTGGAGGCCGCACAATAGTGATAGATTTTGGCACGGCCACTACATTTGATGTGATAGATAATAACGGGCAGTATGCTGGAGGGGTTATTTCTCCTGGTATAAACCTTTCTATAAAAGCACTGCATATTGCTGCAGCAAGGCTACCTGAAGTAGCTGTTGCAAGGCCGGAGAATGTTATAGGTACATCAACAGTTGAGGCCATGCAATCTGGCATATATTGGGGATATGTTGGTTTAATTGAGGGAATTGTTAGGAAAATAAAAGAGGAGTCCGGTTGCAATATGCAGGTAGTTGCAACAGGTGGCCTGGCCTCTCTATTTTTTAAGGCCACGGATGTTATAGAGTATCTGGAGCCAGATTTAACTATATTTGGCTTAAAAGAGATGTATGAATTGAATAAGTGAAATAGTGCAAGTGAATATTAACAGAAGCAACGGATAAAAATGACATTAAATTTAAAAAAACACAAAGACGATTTATTATTCCTTCCTCTTGGAGGCTCTGGTGAAATCGGTATGAATATGAATTTTTATTACATGGAC
>CAZSRF010000083.1:0-352 GCA_964609155.1 uncultured Gammaproteobacteria bacterium | reverse complement strand
AATGGCTTATGGTGGATTGTGGCGCCGGCTTTGCTGACGATTATTATCCTGGCGTGGATATGCTTGTTCCAGATATCAGCTTTATACTTCCATATAAAAAAGATATAGTTGGGTTGGTTTTGACCCATGCGCATGAGGACCATCTTGGAGCTGTAACTTATTTGTGGGATAATTTTAATTGTCCTATATATGCTACCCCATTTACTGCTGCATTTCTTAAGGCAAAAATTGAAGAAAACCCAGGTGTAAAACATGCAAAGATTATTGAAATTCCGCAAGGTAGCACTTTGCAGGTTGGGCCGTTTGACTTAGAATTAGTGCAAATTACGCATTCAGCGCCAGAAATGAATGG
>CAZSRF010000082.1:1185-1577 GCA_964609155.1 uncultured Gammaproteobacteria bacterium | reverse complement strand
GGAAGACTTCGGTCCTTCATCAGTAACCTGAATGTAAGCCAAACCATTTCCACCCATGCTTTTTACCATATCTGTTAATTCATCAATTTCTTTGCGTGTGAATTTGTTTCCACCATCAATTTTCAGAGCACGAACCATGCCGCCACTCTTCACAGCATCAGCGAAAACTTTAAATCCACAGTCAGCAACCAGTTCGCTCACATCACAAATTTCCAAACCAAAACGAATATCAGGTTTATCAGAACCATATTTTTCCATAGCCTCCTGCCATGTCATCCGGCGAAAAGGTTTTTGCTGGATTTTTTTATGCGGAACAAGCTTTTCAACCAGCTGAATCATCAGAGTTTCATTCAAATTCATAATATCTTCCTCTTCCACAAAAGACATCTCCA
>CAZSRF010000082.1:0-1175 GCA_964609155.1 uncultured Gammaproteobacteria bacterium | reverse complement strand
TGCCTGTCTCCACGCTGATCCTCATCACGGAAACACCGTGCAATCTGAAAGTATCTATCCATGCCAGCAACCATCAACAGCTGTTTCAATTGTTGCGGAGACTGTGGTAAAACAAAAAATTTACCAGGATAGAGGCGAGAAGGTACCAAATATTCACGGCTGCCTTCTGGTGTTCCTTTGATCAAAATGGGAGTTTCAATTTCCAGAAATCCCAGACCGTCCATATAATCACGAATCATTTTTATAACCTTATGACGCATCACCAGGTTATTTCTCATTCTTTCACGACGAAGATCCAAATAACGATATTTCAAACGGACCTCTTCATTTACATCTTTGTCCTGATCAATTTCAAAAGGTGGAGTTTTGGCTTTATTCAAAATTTCAATATTTTTAATTAAAATTTCGATTTCACCAGTAGTAACTTTTTCATTTCTCATACCATCAGGCCTCAGACGAACAGTTCCGACAACTTTTAAAACAAACTCTGGACGAATAGTATCCGCAATCTGATGAATTTCAGCAGAAACGTTTGGGTCAGAAACAATTTGAGTAAAACCATAACGGTCACGCAGATCAATAAAAATCAGCCCTCCGTGATCACGGCGGCGATGTACCCATCCACACAAAGTTATTTCCTGCCCAACCTGGTGAGCCGAAAGTTCGTTACAAGTATGAGTTCGAAGCATAAAAAATGAATAAAGTAAGACCAGCCCATCTTAAAAGATAGCTGAAGTTAAAGCAAGTTTGCCAGATATATACTTTAAATTCAAAACATCACCAGATCAAATAATTTGAATTTATTTGGTCGGTTGAAGCTTGATCATTAAATATTATTAGAGCAAAACCTCCTCTATATTTTTACTCAATTCATCGCCAACCGTAACACCAAACGGCACCTTGATCCGCTTTGTCCCATTTTCACTTTGCAAATGTATTTCAACAGATCTTTCTCCAGGGTATGCCAATAAAACCTGTTTAAGTCTGGCTAATTTTGCCTGATCAATATTTTCAGGAATAGTGATGATATATGGATGTTCCTGCCAGCCATCAGACCCCGAAAACGGCACTTCTTGATGAGTTTCAGCCAAAGGATCACCTGGAACATGATCATGCTGTTCAGCTTCGCCAGTTTCCACCACCCCGCCTTCCACAACTGCCTGATGTTCCTGTTC
>CAZSRF010000081.1:709-1592 GCA_964609155.1 uncultured Gammaproteobacteria bacterium | reverse complement strand
AAAACTTTTTTCGCTTATATCCTAAATTATCAGGCATGGCGGGTACAGCAGTAACTGAAGCTGATGAGTTTGAGGAAATTTACAACCTGCAAGCTATTGAGATTCCCCCAAATGTGCCTATTGCCCGTATTGATCACGATGATGAAGTTTATTTAACAGCCAGAGAAAAATATGCAGCTGTTATTGACCAAATCAAAGATTGCCAAAGTCGCAATCAACCAGTCTTAGTCGGCACGACCAGCATTGAACGGTCGGAATTCCTATCTGGCCTTTTGAAAGAACAAAAAGTCCCACACAAAGTTTTGAATGCTCGCCATCATGACAAGGAAGCTTTGATCATTGCTGATGCGGGCTGTTCAGGGGCTGTCACTATTGCCACCAACATGGCTGGGCGAGGCACAGACATTAAATTGGGTGGCAACTTCGAAATGCGAGTAGAGCACGAGTTGTCGACCCTGCCAAGGGGGCCCGAACGGGACCAAAAGATGGCCGCCATTAAGGCCGAAATTGACGCTGACCAAGAGCGGGTTAAAAAGGCCGGTGGGTTGTATGTGATTGGTACCGAACGCCATGAAAGCCGTCGGATAGACAATCAGCTACGAGGTCGTTCAGGGCGACAAGGTGACCCGGGGGCTTCTAAATTTTTTATCTCTCTAGAAGATGATTTAATGCGCATATTTGGGTCTGAAAGACTTGATCCAATGTTACGCAAATTAGGCGTTAAAGAAAACGAAGCCATTTCCCACACCTGGATCACAAAGGCGTTGGAACGGGCACAACATAAGGTTGAGGCACGTAACTTCGATATTCGTAAACATTTATTGCGATACGATGACGTTATGAATGATCAGCGCAAGATTATTTACGAACAACGGCGTGATCT
>CAZSRF010000081.1:0-699 GCA_964609155.1 uncultured Gammaproteobacteria bacterium | reverse complement strand
AGATTCGATTGAAGAGATGACGAAAGAGATTACTGATGAAGTGGTCAGTCAAACGGTCCAGTTCCACGCACCGGCAGAGGTTTTACCGGATCAATGGGATTTAAAAGGTTTTCATGCGGAGGCTAGCCGTTTATTCGCCCTAGATTTGCCATTAGAAACATGGGTTCATGAAGAGGGCATCAATCATTTTGAGATTGAGCAACGAATTCACAAGCAGCTAAAAGGAAAAATGGCTTCCAAGATCCAGGCCTATGGTCCCGATATGATGCGATCAGCGGAAAAAACCTTATTGCTGAGGATTCTTGATCAGGCTTGGAAAGACCACCTTTTAAGCTTAGACCACTTACGTCAAGGGATTCATTTGCGCGGTTATGCACAAAAAGATCCTAAGCAAGAATACCGTCGTGAAGCTTTCGAACTCTTTAGCCGTCTTTTAGATACCGTTAAATTGGATGTCACCCGCACCATTGCCAATGTACGTATTCGTACAGCGGATGAACTCGATCAGGCTGCTGAGTCTATGCAAGAAGATTTGGATGTCAAAGGCGTTCAATACCAGCATGCTGGTGTAGAAGAAGAATCTGATGCATCGACTGCGGCCAAGCCTCAGCCGGCCCAAGCAGGCCCTAAGGTGGGGCGTAATGATCCTTGCCCATGTGGCAGCGGTAAGAAATACAAACATTGCCACGGCCAGTTGAC
>CAZSRF010000080.1:0-1663 GCA_964609155.1 uncultured Gammaproteobacteria bacterium | reverse complement strand
CTCTTTGACCCCCTAATGCCTGTGTACTAAAATTTGCTCCTTTTTTCATAATCCATTATACTTAAATCAGTTAGTTATAAAGGTTATATTATGAGAAAAACAAGATCTTACACCGAAACGGAGAAGGCTCAGATATTGGAAGAAGTGCGATTATTAGGCAATATGACAGCAGTAGCCAAGAAAAATAATATACCAGTTGGTACCATTGCCACCTGGATTAAACCAAAATATAAGAAAAAATCCAAATCGGAGGGAATAGTAACAGATCATGATGCGATCAAGAAATTAAAATCTCAGCTTGCTGATGCTGAATTGGAAAATAAAATATTAAAGGAACTATTAAAAAAAACTTATCAGATCTGGGACACAGATTAACAGTAGCATCTGGCTTTATTAATCGTGGGCATAGTTTAAAAAAAGTATTGCGCTTTGCTTATATACATAAAACAACCTGGTATAGATTTAAAAATCATTCTACTGATAAAAGAATCTTCAATAGCGGTAGACCTATACCAGGGTTTTCTTATAACAAGTTTGGCGAAAAGATTTATGATACACAGATTGTGGCAGCTATAGCAAAATTAAGAGCGCATGAATATTTAACTATTGCTGGAGGATATAAAAAAATTAAATATTATTTGTATAATATGGATAATATTATCATCAATAAGAAAAAAGTTTATAGATTATGCAAAGAAAATAATTTTTTATTATCAAAAACGAAGAAAACAAAAATTAAAAGGCAGATCTCATGTAATAGAAGAATAACGAAGCCAAATCAAGTATGGGAGTTTGATATTAAATATGGTTATGTTCATGGGCAAAATAGATTTTTTTATATATTAGTCTATATTGACGTATTTTCTCGTAAAATAGTGCATTATTACGTTGGTCTGCACTGTAAGGCAAAACACTTGGCAGCTACATTTAGTACTGCTTTACGCAAAGCTAATATAGGCATTAATGATGGGCTAGTGATCAGAAGTGATAATGGGCCTCAAATGACATCCAAGCTGTTTTACAGCTATTTAATTAATGAGGTGCGTCATAAAGTTGAGCATGAGTTTATACCGTGTGCTACGCCAAATAAAGATGCTCATGTAGAATCATTTTATTCAATTTTAGAATCAGAATTTATACCTCTATATTACTTTAGGAATTTTAAGGATGTTTATATTAAATTTTATAATTTTATTGAATTTTATAACAATGTTAGAGTACATAGCTCTTTAAAATATAGAACCCCTAATCAAGTTTTAGAGCTATACAATAATAATCAACTGCCAAAAGATATAAAACAACCTAGAATTTAGCATTTGCTAAAAATAAATTAATTAATTTTCCAATATTTATTGACTTTAATTATTTTCTAAAATAATATCCATTTTACGGTACAGGCAGCGATGCCGATGATCGTGACGTGATTCATGGCGAAGTAAAATTCGCCATCACTATAAAAAAGATAATGAATCATGTCCACAAATATCGCGGGGTTTCAGGGGCAGAGCCCATGAATTAGATAGCGCCGCAGGCATCATCTTTTTCGGGGAATAAAATGCCAAATATACTGATAATTTTGCGGGTATTTGTAAGTTATTGAAAATCCCTAAGCGGAATATGAAAATTTGAGAGAATTAAGTACACAACTTAAGGGGCCAAGCCG
>CAZSRF010000079.1:781-1667 GCA_964609155.1 uncultured Gammaproteobacteria bacterium | reverse complement strand
TGATCCCGAGCTACCTGCGTTCCTATGCTCAGGGTCATCTGCCGCTTAACCGCCATGCCAGCGTGATGAAGGACGCCGGCGCGGTAGTGACACTCGACGGCAACGCAGGCTTTGGTCAGGTAGTTGCCCATGAAGCGATGCAGAAAGGGATTTAGAAAGCCCGGCAACACGGTATGGCGGCTATCGCCCTGCGCAACGCGCATCACATCGGACGCATCGGCTACTGGGCCGAGCAGTGCGCGGCGGCAGGTTTTATTTCGATCCACTTCGTCAGCGTCGTAGGCGACCCGATGGTTGCCCCGTTTCGCGGCAAAGACAGCCGGTTTGGCACCAATCCGCTGTGCGTTATCTGCCCGCGAGAAGGTCAGCCTCCGCTGCTGCTCGACGACGCCACCAGCGCGATTGCCTTTGGCAAAACGCGCGTCGCCTGGCATAAAGGCGAAGCCGTTCCGCCCGGTTCACTGATTGACGCCCGAGGCGAACCGACCACCGACCCGGCGGTCATGCAGACGTCGCCGCTGGGTGCCCTGCTCACCTTTGCCCAACATAAAGGCTACGCCCTCGCCACGCTGTGCGAAATCCTCGGCGGTGCCGTTTCCGGCGGCCAGACCACCCACCAGCAGAGCCTACAGACCTGCGTTGATGCCATCTTCAACTGCATGACCACCATTATTCTCGACCCGAAAGCCTTCGACGCACCGGATATGCAGCGCGAGACGGAAGCCTTCATCGACTGGTGTAAACAGTCGCCTCACGATGCGCAGACGCCGATTCTGGTGCCGGGCGAGTGGGAAGAGGCCAATCGTCAGGAGCGTCTGGCGCGGGGCATTCCGCTGGATGCCGGCAGCTGGCACTCACGCCGCTACGCCGGCGAGCCGCTGCCGAC
>CAZSRF010000079.1:0-771 GCA_964609155.1 uncultured Gammaproteobacteria bacterium | reverse complement strand
ACTGGATGCCGGAAGCTGGCAGGCCATCTGCGAAGCGGCGCTGGAAGCCGGATTCCCGGCGCAGGAACTGGCGCAGTTTCAGCCCAAAATGCGCTAGCCCCTGACAGAACGCCCTCCCCGGGCGTTCTGTTACGTCATCGTCATTAGTGACGACATCACGACGACACCTCCGCAGCACGAATTAATCCCCTTATATATCAACGCATTAATTTTGGCACAACTTCTGCATACCGCTCCTGCCTTCCGCTTGCATCGCGGCGAAAGGATTCCATGACGATGGCGGGCCGGGCCCGGCCTGACCATTGATCTTCATTCACTGTTAACAGGTCTGTTACTGATGAAAAAAGTCACAAGCGTTTGCCCTTATTGCGGGGCGGGTTGCAAACTCAAGCTGGTTGTCGATAACAATAAAATTATCCGCGCGGAAGCCGCCGATGGGGTGACCAATCAGAATCAGCTGTGCCTCAAAGGGTATTACGGATGGGATTTTCTTAATGATACTCAGCTGCTTACCCCACGCCTGAAGCAGCCGATGATTCGCTACCAGAAAGGGGGGAAACTCACCCCGGTCAGCTGGGACGAGGCGATTCGCTATACGGCAAAAAAACTCCGGGAGATTAAAGAACAGTATGGCCCGCGCGCGATTATGACGACCGGTTCATCGCGCGGTACCGGGAATGAAACCAACTATGTGATGCAAAAGTTTGCCCGGGCGGTGTTCAACACCAACAGCGTCGACTGCTGCGCCCGCGTTTGCCACGGTCCGTCGGT
>CAZSRF010000078.1:422-1934 GCA_964609155.1 uncultured Gammaproteobacteria bacterium | reverse complement strand
AAGGACTTCAATTAATTGAATCGGATAATAAACCATTTGATCCAATAACCATGGACTGTATCGAAGTCGTTCCTGGTGAAAAAGATCACGTCATTACTACTCTTAATAAAGGCTACTTTCTTTTCGACAAAGTCCTTCGCCCAGCCAAAGTCAAAGTTGGCTCAGGAGAAAAATAAACAAGCATTTATAAATTAATTAAACAAAAACATATGTCCAAAATTATAGGAATCGACCTCGGAACCACCAACAGCGCTATCGCTGTTATGGAAGGCGGCACCGCCAAAATAATCCCCACTTCTGAAGGTAGAAATACTTTTCCTTCAATTGTTGAACCAATCAAAAATTTGGTTGGTGATGTTGCCAAGCGCCAGATGGTCCTTAACTCAGAAAACACTATCTTTAGTGTCAAAAGATTAATGGGTCAAAAATTTTCTGGCAAACAATCTCAAAAAACCAAAGAAATTGCTCCATACGATATCGAAGCGGGCAAAGATGGTTTAGCTGTCATTAAGAGTCCTGGCAAAACATATACTCCTCAAGAAATCTCCGCCAAAATTCTTCAAAAAGCCAAAGCAGATGCCGAGGCATATCTTGGCCAAACAGTCACAGATGCCGTTATTACTGTTCCTGCTTACTTCGATGACTCACAACGCCAAGCTACTAAACAAGCAGGTGAAATTGCCGGCTTAAATGTTCAAAGAATTGTCAACGAACCGACTGCCGCTGCTCTTGCTTACGGTCTTGATAAAGGTAAAAACGAAACTGTTGTTGTCTATGATCTTGGTGGTGGAACCTTTGATGTTTCCATTCTTGAATTAGGTGATGGTGTTTTTGAAGTTAAATCAACCAATGGTGATACCTTCCTCGGTGGTGATGACTTTGATCACAAAATCATTGAATACATCGTTTCCGAATTCAAAAAAGAAAACGGTGTTGATCTTTCTCTCGACAAACAAGCACTTCAACGTATTAAAGACGCTGCTGAAAAAGCCAAAATTGAGCTCTCTAGTGCAACTGAAACAGAAGTCAATCAACCATTCATTACCCAACGTGATGGTCAACCTCTCCACTTAACTATGAAGATCACCCGAGCCAAATTGGAAGAACTCGTTGATGATTTGATTCAGAAAACCATCGAACCTTGTAAGAAAGCTCTCGCCGACGCCAAAATCGATAAAAAAGATATCGCTGAAGTAATCCTTGTTGGTGGTATGACCCGTATGCCCAAAGTCCAACAAGTTGTTAAAGATTTCTTTGGCAAAGAACCAAACAAATCAGTTAACCCTGATGAAGCCGTTGCTCTTGGTGCCGCTATTCAAGGTGGTGTCATTTCAGGCGACGTTAAAGATGTTCTTCTTCTTGACGTCACTCCACTTACTCTTGGTATTGAAACCATGGGTAGTGTCATGACCCCTCTTATCGAAAGAAACACTACCGTTCCTTCAAGTAAGTCTCAAGTTTTCTCAACAGCCAGTGACAATCAACCACAAGTTGAAATTCACATTCTTCAAG
>CAZSRF010000078.1:0-399 GCA_964609155.1 uncultured Gammaproteobacteria bacterium | reverse complement strand
ACGGAATCTTAAATGTTTCTGCCAAAGATAAAGCCACTGGCAAAGAACAAAAGATCACCATCAAAAACGCTACTAAC
Source organism: uncultured Gammaproteobacteria bacterium (assembly GCA_964609155.1). GTDB lineage: Bacteria > Pseudomonadota > Gammaproteobacteria > JAGOUU01 > JAGOUU01 > JAGOUU01. The sequence goes on along the minus strand of CAZSRF010000078.1, from coordinate 322 downwards.
CTTAGTGATGAGGAAGTCGAAAGAATGAAACAAGAGGCTGAAAAATATGCCGAAGATGACAAGAAGAAAAAAGAATTAGTCGATAAGAAAAATGAGGCTGATACTTTAATTATTCAAACAAGAAAAGTTCTCAAAGACTCTGGTGACAAATTTGATACCAGTGCCAAAGAAGAGATTGAAAAGTCACTAAACGAACTTGAAGAAGAAGTTAAAAAAGCCGATACCACTTTGGAATCAGTCGACACAAAACTAAAAGCTGCTACCGAACTTGTTCAAAAACACGCTGAAGCTCTGTACAAAGCTGCCGGTGAAAAAGACAAGA
>CAZSRF010000077.1:0-1958 GCA_964609155.1 uncultured Gammaproteobacteria bacterium | reverse complement strand
ATGTTACGCCCGGTGCTAAAATGGACCACTTGAAAAACTAAATAGTCAAAAAATCCGGAACAAAAAGGGACCACCTTATAAATAAAAAATAGTAACATAGCCAGTCGATTTTTATAGGTATTGGTTATGATTTCAAAAGGTGATTTTCTCGTGATACATGAATTAAAAAGTAAAGGCTATTCAATCCGCGCAATAGCACGAATGTTAGAAATTGACAGGAAAACAGTTACCCGTAAATTAAACCAGGAAGATCATACGCCAGTGAAGCGTAGTGTAACAAGAACCGAATCAAAGCTTGATCCATATAAAAACCATATAGTGGAGTTTATTAGTAAGAGTAGTGACAGAATTCCATATTCTGTAATATTAGACGATATTATTGAGATGGGATATAGTGGGAGTAAAACCATACTACAAGATTTCCTGACCAAAGAGTATGAGACACGTAGAATAATTAACGACCCGGTGGTAAGATTTGAAACATTACCCGGCGTTCAGATGCAAATTGATTGGACCACTATTAAGTCTGGCAAGACACCTATATATGCTTTTGTAGCAGTGCTTGGTTATTCCAGAAGAACATTTGTGCATTTTGTTGATAACATGGAAGTTGACACATTAGTGATGTGCCACGAGAAGGCATTTTTGTATTTTGGTGGTACTACAAAAACTATTTTATATGATAATATGAAAGCCATAGTAATTGAGCGTAATTTCTATGGTAATGGTCAACACAGATATAATCCAAAGATGTTAGATTTAGCAAAGAAATGTGGTTTTGAAATTAAGTTATGTAAACCATACAGAGCTAAAACCAAAGGGAAAGTTGAGCGGTTTAATAGTTACCTGAAGGGTAATTTTTATCGCCCTGTGGTTATCCGGTTAAAGGATGCTGGTTTGATGATAACGCATCAAGTTTTAAATGAGCGGATTAATAAATGGCTAACTAAGGCTAATAATCGAATACATGGCACAACGAGACAACGCCCAGTTAAGGTATTTATTGAACACGAGGCTAAATGTATGATTCCCTATGCATCCTGCAATAGCCCAAATACGCCAATGACATCATTTGATATGGCATCCAATACTACGCAACAATCATTTAAGAGTAAGTATATTCCACAAACAGTTGTTCAAAGGCCAAATTTAATGCAATATGACCAATTATTGACCGGAGCTGTAGCATGATAAATCAAATTAGCCAAAATTGTGAAACTTTAAAACTAATTGGAATTTTACAAAGCTACCAATCAATAGCTGATGAATGCAGTAAAGTAAAAGCAAGCTATAGTGAGTATTTAGACCAGGTCCTTAAATATGAACTTATGCTTCGGGAACAACGCTCAAAAGAGATTTTATTAAAGCTTGCCGGGTTTCCAATCCTTAAAACGATTGAAGGCTTTGACTTTGGTAGCTCCAACGTGAATCAGATGCAAGTCCAGGAATTATCCAATTTGCAATTTGTAAGCAATAAAGAAAATGTTATATTTATTGGTTCCCCGGGTACAGGTAAAACCCACCTGGCAATAAGCCTGGCATATTTAGCTACCCAAAGAAGATTGAAAGTAAAATTTGTTACGGTCGCTGATTTAATGCTCCAGATGGAGGTTGCAGCCTCACAAAACAAGTTAAACAGTTACTTTGCTAAAGCAATATCACATCCAAGTTTGCTAGTACTTGATGAATTCGGGTATATAAAACTCAATCAGACACAAGCTAATTTCATGTTCCAACTAGTAAATAGGCGTTATGAAACTGGTTCTATAATAATTACATCTAACCTAACATTTAGCCAATGGCAAGGAGTACTAAACAATGATGAAGCATTAACCGCAGCAATAATGGATAGACTAATTCACCATAGCCATATCATTAATATTAATGGTGACAGTCATAGACTAAAGCAAAAAAGAAAGGCTGGAATTATTCCGGTAAATCTTAATAAAGTTGAGGTT
>CAZSRF010000076.1:0-2038 GCA_964609155.1 uncultured Gammaproteobacteria bacterium | reverse complement strand
AAGGCGAGCTGCACCATGCAGAGGATGCTCCCCTCTAGGAAACTGCCATTCAAAGCCCCCTCTGTCAGGATAGTTGTCACTTAGTTAATATTTATAACTGGAGACAACCATGGCTTTCGATCAATCATTTAGAGAACATATCATACACAAAGCACTTAACCGTGGCAGCATAAGTCTAGAGGCTTTTGCAAATACTCATGAGATAGGCTTTAGCACTATTCAGCGATGGCTAACAAAGCATCGAACCAAGATATGCGGCCCATCCTCACATAAACGCACATATTTTTCACTTTCAAACAAGCTTAAAGCAGTAATTGATGCAGCTAACCTTGACGAGGAAGCTGTAGGCATGTATTGTCGCAGCAATGGCATTTATAGCCACCAGCTAGCAGAGTGGAAAGATGAGGTTATGAACAAAACAAATAATACAGATGATAGTAAGCATAAAGCAGAGTTTAAATTATTGCAGGAAGAGAACAAGAAACTCAAGCGTGAGCTACACCGCAAAGATAAAGCTTTGGCCGAGGCCTCAGCACTATTGCTACTTAAAAAAAAACTAGAAGATCACTACCTGGACGACGAGGACAATTAAGAACTGAACAAGATAAACGGTTTTTAATTGATTGTATTGGCGAAGCCGTATTAAGCGGTGCTCGCCAATGTAAGGCTTGCAGTACAGCCGAGATACCAGTCAAAACTTATCAACGTTGGGTCAATAAATCAACTTTAATTGATCAGCGCACATTAACAAAAAATACACCTAATAATAAATTAACAGTAATAGAAAAAGAACAAATTTTATCAATAGCAAATAATGCAGAATATGTTGATTTACCTCCATGCCAAATAGTACCAAAATTAGCAGATAAAGGGCTATATATAGCATCCGAATCAAGTTTTTACCGTGTCTTAAGAGATAATGGACAATTAATACATCGCGGTCACAGCAGAACAAGAACGCACAATAAACCTAGAGAGCTTATTGCCAGTAAACCCAACCAGGTTTGGTGTTGGGATATTACATATCTGCCTACCAGAGTCAGAGGTATTTATTTATATTTATACATGGTGATTGACATCTATAGCAGGAAAATTATAGGTTATAAAATTGCTACTGAAGAATGCAGTCATCTCGCAAAGGAATTATTCATCAAGCTATGCATGCAAGAAAAGATATCGGCCGACACATTGTGTTTACATTCAGACAATGGAGCTCCAATGAAAGGCTCTGCATTAGTTGTTACATTAAATAATCTTGGTGTTATGAAATCATACAGCAGACCAGGAGTCAGTGATGATAATCCATTTATTGAATCACTATTCAGAACAGTAAAGTATTGCCCAAAATATCCTAAGGCATTTGATAATATAGAAATCGCAACAATATGGGTGGATCAGTTTATTGCCTGGTATAACAATAAGCATTTACACAGTGGAATTAGGTTCGTAACGCCGGCCATGAGACATTCTGGATTAGATACTGCAGTATTAGCAAATAGAGATTGCGTATATCAAGCTGCAAGAGCCAGCATGCCACAGCGGTGGTCTAAGAACTGTCGTGATTGGAGTATTGCTGGTCCAGTTATATTAAATCCTGGCAAGCAAATGGTCATGAACGCAGCATGAAAATTTTTTAGTAAAAACGACCACTGGCTTGACAAATACCGAAAGGCCACTTCATCACCTTCCTCAAAGTGAAGAGGACCATCATAAAACACATCCGGACGGGAGGGAGAGGAAATTCTCTGATAATCTTTGAACACCCCAGTCTCCCGATATATCACCTCTTGCAGATGACTCCAAGTTGTATCTTCAGGAACATCAGCTCTTACAAACCATAAACCACCTACACTAATACTTATACTTACATTCATAAAACCTCCAAATTAACAAAAATAACTTAAACCTCTAAGCGTGATTTTACCACGACCCGTCTATTTTCTTGACTTTCTAACTTTTTATCAAGTACCCCCTATAACTATAACTGATTCCAATAACTTATTATAAGAAATAGGAGACACTCATACTGAAGTCATTA
>CAZSRF010000075.1:1311-2058 GCA_964609155.1 uncultured Gammaproteobacteria bacterium | reverse complement strand
AATCTGCCCATCGCCAGCGGCAAAATACCAATTTTGGCCGTCAGAAGCTGCTGCTACCATAGTTTGCCAACCTTCTGGCCAAGCTACAGTTTGCCATTCTTGACGGCTATTTTGATAAATCACTTGGCGACTAGCTGAATCAGTCCAAGCTAGTAATTGACCGTTTAATTTTAATAGGCCAGCAGTTGAGGTAACCGCTGCTAGCGGTTGATTGGCTAAAACCTGACTAGCTCTGAAGGTATAAATATGGCGAACTTGGCCTAATAATTTTTCCTGTTCTAAAACGGCTTTCTGCCAGCGTGCAGTAATTTCTAATGGCAACTTCTCTTTGGTAGTCTGCCATTGCTCAATTAAAGTGGCAGCCTCATCAAGACTTTGATTGGCCGAAGTTAAATTGTTATATAGGAGATTGGCCTCAATTTGATTATGCTTCTGCTCAACTAAAGCCACCTGATCGGTTTTTTGTTGTAAATTTGCTTGCTTAATCTGATTACGATATTGCCAAAACATACCAATTGCCAATAACAGCAGGCAGGCACCAGCTAAACCCAAAAATAAGCGGCTGCGCTTGCTAAGACGTTGCCAATAAGTGCGCGGTTGCTGATAACTCTTGTCTAAAAATCGGCGGCAACGATGACCAATAGCCAAGAAAAAGTTAATCATTGGCTGGATAATTCGTTCCAGTGGCAACCAATATTTTTCTATTAACCGACAGCGCCAAGGAGCAGTCTTAAACCAATAGACAAT
>CAZSRF010000075.1:0-1301 GCA_964609155.1 uncultured Gammaproteobacteria bacterium | reverse complement strand
TACTTAGAATCCGTAGTTTAGGTTGTGTCTTATACCAACTAGTTCGACCCAGTAACAATATTCGTCGACCATAGCGCTTAATAATTAACCAACCAGGCCAACTAGCAATTCTTTCCTTGTTTTCCCGATAACGCTGCCGACCTTCCTGATAATTTTCTTTTAATATTCTAGACCAATTACGGTGAGCTAGACCAACCAACCATTGGCCGGCAGCCATTAGTATCTTTTTAAGTAGCAAAATAAACTTGGCCCAACCAGATGGATTAAGAATCTTCTCAGTTCGCTCTTCGGTCAGGCGTAAATTGCTGCCAATCATTGGGACGGCGGCAGTAGTGGATTGAGTGCTGCTGGTCAGGACCGCTGGCATTTCTAGACAAGCCTCATCTTCGCGCTCATCCCAGCGGCAACGCTTGATAATCAACCCTAAAAAATCAACCCGACGATTAGTCTGTTGTAGAAAATGACGCAATTTCTCAGCGCCGACTAACGGTGATTTGTTAGCTAACAGATTCATAGCCGTAGACGGCTCAATATATTCAGCCAAAGCTTCATTGCTAATCAAACAATAATCACCATTAGGTAAGGCGCCACTAAAAATTTCAGCGAATAAACGGCTAGATCTTTCTGAGGCATCTTCAACCGGCGCAATCATTTTAACTACTTGTTTACCGCTATCTTGACCAGGCAAAAGCATCCAGGCCTGATTACGGCCAATTGAAGTTAAAAATAAACCCTTTTCAGTCAACAAACCAATAGTGGCACTAATTTCTGGTTCTGAATAATCAATTTTATGCTCAGTTAGAAAAGCGGCCAAATCATGGTTGGTTTGTTGAATGGCCGCCGTAAAAAACTTCTCCAAATCATCGAGGCTAGGGTGCTCGTTTTTATCTAAATCAGGTTGCTGATAATAATTAAGCTTTGGTCGCTCGCTAAAAAAATCCAAAAGCAGTAGAGCCTTAGCGTTGGTAGCATAAACTTCTACCAGACTAAAAATCTTACCAACTCTAGAAAAACGAACCTCATTGGCTGGATCGCCTTGGTCGGCTTCGGCCCAGGCAATTTTAGCAATTGAACTGCTTTTTTGTTCAGAGCTCAGCAATAGCGAAGCAAGCTTATACGGCATAGACAAATAGACTGAAGCTAACCAAAATAAATTGCTTTCTTCAGTTAAAAATATTGACGAAAATAATTATATAAGATATTATGTTTTTAGACAAGGGCTGACACAAAATTTATACAGCCCGAAACTCAAGCCTTAAATAATCATATGCTAGAAAAACTTTTTAGCTCCGGGGCTCGGC
>CAZSRF010000074.1:0-2108 GCA_964609155.1 uncultured Gammaproteobacteria bacterium | reverse complement strand
AACACCGATTTTCACAGACCTATAACGGCCACAATTGCAACCGCAAAAACTTAAGCAGTCCACTCAATCCTTAGTGGTTTATTTTCTAGCCAAGGCACATTAACATTTTCCTGCAAACAATCAACGCCTAATAAAATTGGCGTATGAGATCTTTTTCTGATTTTTACTACGAATTCCTGCCCATCATAAGCTACTTGCCCAGGCATGTTTACAAAATGACGAAATAAAGTATCAGCACGCTCGCGCTCAAACCGCGGCAGATCCTGCGCAAAGCGATGATAAATAGTATCTGCAATAATAGTCCATAAAATATCAAAATGAATTCTAATCATTAATGGCGATGATAGAGCATTAAGATTAAAAAATGATACTAGTTCGGCAAATTTCTGTTCTATATGCCATCGTTTTGCGTATACTATTAGAATATCTTTCAATTCAAGATCTAAATTGTTGGTAATAATATATGTTGGCTTTGAGCGCCCATGGCCAGTAACAATAATCTGCTTGGCAGGCAACGTGCATTTCGGAAGAGTTATCTCTGATACATGTACTCGACATGCTTTTTGTTTTCGCTTAGGGATAGGTATATATAGCTTCTTCCAGTCTTTATCTGGTATTTTCTCTGTAAGATCAATTAATTTCTTCGTACGTTTTCTTAAGGTAATAAATTTTATTTTATCTGTAGCAAGCTGATCTAAAACCAAATAAGATGTTAATTTACAGTCAAAAACTAGAGTTTCATTAATTTCTTGTTGTACTGATTTCAAATAATCTACAAATTTAAGAATCTCTGTTGCTTCATTTTTTCGTAAAATATCCGCGCATGTATATATAATAGAATTGCTATCACCATCTTGTGCAAATAGCGTATTTGCGCCCTTAACGGCTTTGCCACGCGTTCCGCACCAGACTTTTTCCATTCGTGATTCTTCACCAAAGTGCGGAATAGAATGAAAATCAAGATTAATAAAATCCGATTGATAAAACCCTGGATAATTCTTTTTAAATAATTTTATAATTTGTTCTTGAAATTCTAATAATACAGTCTCTGACGTCCTGCATGAGTATGTTGCCATATATGTAGCTTTTGGTAAAAAATTTAATCCAGCAAATAACCCAAAACCTGGCTCGTGATCATAGGCACTAATATGGCTTAATCTTTCGCTACCAATAAGCTTAAGTAGTAACATAGATAAACAAGCTTGCTCAGCATTAATATCTGATGATTTTGGTAGTTTACATTTTTGAAGAATTTTTAAAATACCAGATTCGATAATATATGGTAAAAAGAAAAAAACACCAGCGACTGGGCAGTCGTAATGAAATGGCTTTAATGTTTTAAAATTTAGTGGTGCACTGCGTTCAGGGATAACTGCATTCTTTACCGTCAACCCACGTTCAGCAAGCGTTCTTCTTTGTAGCCTCGGAATACAAGCATCTGCTAGAATTCTTGCGATTGTACGTGTAGAACATTTATGGCCCAATCGAGCTAGTCTAATACTAATATCTTTAGCTGATAAATTTTTTTCTCTGAAATTTAGTACTAGTTGACGTGTTGCTTCTGGTGTTTGCCGTTGTTTAGGTCCATGCTTAACAACTGGAAAAAAAGATAATTTACCTAATTTAAAATCCCGCATCAACGCGTATATGGTTTTTACTGAGTAACCATATTTTTTCGCAGTATCACTGGCAGGTATTTTATCCATAATAACGGCACGCAACGCCTCATATTGGCGGTGCGCCACTTCGGTTGGCTTTGAAAAAAAACGTTCCTGTTTATTCATTAGGTTCTTATTGTGGCACTTATAATGCTGTGAATTTACATGTTATTTGCATGTAAGTCAATGATTTTATACTCATTTTATAAGATAATAGCATAAAAAGCCTATTATTACAGGATATATTCTGGGGTTAATGTTATGACTATTTAAAATGCATCCAGATTAATAAAGTTATAATAGCCATATTTATGGTGAATAAAAATTAAGTATTTTTTATTAATGCTAAATAAAAGCGTTATTTGTAGGATAATTCGACTAAATATTTGTGACGAGACTGGAAATTGGGTTATTAATTGTGGCACTTATAATTCTGTGAAAATCGGTGTT
>CAZSRF010000073.1:1774-2164 GCA_964609155.1 uncultured Gammaproteobacteria bacterium | reverse complement strand
TAGTTTTAGTTGGCTCTACTGCAAGTAACGGAGGTTACATCAATAATGCGGTGAGAAGTCTTTCCGATGCAAGAGCCAAAATTATTTCTTACCAAACTGTTTCTGGAGCTTCAGATTTATATAATAATTTCGTTCTTCTTTCAGAAAATTTGGTGACCAATACTGCAAAAAATATCGCAGAACTCGAGAAAGCAAGATCCATCGATCAAAATATTGTAAGGAATAGAAACAACTACAACCTTCAAGAAGGTGAAGAAGGAGTTTTCTCTTTAGATTATCCGAAAAGCAGTATGACACAAGGATTTGTGATTTTTCCTAAAAAAGGAGACATCAATTCCAATGCGTTTCTTGCTAAATCTTTAGATAGTTTAATTTCCCAAGTTACCCACC
>CAZSRF010000073.1:510-1764 GCA_964609155.1 uncultured Gammaproteobacteria bacterium | reverse complement strand
AATTTCAAAGATTATTATCCTGCAGTACAAAAAGGAATTCTTTTATCCGAAGAAGAATATGATAAACTTAGAAAATTATATCTCGAAATTTATCAGGAAACCCAACCTTATCATCCTGATTTTGAACAGAGTAAAGCTATTAATGCTTATTTGAAAGTACTCAAAAAAAATGACATCTCAACAGAGGGATTCAAGAAAAGTAATTTTAAGAAAAAAGCGATGGCATATTCCGTTGCATTTACCACAGGTTTCGACAATGCTGGTGAAGAATTACTTTCCAAATACGAATTACGAGGCTGGAAAAATGGTAAAGTAGTTCCGAAAGAAGCAGTGAAAGCTTATTTCAAACAATATCAAACTTTAGCCAACCGATTATTGGATAACAAAAACAGTCCTAAAGTAATGATAGAACAAAACGGTGAAATATTCTATTGGCTAAACGATTATTTCATGCCGATGGTTACGCCGAGAGAAACTTTATAAAATTAAAACAAAGCCGAAGCAAATGAGTTTCGGCTTTTTTAACTCCATTTTTTTTATGAATAACGATTTTGAAATTTATGAAGTAAAACCTAACGAAACCCTGCAACAAATTGCCAATCGTTTTGAAATGAGTGCCGAAGAATTGCAAGCCTTTCACAACGTGCACTACAAAGAAGTTGGGTTAATGTGGTTCAGTAATTTTGTGGGAATTAGTAAGATTATCATTCCTGTAAATTACAAAAGCAAAGCGGAAAGAAAAAAAGAACACCAACAGAATTTCCCACCAAAGCAATTTTCAAAAGAATTTTATGGAAAAAAATATACCGTAAAAGAAACATTTGAAAACAGCTACAAAGAAAATTCAGAAATTGATTATCAGCTCGAACTTCAAATCAATGAGGAAAAAGAAGAGATAGTGGTACAAATTGCGAGTAAAAATTTCACAAAAAGAAAAAATCCTGTTGATGATAAAATAAGTTCTATCGCTATCGCTTGCATGGATGCAGTGAATCCGATTGGTTTTGTGTTGGATAATAAAGGAAAATTAAAGAAACTGGCTCATCCAGAAGTGTACCTGAAGCGATTTTCAGAAAAAAGACCATCTCTTGAAGATTTTTTTGTGGGAGAAGTTTATCAAAATTATTTAGATAAATTTCAAGAATCTTGGAAAAATCCGGAAAATATTTTTGAAAAATTTCGGTCACAATTGCTTTACCAATTGCTTTTCCCAGGTATGGATTGGTTTCATAAAAATGAAGAGTGGCAAGAGAA
>CAZSRF010000073.1:0-500 GCA_964609155.1 uncultured Gammaproteobacteria bacterium | reverse complement strand
AACTCTTTTCCGGTAAACTTAAATTTTCTTGCTTCTTATCAACATGAAGAATCCGAATTTGCAATCACCGAAATTAAAGGAACAGTAGCAGAAGAAGTTTCACTGCAAGATCTTTTAAGAGGGATAAAAATTGATGAACATGTAGAAAATCCTACTGAAGTTTTGTTTCAATGTACTTATTTCACGGATAAAGAAACCAAAAAATTACATTCAGCAGAGGCCAAAGTTACCTTTCTTATGGAGGGAGAATTTTATTCATCACATCATATCAATATTGCAGATAAGAGTAATTAATAACGAATCGTAGAATTACTACAATTTTGTAATTTTTTGGTTTTTTTGATTTTAAGATTTTTTTTTTCAATAATTTTATATCTCCACTCATTAAAGAATAAAAATTATGAGCAGTTCAGAACACGATGGTAAATATTTCGTTATCCCAAAAGGAATGGCGATGTACGGTAAAGGAACAAAGGTTCCCAACTTCAAAGTAACCAGTC
>CAZSRF010000072.1:382-2199 GCA_964609155.1 uncultured Gammaproteobacteria bacterium | reverse complement strand
GCTTGCTCGGCGTCGGCGCAGAAAACACATTCTGGGCATTCCAGGTCGCATTCATCGCTCCAATTCCACTTGGCTTCGCAGCCTTACTAATCGCAGACCGCGGCGCGCTGAATTGGCGTCGCGTAATTGCTCTGACTCTGCTACTGGGGCTGGCTTTAAGCTTCGCCAGCACAGCGATTCCGTTTATTGCAGCAACACTGTCCTTAGTGGTGGCACGTTCAGGTTGGAAGCCCACAGCAATCATCGCCACTGTGATTGGGATTCCTTATTTCATCTGGCGAGTACTCTCGCGGGCCAGCGCAAGCACAACAGGGTTCGAAGCTCATACTCCGCATCAGCTATTTGTCTCTTTCGTTGACAGCCTGAGTAAGGCCGCACCCGTAGAAGTGGTTTCTGGTGCTTTGGTCTGCGTCGGGGGCATATTCGCCCTGTGGCACGGATCACACATCAAGTTTTCAGATTGGCCCATTCGATATTTTCTTGCCGCCGGAGCAGTATTCTTCACAATATTGACCGCAATTTCCCGTGTCGGCTACGGGATTGATGGGGCTTCTTCCGGACGTTATGTGTACATCCTCGCCGCAATGACCCTGCCTGCGATCGGGTATTCACTGAGCAAGTTCAGTGCTCGGAACCCGTTTGCACTTCTCGCCACACTAACCGGCATCGGTGTCGTAGGAATGTTCAATGGAACCATCCTTGTTGAAAATTCACGGAATCAGGCTGCGATTGAGCAGTTCACTAAGCTCGAAATTGCAGCGGTGGCTACCATGATGGACCAGACGGACGTTGACGACAGCGCTCAACCTTCACCGGTTTTAGCTCCTCAAATCACAGTGGGCGATGTACGTAGGCTGATTCCTCTAATGAATCTCAATACCGAAACTATCGACCCAGGCGCACTTCTCTCAGTCGAGACAGCCGTATTCATCAGTTCCAAACCAAGTTCGCAGCAGGCCAGCTGCACAAGCAACCTCACTAGCGACATTAGCTTCGTTTCGGGCATTCACCGAGAGGTGATTTTGGTGAGCGACACCATCCAGACCGTTGATATCACTACTTCTCGAAATGGAGTGACTAGCGCATATACTCGGATTCAACTTGCTCCAGGCGCTCAAACCATTCAGGGACTCCCCGAGGCAGCCGTTTCCTTGCACGCGGACTCGGCCGTATTTTGTTCAGAAGCTGGAACTAAATGACAGACAACCTGTTTAGCCGACGTTCGTTGAGAGTCGAAGCCTTAATGATCACGGGAGTGATTGCAGCTTGCGCTTACGTCGCGCACCTAGTCGCTGGCGGGATTTTTGACGCACTCAGCTCAGCGCTAGGAAAATTTCCGTCCCATGGACCAAACGGAATAATCGGGCCAGGAGCTGCCGATATTTATGGCAACTTGATGCAGCCGGATACAGTTCTGACCTCTGCCGACATCAGTAGTGACAGAGAATCCTTTTGAACAGCTCCATCAAATTGCGTCGTTAACGATCTTGGCGATTACTTGGGGAATCTGTCTCGCAGCGCTTACGGGAATCATTGTTCTACGTGTCTTTTTGCGCGAATCAAAGCGAGTTCGTCAGATTTTTCCTTGGGCACTATTAGGAATCGCAACAGTTTTTTGGGTACTCGTACCATTTACCTACACCACCTTCGTCGGGCGTGGCCCCTGGGATGAGGTCTATCTTCTTGCAACTCAGGCGCGATCATTCGCAGAAACTGGGCTTTGGTCAGCTCCAATCTCGCGCCCGCGCGGTGTAGCAGAGAGTTCTGCAGATACGGCCGTCACGCTTGCCGCCGGGCGATTCATGAAGTTAGTCCCC
>CAZSRF010000072.1:0-372 GCA_964609155.1 uncultured Gammaproteobacteria bacterium | reverse complement strand
GCTCGTAGGAGTGCTTAGCTTTTGTATCGCATTCGTATTCATTCGCTGGCATCAACGCAGTGCAGTTTATGCAGTGTTTGTCACATCGTTGGTTGTGGCGTTCAATCCTTCAGGTCTGCTTTCGACTTCACAGGGTATGCCGACGGCAGTTGCGGCCGCAGCGTTAGCGCTCTTTGGTCTCGTCGTTTATCAATCATTCCAACAGCAATCGGCTGCCTGGCTAGCCATTTTCACGCTTCCCTTTGGACTCATCCGATGGGAGTTTGGCGTGCTCACAATCATTGCTGCGCTCCTCGTCGGAACCTCGATGACTATCAATTGGATAAAGAATCGACCTACCTCACGAAACACAATCGCAACACAGCTCGGTTT
>CAZSRF010000071.1:0-2374 GCA_964609155.1 uncultured Gammaproteobacteria bacterium | reverse complement strand
GGATTGATTCTACTAATGCAGTTGGGATTATTTCTAAATCTGGTAGATACGGTGGTACTTATGCTCATAAAGATATTGCCTTTGAATTTGGTAGTTGGTTAAGCCCAGAATTTAAATTATACCTGATTAAAGAATTTCAACGCTTAAAAGAAGATGAGAATCAACGTTTATCTCTAGGTTGGGATTTAAATAGAACGTTGGCTAAAGTCAACTATAAAATTCATACTGATGCGATAAAAGATCACTTAATTCCGCGCAAATTGTAAAATAAGGTGCGAAAAGAAAAACAAATAACCTAACCTGGACAAAAATTAAAATTTATTTTGATTTTTGTCAGGAACCAAGGGAAGCGCGGTAGGATTATTGGAGAATTTATAGAGTGAGCTAGAAGTTTTGGTTTACAATCTCGTTTCGACCAAGAAATGAGAGGATTAACCTGTGTATAAACATCTAACTCACCAAGAACTATACTATATTTGGCAACATCGAATAAATAAATTTAATGGCACAATACTATTTTGTGAGACAGTAGAAGAGCTTTCAATTAGATTTAAGAAACATATTTCAACGATTTACCGAGCAGTAAACTATCTGAAAGAAACCAATTGGAACCCGGATGATACTAAAAAAGTTAAGCTTAGAAGCCGCAATAAGGAACAATTTAGTATGTTAACTGATAAACTAAAACAATATATTGCTAATAGATTAAGGATTGGCTGGTCACCTGATGTTATATGTGGCAGAATGAAAAGAGAGCTTAAGAAGAAGCTGAGTACAAAGACATTGTATCGTTACATCTGGCAGGATAAAGCTAGTGGTGGAAAGCTATATTTGTTACTCCCACATCGTGGTAAAAAATATAAGTATGGTAGTAGTACGAGAGGTACCATTGCTAACCGGGTGGATTTAAGCCAGAGGCCAAAGATTGTTGAACAAAAAAAGAGAATTGGTGATTTTGAGGGTGATACTATAGTTGGCGCCAGAGGCGGAGATAAAGCATGCTTATTAACTTTAGCTGATAGAGTTAGCAAATTGAGCCTTATCCGCAAGATTCCTAATAAGAGCGCTGATGCTGTGGAAATGGCAATGAATAATTGCTATGATAGTACGAGTGTACCTTTCCTAACCGTTACTTATGACAATGGTACTGAATTTAGTAATCACCAAAGTATTGCAAGTAATTTAGACTGTGATATTTATTTTGCCAGACCCTATAAATCATGTGACAGAGGATTAAACGAGCATACCAATGGTTTGATTCGCAGATTCTTTCCCAAAAAAACTGATTTTGGGCAGGTAACTGATGAAGAGGTCCAATATGTGCAAGATTTGCTTAACAACAGACCAAGAAAAGTATTAAATTATTTAACACCCAATGAGGTTGTAGACCGACATTTAGCTAAGACTTATAAAAAATTTTTGCAGCTTACTTGACAATGGGCCAGACAAAAATGAAGATAAATTTAGGTTAATCCGGTAGTTATGGTATAATACAAGAAGTAAATCCGTTGTACTATAGGGGAAAATGGTTATGAAAAATCTAACTAAATGGTTGGGAATATCTTTGATTGGCTATTGTGTAACAATAGCCTCAGTAAATGCAGCCTCAGACTTATTGTCTATGCCGCTGCCAGTTGGCAAAGAAAATAAATTTTCCGGTGTTGTTTTTAATATACAAAATGCCACAGGTAAAAAGTTTACTAACATTAGTGTAACTACGGGTTCCGGTGCAAAAATTTATGAAGGTTTATATTTGTGTGCGGCAAATATAACAAGTAGTGTAACCTACTGCCCGAAGTTGTCGCAAATTGCATTTCCAAATAATGTTCAACGTTTAATTTTTAAATTTACCGGAGACGGAAATAAAATAGCTGCTACATATATTTGGCAGTATCGTGCAGATAAAAGTATTAGCTTATATGTAGATTCGAGTGATATTATGGCAGGTGGATATGTCAAAAATCAAATGAGGGTCAGATATAGTAAGTACAAAACCCGGCCAGATGTACTTAAAGCAGGGTTAAGTACCTTATTTAAGAGTTATGCCGATGCAAGTGGTCAGATTGATACTGTAAAAGAATTAGGCCTGTATTTTAAACAGCAAGTTATTAGTGGTTCATTAACCGAGGATCAATTTTATGTGCAGTTGGATAAAGATTTATCTAATAATACGGTATTAGACAAAAATTTGTTGGCACCAGCAATTAGTACTGCTGCTAAAACACCATATCGACTATCGGCTATGTCTGCTACGGCTAACTCTGTCACGACAGCGACAAATGAGGCCGTAGATACTACAGATTCTAATGATGCAGCTTCTTCTCAGTTTTGCTCAGCGACAATGATGAACACGATGATATTTTCGGGTTTTTTT
>CAZSRF010000070.1:0-2409 GCA_964609155.1 uncultured Gammaproteobacteria bacterium | reverse complement strand
TTAAAGAAGTATCTATACTAATTATCCCATAAATGCTAAAATTATAATAATAGCTGTCTGCCCGCTCGGATAGTGATACTGTTCTTTGGTAAAGTTCTCAACTGAATTTCGATTTTACATAAAATATTTCCTACCTAAGCGGAAGCAATTAGACCTCGAAAGAGGTTTTTGCTTTTTTATCCACAGAAATATTTGTCAATACCAATTTAAAAGAATATACTTATAGTGGTTCTGCTCCAAGTCGTCAATCAGCGAAACACCTAGGGAGTAACTGGTAACGCTGGTGTGGTACTAATCGTTCAGCTCATAAGAAAGAATCCCACCGACTACAAAATACATATCGGGACTGGGATTTTTTCTTTATATACCGTGAATAACACACCAAAAAAATTAAAAGAAAAGTGGTCTACTGAAAAACAAGTTTGTTGCCGAGCAGATGAGAGCAATTGTGACGGTAGAATTACTAAAGACCACACTATTATCTTTGCAGGCAAGCAGTTACAAGAAGACTGGGCGATAGTTTCGGCTTGCGAATACCATCATGCTGTAGGTAAATATCAGTCTGGAGGAGATTTAAATAGAGAAAAGCATACTTGGATTGCCTTGAATCGAGCTACCGATGAGCAACTTTTAAATATTAGTAAAGCAATAAATTACTTAGAACTAAGAGAGCGTTTAAATGCAAAATACTCCTAAAATAACCGTACCTATTTATTTTACTTACGGCAAAAATAAACCTAAAACCATACTTGTTGGAATGAACTGGTATAGAAATGCTCACTTTCAAATATCCAACAAAGTTAAAGCTCATTATCACAAATTAGTTGCTGACCAAGCTACACCTATTAGCACCCCTTGTAAGCCCCATTTTGCCGTCTACATTAAGCGAAAAGGCACAGATGCACACAATGTACGTTCCATTATAGAAAAGTTTGTTTTTGACGGTCTTGTGAAATGCAAAGCGATACCAGACGATACACTTGAACATATAGCTAGTGGAACATGGGAGGGTCACTACGACAAAGATAATCCACGTTGTGAAATAACTTTTCCACAGGGTGTTTTATAAAATATGTAGTATACTTAGATAGTCGTTTTATTAATAGCTTACGCCTTTTATACTCTCCCTTCTCGTAAGCGGGGAGGGTATAAAGGGAAAACAAAATATGGCAAAACAGCGTTATGTCAACACCAAGTTTTGGAGTGATAATTTCATCTCCGAGCTTAACCCACTAGATCGGTATTTATTCTTGTATTTTCTAACCAACGAACATACAAACATTTGTGGTATCTATGAAGTACCACTAAAGACGATGGCATTTGAAACAGGAATAGAAATTGACATGCTTAAAAAGATGATTAAGCGTCTTATTGGCAAAGTTTATTACATTGATGGGTGGATATACCTCAAAAACTTCGCAAAACACCAAGCAGTCAATGAAAGTATAAAAAAAGGAATAGAAGTATCTAAAAGTACCGTACCAGCTCAAATACTGTTGAAAATACAGGATATTGACCAAGACCTACACAGCCTGGGTACAGCCTCCCCCCAAGACCCGACCTATCTTAACTTTAACTTTAATACTAATCTTAATAGTAACTCTAATATAAAAGGAGCGGAGCCAAGCTCCGCAGATATTCCTATTATTATTAAAAGTTTTGAGACTATAAATCCAGCGTGTAAGAAAATGTATGGCAATACAACACAGAGGAAAGCGTGTCAGTTTCTGATTGATACCTACTCACTTGAAAGGGTTAAAAGTGTTATTGAGGAAACCCTACCACGTACTAACAAGATCGCTTTTTTCCCAAGCATAACTACACCACTTCAATTACAAGAAAAATGGTCAGCTCTTGAAAGTGCGATTAACAAACATAAAAATAAAAGCATCACTGAAAAAGAAAAGTCAGGGAATGTTTATTGGTAGTATGAAAAAATTCAAAATAGTTTATGGGTTCGGAGAAGGAGAGTATCTTGCTATTAGTGGTAATGAATTACACAAAGCGATTGCTCTTTTTATGGAAAAGAATGGTCGTGCCATTTTTGAGAATGGTGCTATTCGTGGTCAAGACATAATGCGTATTGTTCCCGACTGGCACGCAGTTAGAGGTTGGAACAAGAGCTGGGGAATGACACCAGACGACTTTGAGGACATAAAACCGTTAGAAGCAGATTATAAAGAAGCATATCGCCGTGCTAGTTATCTTGCCGAATTTGCAATCAAAGAAAATCGTAGAGACTTACTTTTGAAACCAGCCAGTGAAGCAATCAAAGAAGTTCCACAGCTAGAAAAACAAAATCCAATTTCAGAAGCAACAAAATTAATCGCAGATAAAATGAAAATGGATTAATCATATCTCAATTACTAGAACCTAAAGAGTAAACAATATGGAAAAGATAATAGAAAG
>CAZSRF010000069.1:0-2416 GCA_964609155.1 uncultured Gammaproteobacteria bacterium | reverse complement strand
AAGTAAATATATAACAATAAAACAGGATGCAATTGAAATGGGAATTGAGCAAATTGCAATAATAGAATATCGTACCGAACCCATTAAAAGCAAAACAATAACAGATACTAACACCACCGCTTCTAGTAAAGTCTTTTTTACTTCTTGAAACGCTTGTAGGATATCTTGACTATTATCAATAATAATTTCAAACTTAAATTGCTTGTTTGCCCTTTCGTAATTGTCCAAAAACTCTCTTACGCTATTTGCAACATCAATTGGATTGGAATTTGATTTAGTAAAAATACCTAATAAAACAATTTTATTCATGCCTGAATATGCAAAACTTGTTGCTTCTTTATCCGAAATAGCAATATTTGCAACATTTTTTAATTTCACGGCAACATTATTACTGTCCAAACTTATATTGTCAAAATCGCTTATTTTATTTATTACGGAATCAAATGAAATATACTCCGTTTTATACTGATTTGATAGTTTACCGCCTGAAAAATCACTACTCTGTAATGTTAGAGAGGCAAGGACATTTTCCAGAGGGATATGATATTTAGCTAACTTTGCTGGATCAATATTAATATAAACAGCCTTTTCAGTTATACCAAAGCTAGAAACACTTGCTACCCCATCAACATATTTTAGTTTTTTCTTAATTAAATCAATCTCATCAGCACTAGGTAAACTATTATTACTCATCAACCCAATATACATCATTGGTAGGTTTGAGAAACTTTCAGTAGAAACAATAGGGTCCTTGGCTCCTTCCGGTAAAAGCGATCTATTCTTTATTATCAAGTCTCGTACTTGGTTTATTGCTTGGTTAATAGGAATTTTATCTGCAATAGTTAATGTTATTTTACTTTCGCCCAATTCACTATCGGCAAGAATAGAGATTATTCCATCAACATGTGAGAATATTTCTTCAAAAGGTCTTGTGGTATATTTTTCTATTAACTCAGGTTTGACATTTGGATTAATAATAGAAATATAAATATTTGAAACTGGAAGATTTGGTAAAAGCTGAATTTTAAGTTGTAGGTATGAATAGATACCAAATATCACAATAACAATATTCATTACAATAAAAATACTACTGTGTTCTAATATCCTTTTTATCATCATCTCATCAGTCTAAAAGGCAAATTTTATCGTACATAAATCACGGAGAAACTACTGAAGTATTGTCAATCAAAACCTTAGCACCGTCATATAATCCTTTTTTTCCGGAAACTACCACCTGATCACCAGATTTTATAATGGGAGAAATTACACTAATATTAGTATTATCACTATCACTTATTTCAACTGCTACTTTTTTTGCTATATCATTTTCAATTACATAGCAAAAATAATAGTCTTCAAAAAAAATTGCAGAATTTGGCAATTTAATTACTTGTTGATTATCACTAAAAATCACATCAACATTAACAAATAAACCAGGTGTAATTAAATTATCATCATTTGGAATGAATGCCTCAATATAAACTGAGTGATTCTTCTCCTGAGCAATTTCTGAAGTCTTAAAATTACTTAGCTTTAGAGATAAATCCAGCGCAGGAAGATATATATTTACATAACTCTGTTTTGCACTTTTGAATTTCTGGTAATCAAGTTCATCAATATTAAAACCAACTTTGACAATTTGAATATCATGTATAACAACAATTTTATCTTTCTGGGTTACAAACTCTCCATTAACTACAAGTTTTTCTTCGACAATTCCACTCGAAGGTGCAACAATGTAGTGATTGGTCTTATCATCTAATAGTTTATAGTAGCGCTGTTTTGTGTTTAAATATTCTATTTCATAATTTGCATATTCCACATAACTAACTAAATTCTTATCTAGCAACTTTTTTATTGAATCTAATTTTTTCTTTTTTAGCTCATATTCTTGAGTTATAAGTTCAATTTGATAATCAATTTGCTCAGTATCGAGTATAGCTAAAATATCACCTTTTTTAACGTATTGACCCACTGAACAATTAAGTTCTTTGACTCTGCCATTAATATTCGATTTTATTGCATGTGTTTCATATGCTATAGTTTTACCATTAGTTGTAAGTTTATTATTAATTCCTAATGAATATTCGGCTTTAACTACTTCAACAGGAATAACTTGTTTTACCTCATCTTGTTTAGATATCTTTTCTACACTGAAAGTGTTGTCAAAAAAAATAAATCCTGTAACACTTACCAAAAAGGATAATAGTACAAAATATTTTCGATTATGCTTATCTTTTTTACGATTTAAGATTACTTGCTCATGTCTTTTTCTTTCTAGTACCGATAGATTGTTAGTTAATTCTAATTCTTTTAATTCTAAGTTTTGTGTTACTAGCTGTGCTTGCTCCCTTAATTGATTTATCTTTTGAGTCAGTTCTTCCTGGTTTCGTTGCTTTTCCTCTATCAATAAATT
>CAZSRF010000068.1:2101-2424 GCA_964609155.1 uncultured Gammaproteobacteria bacterium | reverse complement strand
TAAAAGACACTATCGAAGAGGGTAATGTAACTAAGGTTGTTAAAAATATGTTTGATATTCTTTCTACCCCTAACAACCTTTCATTGAGTTCGATATTATTATTTATTTTGAAGTAAGATGTTGGAAGAAACAATAAATGATAAAAAGATTGAGATGATTTTAACCATACTAATTCTATTATTTTACTGTTTAAAATGCGTGTTTGGGAAATACTAAGTAAAGTAGTAGCTGTTAAGCAAAAAGCATAACATGGGACTATAAATAATAGATCTGTTTTGCTGCCTTTAGGTATAGTATATTCTAACAAATAATATAATAATATA
>CAZSRF010000068.1:0-2091 GCA_964609155.1 uncultured Gammaproteobacteria bacterium | reverse complement strand
CCAGCTCTTTTTCTGAATGTTCTTCGCCTAATTCAAGGAAATTGAATGTATATTCATCTTTTACTGCTAGTTTAGCCTGCTTCTTATATTTTTCAGGAATAGTCTTATCAAAACTAGTTTGATTAAGCAAAAATTTTTCATAAGAATTATTATCTATTTGATGATCTAGTACAATCTTGCTCCAACCAAATTTCTTGGACATTTATAATGCGCCCCAAAAACTAGACAGAAAAATAAGTTGCAGAAGCGGATAAGAAGAGGTATATTACCAACGAAGGTATTAATATGTTAATACATAATAACGACATATTAATCATTAAGCAAGAGGGAAAAATGCCAAAAGGAAAAAAACAAAACTTCACAGCTTCACTAAAAAAGAAGGTAGCGATAGAAGCAATCAAAGGAGAAAAAACAACAGCGCAAATAAGCTCAGAATATCAGGTTTTTCCAGCCCGGATACATGAATGGAAAAAGCAATTATTAGAAAGATGCGAAGAATTATTTAGTCCAAATCAAACCAGAGATAAAAACTCTCAAAATCAAATATTATTAAAAGATCAACAAATAGAGCAATTGCAAAGAAAAATAGGAGAATTGGTTGTAGAGAATGATTTTTACAAAAAAAAATTTCTACTATAACTTTATCTGAAAAAAGGAGCATGCTTGAATATGACCATCCAAAACTGAGCATTATCAAGCAAGCTCAATTGCTAGAATTAAATAGGAGTACAATATATTATAAACCAAGAGTAGTAGATGATAGTGATATTGCAAATCTAATTCATGAAATATTTCTTAAATCTAAATGCATATATGGTTATAGAAAAATAGGTGCAGAATTAGATAGATTAGGGATAAATGTTAATCACAAAAAGATAAGGCGATTGATGAAGGATATGAAGATTCGTGGCCTATATCCACGTAAAAGAGTGACGACAACTATAGCTAATTCAAATCAAAAATATCCATATTTGCTAAAAGATTTAGTTATATTTAAGTCTAACCAAGTCTGGGCCACAGATATAACTTATCTGAGTTTGCCAAGTGGTTTTGTGTATTTAATAGCAATCATAGACATTTATAGTAGGTATATATTGTCTTACAAAATTTCAATAAGTTTAGAGGCAGATTTTTGCTGTGAATGCTTAGAAAAAGCTTTAAAAGAAGCAAAACCAGAGATATTCAATAGTGATCAAGGAGTACAGTTTACTTCTGAAATATTTATAAAGATTTTGAGTAACTCTGAAATAAGAATTAGCATGGATGGTAAAGGAAGATGTTTTGATAATATATATGTTGAAAGGCTTTGGAGGACGATTAAGCAAGAAGATATATATTATCAAAGATACCAATCGATACCAGAATTAAAGCAAGGAATAGCAGAATTTATCAGTTGGTATAATTATGAGCGTTTACACCAATCGCTTGAATATAAGACGCCATATGAAGTGTATAATGCTGCTTAAAGGGGCCTCATTGCCGGCCCCTTAGACCCCGCTAGAGTTTCTAGCGAAATAATCTTGTTTTAATTTATTATAATATTTGTAATAAGAAATATATTGAATTATTACTAATTATATTATTGACAGTAAATTTTTCTGTTATTATGATGTACGTCGCAGTTCATGCAGGAGTGCTAAAAACTGTCGGAGTAATCAGGAGATTTAATGTAATTTAAAGTTGCATTCAATCTCCGGATGTATTTATTTAACCAACCTCAACTCTCCGCTTCTCGAGAGATTTTTCTTGTCCAGTCTTAGGGGCGCACTTCACTCTATCTTGCATCCTGATGTGAGAACCCTAAAATATTCTTCGATTTTCCATCTCAACTTATACCAACTGACCCTCTCAATATCTTCTTCAAAATTACTTACAGGAACATTAGTAAGTAAAGTTCAATCGATTGCACCCACTCCAACAGGGGTATTATTTTCTTTGACACTTACAACATAAACAGCTAATTTGTCACTGATTTTGTGATCAGTATTCTCAGGGCCATATAATGTTACAGATCTAATTGGTATTTGCTTGATAACATTAGAATATTCATAGATTTTTTGCCAAATTTCCAATTTGTTCTATCAATTGATA
>CAZSRF010000067.1:0-2500 GCA_964609155.1 uncultured Gammaproteobacteria bacterium | reverse complement strand
TATTTTGAAATATATTGTTATTCCAATAAATAATTAAAATGTCCGACATCGAGTTAAAGTTGCTGAATATTTTATAGTTTCTTTGGCGCTATCGGTAAGAGAAGATAAGGCGGTATCAGCAATATCTTTTAGAAAGAGTGCCGTAATATCTTTTAATATTTGTGAGGTAGCTTTGCTAGAGTTACCAGGTTGATTTAAATAGGAATAAATCTTAGTTGCAAGTGACCCCGTATGTATCGCAGTGATAACTAAGGGAATTAGTTGTGTAGGTAGTCTAGGTACAATTAATCTTATGTTTTCTATAAAAAAATCTTTGAATTTCTCTGGTGTTTCTTTAGCCTCTGAGATCAGGCGCTCAAGAAATGTATTTGAAATCTGTAATATAGTCATTTTGCAATTGTTTTCACTCCTTTTTTATAAGCAAGTAGATAGATTCTTTCAAAATTCTTCTTTAACTTCTTGACTTTACTGTCTGCTCTTGGGAGAATACGTTCACTCAAGGGAGCTTAACGTTCTTCTAGTTTATAAAATTTTTGGCTATGTAGCTCAGTCGGTTAGAGCACAGCATTCATAATGCTGGTGTCGGTGGTTCGAGTCCACCCATAGCCACCATTAAAGCCCTTTATTCTGTAATGCTTCTTTTTTCAAAGCTTTTTGTTTCACAAAGGCGGCTTCTATAAGATCTTTTCGATTGTATAAGTTATCCATTTCTTGCTGGACTTGTGCTTGTGAAATATGTGGATTTTCGCCAGCTTGCGAAATAATATCCTGGTAATGCATATAGTGTAATTTCACAATTTCTTCTACCTTGGATAATTGAAGTTCGGTAATTAATAATTTCTTTTCTTGTAGATTAAATAAATCTTCAGAAATACATTCTATTTGGGGTAGAGCGACCACAGTTTCTTTTCTGTGTAACCCCTCTAAGCAGTCAACTAAAGCATGGTGCATAGAAAAAGATAAAATAGATAAGTCGTATTTTAATAATTGCGATAATAAGGGCTCTATCGATTGCTCTGGGTTAGGGTTTGTAGCTGTGTATTCTCTAGTCAGCCTTTTGATGGTAGCTAATAAATCTAGTTGCTCATATTGCAGGCCTAAGAACTGAATTCTTTGCTCGATATCTTCGGTCATTATTTTTAATATATTGCGGTCATTAGTCAACAGAGACTCAATTTCTTGAGCTTTACGTCTTTCTATGTGATCAGCAAGAAATATTAAATTAGAACATTGATTGCCATCTCTAGAGTTATTAGTCATTTTGATACCTACTTCTAAAACTTACTAATATAGGTAGTTTTTTAACACTACTCATGATTAATATTAGTGGTAAAGATAGGTGATTGCAAGTATGAAAGATGACTGCCGGGTGATTTACTATGTTTTATACTATATTGGAATCAACTTATTCTTGACCTAATATAATACTCAAGTAGTGAGTGTTGTCTCTAAGACTTAATTTTGAATAAGAGTTAGAGTTTTATTACTGTGTTTAAAATCAAGTTGTTTTAAAGCACCCATGCCTAGTAACACTATGTCATTGGACATGTTTGGATTAATCAAGGCATTAATGTTTTGTAAGTGTATATTATGGCCGATATACAGTGTGTTAATTTTTGTAAGATAAGCAGTATTTGTTCCACCCGCAGTTGATATTTGCACAGGCATTCCTTGGATAAGTCCGGCCTTTTCTGCAACACTTTGTGAAACGGCAATGGAATTAGCTCCAGTGTCAATCAATAGTAAGACTTGTTGGTCATTAATTGAGCCAAAAGCCTCATAACTGTTATGATCAGTCAACGGGATAACCATCTCAATACTGCCTTGAGCGTTTGTGTAACTTATGGTGTTATATGCTCCACTAGATTTAACCTCATACCAATGGAAGATCATAAAAAGCAAGCCAAGTAGCACGGTCCAAGCCAAAATAAGCATTTTTTTGCCAATTCTTTTGGAGCGTTGAATTTCTAGATCTGTGTTAGTAGTGTTCATCAGTCAAATTATAGTTTAGATAAGCGGATTATACAGCAGTGCCAAATAATCTGTCACCAAAATCACCTAGTCCTGGAACAATATACTTTTTATAGTTTAGTTCTTGGTCAATGCAAGTTGTATAAATTTGAGTTTTTGGATAGCGTGTTTCAATTTGGGCAAGTCCTTCATGGGCTGCTAGAAAAGATAGTAGCTTAATATCTGTAAATCCAATTTGATGCAAATACTCTATAGCTTTTAAAGCTGAGTGACCGGTTGCAATCATAGGGTCCAGTAACATTATGGTTGCTGAGGTTTCGTTAGGTATATTTAAATAATACTGTTCTAGTTTGGTTCCAGTGGCATCACGCGCTACCCCTATAAAGCCAGTTTTGGCATCAGGGAATAAATTTTGCATGGGCCCAAGCATACCTAATCCAGCACGTAAAATAGGGATTAAAATAAGATCTTTTGACCCACATTGGTCATGTCACAAAACCAACTGATTTTTTAAAGGCCAAATAAATCG
>CAZSRF010000066.1:445-2532 GCA_964609155.1 uncultured Gammaproteobacteria bacterium | reverse complement strand
TGTTAACAGCTAGAAACGCAAATTATATCACATTAATTTTTTATAAGTACTTATATCTTATATAAAGTTATTATCTTGCATATAAATTCTAAAGTTTTATAATTGCTTAACTATAAATAGTTTATATTCATATATGACTTTAAAGCCAGCAGTTTACATAATAGCTAACAGACGTAATGGTACTATCTATACAGGTGTTACCAGTAATTTACCTAATCGCATTTACCAACATAAAAATAAAATAATTTCAGGATTTGCATCAAGATATAATTGTAACAAATTGGTATATTTTGAGTATTATGAAGATATATTAAACGCAATAATAAGAGAAAAAAATATTAAATCAGTAGGGAGATCAAAAAAAATAAAGCTAATTGAGAAAAGCAATCCGTATTGGAACGATCTTTATAATAGCATTATTTAATTTAGCTAATTTGAAATAAAAAATTTTATTTCATAACACATAAGATATATTCTAAATCTCTCCTGGTTTGCCGCGGATTTCGCGCCAGAGCGTTTAATTATTCAGCTCATGAGTTGACGAAATCCTCGCAATGACAACATTAGAGATTAAATAGAACATTTATTTTCTTTGATTGTCATAATTGATGACAACGTTAGAGATTAAATAGAACATTTATTTTCTTTGATTGCCATAATTGATGACAACGATAGAACATTTATTTTCTTTGATTGCCATAATTGATGACAACGATAGAACATTTATTTTCTTTGATTGCCATAATTGATGACAACGTTAGAGATTAAATAGGACATTTATTTTCTTTGATTGCCAATTAATGACAACGTTAGAGATTAAATAGAACATTTATTTTCTTTGATTGTTATCATTAATGACAACGTATTGAATTCAGCTTAACGTTTACCAATATAAATACTTACATGGTTAATTTTGCTTTGCTCTCTTCAATAGATACAGCCGCTACCACAGCATGCCATTTAGTTTGTTTAGTTTTCAAATAAGCGGCAGAACACAATTTAATGCTCCGTAGAGTTAGTTTATGCTCTGAGTCTAAACTTTTACCCACAAAACACTTTTGCCCTATTTCTGGCTCCAATAATTGAGGAACAGCTGTGATACAGTATTTACCAGTAAATTTTCCTCTCATCTGTTCGTATATCATATAGGCAACCGAGCTAGGAAAAAATATTACTGAAACGTCTACCGTACCACCTTGTTCAAAATAAGCTGTTTCAGTACCTGTAAGTTTATCAGACTTACGACTAGTGACAGCCTCGCTCTCTCCATCTACTTTAAACTTAGCATAACGCATGCTTTTAAGATAACTTTCACCTAGTAGTTGATGTGTAGAAAAACCTGAACTAGACTTACAGGCTGCTAAGTATAGGTGAGTTACATTGCGCAGTTCATCACTTTTCAATAACAAACTCATTTTTGAAACAATGTCTGACTTACTGCCTTCAAAGCAACCATATTTAGCATGAATTTGATCTGCTTCTCCCCACATAAAAAAGCGCTCGATTGAATGAGCAACAAAATGCAATGTTTTTATACTGCTATGTCTTGCACATAATTGCTTTACCTGAGCATCTGTAATAGCGATTTTGCATTCTCCTGGATATTTATCAAAAAATACCGTTAGCGACTGAATTATTTCAAAATCGACTAGATCATCTTGATGGCAAATTAATAACCGCGTAGGTTCTAAAAAAACAGCACTATTTCCATTAAGTTTTTTTTCTAGCGGTCTAGTGATAAAGTCATGGTTTACTATCTTACTAGAAAT
The DNA here is from genome assembly GCA_964609155.1 of uncultured Gammaproteobacteria bacterium. GTDB lineage: Bacteria > Pseudomonadota > Gammaproteobacteria > JAGOUU01 > JAGOUU01 > JAGOUU01. Next base: position 763 of record CAZSRF010000066.1, on the reverse strand, counting down.
TATTTGATCTTTAAGCCACTTGTAGTGGACTTTTGTTTTTGCAGCATCTTCCTTCCTAGTGGTGGATAACCTATATAATAATTTTTCCAATGGGACTGATATATCTACATTTAACTCTATTAATCGAGTTATAACTTTTACAATGTAATCTTTTAAATTCGCCAATCCTGTGATAGGCCTGCGATTGCTTTCTAGGTAAGTAACTATTGTGGTCAATATCTCTTCTAACTTGCCTACTTCTATATCTGCAGCAAGAGTTAAAGTTAACATTCTCCAGTTTATATGCTCATTGGGGTGGGTTGTTACATTTATTGCTTC
>CAZSRF010000066.1:0-435 GCA_964609155.1 uncultured Gammaproteobacteria bacterium | reverse complement strand
CTAGAGGCGTTGCCATAAGCTTTCTTCTACTATATATATTGAATCAGTTATATAGATTAGTACCATATAATGATTGAAGATGCAATAGCTTTGACACAGCTTTGGCAATACCTTGTAAATAATTTTTATTGAACCTATAGACTATTATGGCCTCGGTGGTTTTTTACCAGGCTCAGGTCCTTCATCCAGGGGAACTGGCTGGCCGCTGGAACGCTGCCTCAAAGGAGGCAACGATGATGGAGGAGAAACAGGCTGTGGAAGAGTAGGAGCAAGGGGAGATTGAGCCGCTGCAGCTGTATCTGCCTCCTCAAGTGGTACAGGTTTTCTTCTAGCACCTCCATAAGCAGGAGGAGCTACATCAGACGCAGAGGGAATTGAACTTGGGACAGAATCTCTAGGTGTGTCCGGAGGAGTACCAAGAGAAATAGTTTCAGG
>CAZSRF010000065.1:0-2562 GCA_964609155.1 uncultured Gammaproteobacteria bacterium | reverse complement strand
ATCAGCAAGCGTTCTTTGAGCTATTAAAATACGGTGTTTGAAAAAATTTCTAAATCGATCCTGGATTGCCTCAAATGCTGCGTCAGTATGGTGTTCTCCTCAATATCGAAGTTGGCAGCATTTTCGCAATGACACCATATTTTAATTACCATAGTATGGTGAATGGATACACTAACTACTCTACGTTAAGCTAATACAATGCAAAAGAACAGGCACTAACCTTTCTTTTTCTTACGCCAATAATTACTGAAATATTCTTAACTAGCTACAAGTTCTGAATCTATTGTTGTATTACTCAACAAAGCCGTATTTTGTTGTGCATTGAGAATACGTTGTGTTTCATCAAGAAATCCCTGCATAAAAAATACAGCCATACCAATAATATAAAATATACAGCTAATTACTATCATTGTTTTAGTTATCTTGCGCCAAATTTTTCTACCAGTATATTTATTTGCACTTCTCCATATAGCTATAATATTTAAAATTTCTAATGGTATATAAATCAATAAAATTGCATAATCTATAATTAACAGTAAGTTTGTAATATAGAGATTTTCAAAGATTTGTATTCCATAAGATAACCCCCTATGTAGTAACTCCATAGGCAATAAGACAAAGAAACCGAATATCCAAAAAATATACACCAATGGAACATTTCCATAATACATATTTTTAAGATCGTTAAAATTTCTAATTTTGATAGCCTCAAACCCATTTTTAAAAAAATTTATTGATTTATTAATCATATTATACTGCCTCTATTAAAATTCTTAATGCTAAATAATAATTACATTGTTGTTACGCCATTATTTATATAATTGTTTAAGTGTTGCTAGCCGTTCCTTCTCTTTTTCTACCATCAGGCCCTATACTAATAAACTTACCCTCTTCAATTCGTTTTTTCTTATCACGACGTAATTCATCCAAATCCATTTTGGGATCTAATGCATATGTAGCACTGCATATCATACAGTCTATAACTTTGTCTTTAATAACACGTTTTGGTATGGTAAAAAATGCATCTAAATCTTGTGTCACTGGAAATAAACTACACTCGCAATTAGGGCATTTAACCACTAAACGTAAGAATGCCATACAAAAGAAAAATAAAGCTGGGAATATGCATAAAACATAATATATCCATCCATAGGCTTCATTATTCATACTTATTCCATAGAATTTCCTGCAAATAAAGATTATTCCTAATGATAAACCAGAACCATACATAGAATATCTATGAGCATATGCTACCCATTTCGCTTTTCTTGGTTCCATGAGATATCCTGCAACGTCACTGCAGTCCTGGCAGATATTAGGATTAGGTTTTTTATCATGGTAGTAGGCTTTTTTGAAGCTTTCTTCAATGGCTGGAAATGTTCCCATAAAAAAAACAGAAAACAATAGCCCACTATATATAAAACTTTTTAAAATTGTAAGATTCTCTCCTGGTAACAGAAGGCTAAGATACACCATTGCTAAGTATACCCCAATAAATAGGGTTGCCGTTACCCAAACGACCAATGATTTACTAGAGGATAAGCACTGTATAAAACAGATATAAAGCAATATTGATATCACTGGGAGAAACAAAATCACAAGAAATATATTTGTACCTGGCCTCATTTTGTCCTTTACTTTTTTAAATACACTTAGTGTTATATTTTCTAAGTATTATTTTTTCTTTTGTTACTCTTCAAAAAAAGTATTACTTTTGAAACAAAATTGATACTCACTTTAGATATCATATAAAAAACAAGATAAGCTATAATAAAATATGAAACTACTGCAGTAAATGCAATCCAAAAATCATCTTCATGCAGGTCTTGCGTTGTGTCTACTCCAAAAAAATTCAAGAATTCCTCTACTGCAACACCACAAAAAGTACAAGACAACAACACCGTTAAATATACAATATACAAATTGTTAGGAGAAGTTCTCTTTTGTTTAAATTTATCAATAATCTTATATATCTTCATTTGCTTGCTCTCTCTTTCCGATCTAAACCAGACTTAACAACTTGTTCAGTAGCAAGTCCTAAGGTAACTCCATTTATTGTTTCAGACATTGATCGTTTGGGAGCATCATAAAATTCTGAATGATTGCGTGGAAGCTCCCTAATTGTTCTTGTTATGGGGTTAATATAGCCCCTTGTGCTAGGAAGGTTTTGAAATGGCACATTCAAATAACTTATTACATGACCAAAGGTAGCACCAAAACCACCCCAAAAAGCAGAATCTAATGTACTAAGCATTGTAATCTGATCGCTCTGATGTTTCCATAATTTTAAAGCTGTATCACCTAGCACGCTACCAGAAGCACCCAATAAAATTTTTGCACCTAATGAAGCGCCTTTTAAACCAGGTATTGCACCAACTACTGCGCCCATAGTAGCACCTTTAAATAGATCGGAGGTGTTTCTATTACCGTCATACCATTCATGGATAAATCCAGATCCAGCACCTAAGGCAATAGCAAGAACATAGGCCCATCTCCCATCCGGATCTACATATTTATACGGATTATTGTACCCATACGCATATCTATTAAAAGTAGCAGGGA
>CAZSRF010000064.1:0-3385 GCA_964609155.1 uncultured Gammaproteobacteria bacterium | reverse complement strand
AGTTTACACTAGTACTTCAGATGAAAATTTGTTGCTTATCCAGAACTGAGGTTATTAAAAGAACTTTGCAATGCTAATCCTACTGCCACACCAACGCCAATACCAGCAGAGCACCCAAGAGCACCAACGGCTATCTTAAACTTACTTGTAAAACTTAACATCTTATACTCCCTTAATTACCACCATATTCTTAATTTCAACATATCATAACAAAACATAATTAAAAACTAATTTTTATACTGTCCATACTAAGCCCCCCAAGCTGCTTGTACCTGCTCACTATTAACAGTATGCCAAAATTTCAAATAACCTACTGATAACTCAACCAACCCATCCAAAGAAATAACTTGCTGTGGGAAAGCAATTCCAATGCCAAATAAATTTTTAATACCAGAGAATTCTGTAGTTACATGGTTAAACTGAAATTTATCTAAAGATTTGTTATTTACTTTCAAGTTTATCGTTGCCTCATATCCAATAGCTGCAACTAGATGCGTACAAGGTGATATATTTTTTTCTATTAGTAAATTTACCTCTTGCGAATTTGTACCAAGATATATTTTATATCTTGAATAATATAAACTATCTGAATTTTTAATTTCTATCAGTAATTTTTTTGTGTAAGAAGCAACCTCACCTTTTAAGCCAGTATTATCATATTTTGTATAACGTATGCCATCTGGAGTAAAACATGTTTCTGCAAATTTGTACGGCTTATTCATAAATTGCTTGACATTCACTCCCAGCTCTAACAAATTCATAACAGCAAGTGCAGCAGAGTGAGAAGAACCAACAACTGCAATATTTTTTATATCAGGATAAAAATTTAAATACTGTTGTAATTCTGATTTAATAAAAACCATATTAAGATCACTAATAATAGTTAACATATTCCCATTCTTGTTCTCATTCTCATTAAGATTAGCATAAAGAGATTTAGGCAGAGATTTAGGCTTTGCTCCTGTTGCTAAAATACATTTTTTAGTTTTTATTATTTGCGTCGAATTATCAAAATATTTAATTACAACATCTAGCCCAGAATCTCTTTCGAAAATATCTGTAGCTACACCATGCAGAGATTTCACTCGAGTTTGCAAATAATCTGAAATATCCTGCATCGGCTCTGCAGCTACTTTTATTGGACAAGTATTTTCTAATGATAGATTATTTATTAAAAAATCTCGAGATGGTCTATAATCAGATAATATTTTATAAATAGCAAAATTGACTTTTTGATAACTTTCAACACTAGTGTTACCAGGAACACTACTTCCCTTGCTTAAACTAGAACCGAAATCCCCAACACAAAACCCGTCTGCATCAACCCAAACAATTTGCGTGCTTAAAACTCCACGGTTAAGTAAGGCTGGGATAGCGCAAATAGCTGCAGGCCCTGCCCCTATAATAACGTATTCCGTACAATTTGACATAACTTATGCTCATAAAATATTACCCTAGCATAATGGAAAACTTATATCAATCTACACCACCAAGTCTCACAGCCATAGTTTTAGCAACTACCTGTAGCTTCTCACTTACCTCCTGCGGCTTTGTAACTGTTGTCTTAGCACTTATTACCCTTATTGGTTGTTTAACAAAGAGATCAGCTGTTTTAGATTCTGGAAGATCATCCAATTTTTCAATAATATCCCCTTTGTAATCTAAAACACTATGAATATTCTCACTATTAAATTTGGCATTACACGGGGTACTCATAGTTAATACCACTATACAAGTCAAAATATTTGAAAATATTAAAGGAAGTAATGGCAAATATATTATCCCCGCAATTGGTCCAAGAAGCACCAGACTCACAATAGCAGCAATACTAGTTGCAGAATATCCGACTAACGTTAAGAATTTACCGACAAAATCGTCTTGCAGTTTTGACGCAATCAACTCAGGATCATGAGATTTATATTTTTGCTCAACTCTTTTTTGATTTATAAAATTAAAAATATTATGTGTTAGTGAAAATCCCAGAAATAAGATACCAGCTGTAAGAAAATATGGTATCACGGCTGCGATATTTAGTATTGTCAATAACACTATACTTCCTATTCCGCAATATTGAGCATACTGTTTGAATAATGAAGATGATATCATTTTTATATTAAAAGCATTTACTGCAACTGCTATACGGTTAAATACTGAATTTGAATTTGCTCCATTATGTAAAATACTTATTAAAAACTTTTCAGTTATATCTAGCTCTACATTCGTACTATCTACGCTAAATTTAAACTTCAACATCTGAGCTTCGCTATAAGTAACAAGCCAAAGCAAAATATTGGTTCTTTGCTCTTTTGAATATTTACTAAGTTTTACCTTTATAGGTAATTCCCACATAGCAGTTTTCTGATTATATTTAGCTGATAACAAATCAGGTATCTCTTGTTTACCCAGGGTTCTTGATAGATATGAATGCAAGCGCTCTTGTACTTTTTGTAACAGTGCAGATACATCAACCTTATCTTCTTGCGTTAGTTCTTTACTTTGGCTTATGTAATCCAACCATGTTTTTAGAACTGCGCTAGGCGTTTCTAATATTCTGGTTCTAGCACCAGTTAACTCTTGAAATTCAGCTGCTTTTTTTTTCGCCTCACTTGACGAAGAATTGAAGTGTTTATCCGAATGAAAAAACTGCGCTTTTCTTCTAAATTCTCGATGAATAATTGCAGATGTCGGCAGTACTCTATAATCAATTTCTAGTAATTTGTAAGCAGAAATTAAGTCGTTAGTCATAAAAACCTCACATGCCATTATCTTAAAGAGCTGCAGCGTATCACATAATAGAGTTATTTACAACAAAAATGTTGAGAAGATAACTCATTATTCGCAAGCTGAATAAAGGATAGCTAGCATAGTGGCTTAGTAATTATATTATTCTAGCTCGCCTTGAAGCTGGTTCAAGATATTCTGCAGTTCCATCAGAGAGTTGATCAAGTTCTAATTCTGGCGCTTCATCAATCATTAATTGTAGCGTTGCTGGCACCAAAGCTGATGATGCAGCGACTGGACAAAGTGTATTCTTGACCATATTTCTTAATCGTCCCCACATATAAACTTTTGTGCCACTCATTAAATTCCAGCTGTTACCGTTACCGATCCCCGAGCCTTTACTTTCCCCTTTGATAAGCTGTCCATCCTCTCTAGTAAGTGGAAGTAAATGATCACCATTTATCTTTAGTAAAATATTGCCATTAATTTGTTCCGTCGTAAGCGTACGCTCCGGATACCCTAACACACAGTAACCAGATCCTATACGACAAATAATTGCAGTAAGACTTCCACCTGTCTCTTCGTGCGATAATAACTTTAATGCAATTAATGTAATAGCTCAGCCCCCTCGTTAAAATATTGAAAAAAAGCAAAAAAACTATAA
>CAZSRF010000063.1:0-3720 GCA_964609155.1 uncultured Gammaproteobacteria bacterium | reverse complement strand
GCCACTTCCCCTGAAGGGGAAGAAAACAAACTCACTATGGCTGAAGGGTTACTCATAGGGTAAGCGTTTACTACCCTTATCCTCCCCTGAATAGTGGAGGTGCCGAACTAAGTGAGACGGAGGGGTATCTATAATGCAACCGGTGTATGAAAAAGTAACAGTTCACCAAATGGCACCAACTTAACCTACATGAACATTTAAAATTATAACATCATCAACAGGAACATCTTGATGATAATGCTTAGTTGTAGTTTTAACATTTTTAATTTTATTAACGGTTTCCATTCCGGAAACTACTTTACCAAAAACACAATACCCCCATCCTTGAGAGTTCTTAGCTTTAAAATTTAAAAAGTCATTATCGTTTACATTGATAAAAAATTGCGAGGTAGCAGAATGTGGATCACTCGTTCTTGCCATTGCTATTGTCCCTGTTGCATTCGAATCGCCTTTATCAGCTTCATTTTCGATGGGATCATTTGTAGGTTTATCAGATAAGTCTAAATTTAAACCACCACCTTGAATCATAAAGTTATTGATAACACGATGAAAAAGAGTATTTTCATAATGACCATTTTTCGCATACTGGATAAAGTTTTGGCAAGTTATAGGCGTATTTACTGTATCCAATTCAATCTCTATGTTTCCGTAGTTTGTCTCGATTCGTGCTGTATTTGCTGTCATAAAACCTCTTAATATTGAATTAATACCAATGTTTTTGTAATAAATCTTTTAGCTTATCGACATCTATGTCTAAACAAACTTTCACTTTAGGTTTGTTTGTCCAATAATTCTCACTGCCGTAATTCATTCTGCTATCCAGTATGGTCATTCCTTCGCATAAGCCTTCTACGCCAACTCGCACGGGTCCTTCTTTTATAGTAAAGTATTCTGGATTAGTTACATATGCAAGAGCTGTTGCATCATGGCAAGCAAATCCATCATAACCATCTCTTGTACGGTAAAAGTCATCGTAGAAGCGAGAGATATCATATAAAAATTCGCCATTAACACCTCGAGATCTTATTTTTTTCATAAAGATCTCATCAAGGATAACTTTCAAAGTTACATCAAGACCAACAAGAGTTACTGGCCAAGCAGCTGTTAGCACTAAATCGGCGGCATGTGGATCATTGTTTATATTAGCTTCAGCTACTGGAGATACATTACCATTTGTATTAATAGCCCCACCCATAATAATAACTTGTTTTGTTAATTCAGCAATTTTAGGTTCTAGTTGTAGTGCTAATGCAAGATTTGTTAAGGGGGCAATAGCAACGATAGTTACTTCGTGAGGATACTTTAAAACTTGTTCAACGATAAACTCTGCAGCAGATAGGTGGCTAAAGTTTTGTTGTGATGTAGGGATAGTCACATTTCCTAGGCCATTTTTGCCATGTACAAAATCAGCATAGCTATTAATAATTTTTTTGATTGGCTGATCAGCACCTTTTGCTACTGGTATTTTAGCCATATTAAACTTATCTAAGAGATCGAGAGCATTCTGAGTAGTCTCTGTTGTCGCTAGATTACCAAAAATTGTAGTTAATCCCAGCAGCTCAATCTCCGGGTGATTGATGGCTAGTAATAAAGCCATTGCATCATCAATACCTGGATCTGTGTCTAGTATAACTTTATGTGGTTTATCCATTGCCTGTCTCTTAATATTATTTAATCAAAAATTAAAAGAGCTATCCTACCATATTTTTACTTACCCCACATCCTTTGTAGGATATTATTTTTTGAACTAGGACTATGACTATATTTATCAACAAGATAGTGTTTTAAAGCACCTAATAAATGTAAGCTTACAAGGGCAATTACTAGATAAGAGACGTAGACATGCGTGTTGTAGGCGAATTCAGACAACTGGTCATTTTTGCTCATTAAATTAGGTATAGATAACCCAAACCACTTTAAACCTTTACCATTAGTCATGCACATAATAACTCCAGATACAGGCATTATAAGTATAACTAAATATAAAAAAATATGGTTTATATAAGCTAGGGTGGCTTCCCAACGAGCAATGCTAAGTGGTAATTTTGGTTTGATATTAAAAAATCGCCATACTATAAAAATTATTCCCAGAATGAGTAAAGTAAAGCCTAACGATTTATGTAATAGGATTAGAAAAATCTTGAAATTTTTATCATCTAAAATAAATTCTCTTGTATAAATAATAATGAACTGAATTATAAATAAAAAAGAAATAATAGCATGGAGTAGTTTTGTTACAAGGCCATATTGGTATGGAGTGTTTTTATAAGTATAAGCCATGATATTTAAGATTTTTTATCTATATAGTTAGGGTCAATAATAATTCTTACTGTAAGATCATCTTTATAAGACAAATTATTATTCATTTCCCAAGGACGTGAATAAACAAAAGTCATTTCAGTTATAGTAGGTACAGCAAAGGCTTGATCATCTACTTTAAACTCCCATATTTGAGTGGTAGAAGCACCTAAACTTGCGGAGCTTGTTGTTTTATTGTCAGAAGTACTTACTTTTATAGGGATAACAAGGTTGCTATTATAGACATGTAATAACCAGAGGTAGCCACTAGATGGGTTGCCTTTTAATTTAATTTTAAACTCAGGGTTCTTAGCGCCAACAATAATAGTAGACTGGTCGCTAGTACTTGCCAATTCTGTAGCTGCAGAACAGGTATTAATAAATAAGCTTGTGAGTAATAGTAAAGCTGACAAGACTGTAGGATTAGTCATGAGGCAAATAAGCATTTAAGTCTATAATAAAGCCTATTATTTCATTAAGTTATCTATAAATCAATACTCAAGGTTTGAAACTTTTTTCCTCTGATGGACGATCATGGTCATGCAAAGGTAACTCTTGAAATAAGGCAAGAGTTTCCGCTTGGTCTTTAAATTCTTCATAAAAAGGAAGCTCAGATAATCCAGCTTTTACTAAGAGTCTTTTTTGCTCTGCAATCTCACTTAATACTTTATTGAACTTGTCAGTTATTGGTTGATGAAAGCTATTACCTAATACAGGTTTTAAAGTTGATAAATACTTTTGTACCCGATCTTTATTCTCTGGTTTGAGATTACATATAGTAAGTAAGGCGCGACCATGCTTACTTCGTAGGGCTAAGTGTTGCTTTTTTAAGTCTTTAGTTAGTTCTTCTATTGTTGTTAATGTTGCATATGAGGCTTTATTAGGGGCTGTTGACAATTGAGTCAAAAGCGGTACAATAGCACATTGAAAAGATTTTTCTAAAGCCTCGCACTTAACTTTTGTATCTGTGTAAAGGTTTTGTAAAGGACTTAATATATTATCTCCATCTTTATCTCTAAAAGGCCTTCGATCATACGTTGGTATCCCTGTAGTTCCATCTATACGCCCTTGAGCATAATATAGTTTAGTTACACAAGAGTTCCACAAAGATGCTATGCCAATACTAGGTAAGTATTTGCTATACAAGTGCTTCATTGCAGCGGTTAGAAGTATTGTTGCAGTTATAGAGATGCCCATTTGAGTCAAGATATCTGTTTTATCATCTGGAGTTGTTGGACTTCTTAGAAGTGTTGTCGTTGCATAAAGTGATAAATATTTTGCAACTTCTGTAGATACAGCTTCTAGAGTATATTGAGTGAGCAACTCATCTTTCTCATGTATTGTTCTATCCGCCGTATCGTATATTAAACTCGATGTCGGACATTTTAATAAGTTTTATAAACAACTATTCATGCAGCATAA
>CAZSRF010000062.1:0-3753 GCA_964609155.1 uncultured Gammaproteobacteria bacterium | reverse complement strand
AAAAATGGAGTCAATCATTTATTTTGTGTAAGTTGTATTTTTTAATTCCAGTAAATCCTGCCTAAAATCCCCGCATAAAATTTCAAATTGATTCAATGCCAAAGACCAATTTTTAATCGTAATGCCACGGCGAAGGTGGTCTAGCGAATATTAGGAAGCTGGGATAAACTACTCTTTTTTTACAATTGAAAAAGTAGGAGACGCTATATGCCAGGCAAGAAGGTAAGGTTAGAATTAAAAAACATGATAATTGAGGAATCGTTGCAACCAGGCTGTGTGGTAGCTGGGTTAGCAAGGCGGTACGGAATTTCCAAAAATACCATATATGGCTGGCGCAGTAGGTGTAATAAATCAACGCTATCCTCAGTTATACCCGAACTGCCGGCAGCAACATCCGGATTAAGCGGCCAGTTTATAGAATTATCTATTAATGAACCGGAGCAATCACTAAATTTACAGGAAGTTACTTTAAAATTTAGTAATCTCTCAATATCCATGCAGGGGCAAATCAAGAGCTCTGTTTTAATATCTGTGGTCAAGACATTAGAGGAAGTATGCTGAATACTCCCCGTGATATTAAGATATACCTTTGCACTGGTTGTACCGACATGCGCAAGGGAATTAACGGTTTATCGGTATTAGCACAAAGGTTATTGTCAGAAGCTTTTGCCAGTGGAGGAATGTTTATCTTTCGTGGCAAGCAGGCAGATAAGGTAAAGCTGTTATGGTGGGACGGGCAAGGCTTTTGCCTGTTTTACAAATGTTTGGATAGAGGCAAGTTCACTTGGCCTAAGAGTAAAGATCAAGGAACATTAGGGATAACCAGGGCACAATTATCAATGTTACTAGAAGGCATTGATTGGAGGAGTCCAAAATGGTCACAGCCTCCTAAATATAGTGGATAAAATATATCTATTCCTGACTATATTTTTAGATGATTTATTGCATCAAACCTTGATACTGCAAAGGGTTTATGATATAAATTATCTATGAAAATAGATTTTAAAAACTTACCATCCAAAGTAAAAAATTTGCATCAAATTATTGCGAGTTTAGCAATAGAAAATGATTCACTGCAAACCCAAAATACTACTTTAGTATCAGAAAAAGAAAGCTTACTCTCAGAGAATGATTTACTCAGGTATCAATTAAAATTATTGAAAGCTAAGAAATTTGGCAGGTTATCTGAGAAATTAAATAGCCAAATAGAACAACTGGAATTATGGATTGAAGAGAATGAACTGACTTGCGCTGAAGCAGTTGCTACTGACTTTAGTACAAGCAAAGAATTGAATAAGGAAAAACCAAAACGTTTAAAATTTCCGGAACATCTGGCAAGAGAAGATATTATACTTAATCCAGAGGCAACTTGCCCGGAATGTGGAGGAACGAATTGGCGTAAAATAGCTGATGATATATCTGAAACTTTGGAATATGTTCCATCATCATTTAAGGTAATACGTCATATTAGGCCACGCTGTGCCTGCATTGCATGTGAAAAGATAATGCAAGCTTATGCTCCATCAAAAGCCATAGATAAGGGTAAAGCAGGACCTGGATTGCTAGCACATATATTGATCCAGAAATATTGCAACCACTTGCCAATATATCGCCAGCATCAAATATATTTACGTGAGGGGATTGAAATAGCCCAAAGTACTATGACTGGCTGGGCCGGACAATGCTCCAGATTATTACAGCCATTAATAGAGAGCTTGCAACAAGAGATATTCTCAAGCAACCATATACATGGTGATGATACACCGGTAAAGGTACTTGCCCCTGGACTTGGCAAGACAAAAACCGGGAGGATATGGACATATGTTAGGGATGGGCGTCCATACGGAGAAACCGAGCCACCAGCAGTTTGTTATTTTTATAGCCCTGACCGTAAAGGTGAGAGGCCAAAGGAACATTTAAAGGATTTTAGAGGCGTATTACATGCAGATGCCTATTCTGGTTATGATCAGCTATATCAGAACCAGGATAATCCAGAAGCAGAGATTACCGAAGCTGGGTGCTGGTCTCATACCAGGCGGAAGTTTTATGAAATAACAGTGGTATATGATAAGGCAAGTATAGCGATATCGATTCTGGGACAGATATCAGAGATGTATAAAATTGAATCCGAAATCAGAGGTCTTGATCCTGGGGAGAGGATGAAATATCGACAGCAAAAATCAAAAGAATTGGTAGAAAAATTATTTAACGATTTTAGAAAATACAAAAAGGACTTGCCAGCAAAATCTCCGACTGCCAAGGCGATAAACTATGCGCTAAATAACGAGGCAGCACTAAGGCGCTTTTTAGATGATGGCAAAATCGAGATCGATAATAATGCGGCTGAACGAGCCATGCGACCAATCGCTGTTGGCAGGAAGAATTGGATGTTTGCTGGTTCTGACAATGGAGGTCATACTGCAGCTGGTATATACTCGCTGATTGAAACCGCCAAGATGAACAACATCAACCCACATCTATACCTGCAAAAGGTACTAGCTACCATCCAGGATTATAACCATAAAAAAATTGCAGACCTCCTTCCTTGGAATATTATCCTGTAAAACTAATCTTTTGCAAGCCGGGTTCACCGTGGCATTACATTAAAACCTTAAGATTAAACATATAATACGCCGTAATTATAATTATAAACAACGTAAATTAATAATATATTAATTTGTTAATTAAGTACTAATACTTTATCCGACATCATCGTTGCAAAGCGCAACACTTACTACTCATACCAGAAATTCTGATAAAAGTTTAACACTGAGTTTCAGGCAAAGGACAACTAGGGACTTTATTTTTTATGATTTATTTACGATAACAGAACGGTTTTTTAGTGTATTTGCTTGCATATTTGTAAATTCACTAATTTTATCCCCTGAATACTTTTATCTAAAAAATTAGAAAATTTTTATTTATTCTACATAATACTCAATATAACATACAAATAATCAACCTAAGCAGTGACAAACCAATGAATAACCTAGTGGGTAATATAGATATAATAATAGTTATATCCTTTTTAGTAATTAACCTAATAGTTGGTTTGTACTCTGGAAAAAGTATAAAGACAATAAAAGAATATGCTATAGGTAATAGAAATTTTAGCACTGCAACTATTGCTGCTACTATAGTTGCTACTTGGCTCAGTGGAGCAAGTTTTACTGTTACTACAACTGAAACTTATAACAACGGACTATATTTTATCATCCCAGGACTAGGTGATGCAATGTCTTTTTTTATAATTTCCTACCTTTATGCCCCACGGATGGCCGAATTTTTAGGAAAGTTATCAGTAGCAGACGCAATGGGTAGTATTTATGGTAAACACATAAGAAGTATAACAGCAGTAGCAGGAATATTCCCCGCCGTAGGAAATGTCGCAATGCAATTTTCAATTTTAGCAGCATTATTAAATAGTTGGCTTGGTATTCCTGGAATATATGCAATAGCGGCAAGTAGCTTAATAATTATTACTTATTCTACCTTTGGAGGAATTAAGTCAGTTACTTTTACAGATATGATTCAGTTTTTTGCTTTCGGTGTAGTAATGCCGATAATAGCTTTTGTCATTTGGTCTGCATTACCTGAGGCCGAAACAGTATTTAATTCTATAAATCAACACCCTTCATTTAATTATCATGCAGTATTTGACTATCACGACCCTAATTTTTTGAATATTTTATTTTTATTTCTCTTTTTTATGATACCCGGCATTGATTCAGCGGTTTTTCAAAGAATCTCAAT
>CAZSRF010000061.1:0-3772 GCA_964609155.1 uncultured Gammaproteobacteria bacterium | reverse complement strand
ACTGTTTAACGGTTGGTATTTTTGATAGGTAGTTTCCTTTACATTGCTTCTAAAGAAATAAGATAGCACAAATGTAAAGGTTTATTTTAATATAATTTTAATTTTCTTGCGTGGTGGCGAGTTTCCACATTGCACACTTACATTTGAACCCTTGATTCGCATTTTTAACCATACTATAAATAATAATTAAAGCTCTAAGTCGTTTACTAATCCCATTTTTTTATTTTTTGCCTGTATAGCATTCATAGATTCATTGTCAGTATTACTCCATTTATACATGTCTTGATTGTATTCTTCTGCAATAGGTAAACTGATTTCACTATATGCTTTTTCCGGCGCTTTAGTTAGTTGGTCAAGCAGATAGGTATAGTGATGAATGAATTTTACTATTGTATTTCTATGAAATAGACTTGTGGCATAGTTGATTTGGCCTAATAATTCCTCCTTACCATCATCTATACTAATAGATAAATCAAACTGTGCTACTTCATAGATATCTTCTATTTGAAGTGGTTTGAGATATGTTTTTTGTTGGTCATTGGTTTTGATATCATTACCAAAACTTTGTACTCCGAACATTACTTGAAATACAGGATGCCTTGAAGAATCCCGCTCAACTCCTAATTCATCCACTACTTTTTCAAAGGGTAAGTCTTGATATAATTGAGCTTCTATTTGCTGCTGCTGAACTTGCTGTACTAATGCTTCATAACTCTGAGATTTATTGAGTAGCGTTCTGTTTGCTTGTGTGTTTACAAAAAAACCAATAAGCTGTTCCGTTTGTTGGTGGTGCCTATTAGCAATAACACTACCGACTACAATATCATCCTGACCTGTATATTTATTCAATAGAATATTGATGCTGCTTAACATTGTGCTATGTAATGTTACGCCCATGCGTTGTGCTAATGATCTTAATTTTTGACTAATTTCCTTACTGAGTGTAAACTCTTCGTTTGATCCCCTATAATCTATATCATTTGGTCTTGTATAGTCAGTAGGTAATTTTAAGGTCTGATAACCAGATAATTTATGCTTCCAATAACTTAATTGTTTTTCAAAAAATGCTCCTGTTAAATAGGCTCTTTGCCAAACTGCATAATCTTTATACTGTATCTCTAATGCTGGTAAACTAAATGCTGTGTTATTGGTAAGATACGCTTCGTAATAAGTAAATAATTCTTTTTGAAATATTTCTATTGACCAGCCGTCACTGGCAATATGATGCGTGTTGATTAATAATAAAGTTTTATTCGCTTGATTGCCAGCTGATCCATTACTTGATTGAATTGTGTATAATGTAGCACGAATGGGATATTCAACGCTTAAATTAAAGGGACGATTAATGTCTTCTTTTAGGAGCGTTTTATAATCGTCTTTGTCGGTTAATATTACCTCTTCAATAATCAATGGTTCATTATGCACGCTTTGAGTACTATACTCTAGGTCACCTTCTTGGCCAACTGTAGTTCTTAAAACTTCATGTCTGGAGACTACCTGTTGAAGAGCATATTTTATGCCTGCTACATCTGTATTGCTATTAAATTCATATAATTCAGGAATATGATAAGCATTAGTACCTTCTTCATATTGCTCGATAAACCATAATCGTTCTTGAGCAAAACTTAATGGATAATATGTTTTAGTTTTATCTCTGAATATTACTACACTTAGAAATTTTTGTTTTGAGAAAATATGGTTTTCTTTAAGAATAGTAATTAATTTACTCTTATTATGTAGAATAAAGTTATCTGTTTCCTGATTTTGAAAATTTAATGGTGCAGAAAATTTAATACTCTCCTTCTCCATCCAGATAGCTCCAGAATTTAACCTTAATTCGTTAAGGAAGACGGTTATACTTTTTAGTATATTCATAATCTAATGCATACAAAAATTTTCACCTAGTGTTTTGAAATATTTTTATTGGTTAAAATACCTTTTCCAGATTTCCAGCACCAACTTCTAAAAATTTAATATTTCCAACCAACCCTTTACTGCTTTTAAATTTAAACACATCCGCAACACTTACGTTGCAACCTAATACCTTATTTATTTGGTGTGATAATCGAATAGCAAGAATGGAATTACCACCTAGCTTAAAAAAATCATCATACAACGAGATTTGCTCTATACCCAGTAATTTACTAAATATTTGAGCTATTTGAAACTCTGTTTCCGTATAGTTGTCCTCTATTATTTTAACCTTATTCTCCGTTTTTGCTTTATCATTTTGCTCATTTAATAATGACTTAGTATTTTCATAACGACCTATATTGACATCATATCTTGATATAACAACGTTGTTTAAGGTTTTTGTTTGTATTATTTTTTCTAAAATACCCGGAAATTCATAACTCTTAATGGAGTTCAATGACCTTCCTTCTTTTGTTGTACTACGCTCTATAAACTCTACTGCAGCTCCAATATCAGAGATTTGATTTAAGTTGATAGATACCATGTGCTTTATATTGGGATGGCTTCTAAAACTTAATTCATCTAAATATATGTTTGCTGCGGTATATTCCATTTGGCCTAGAGAAGGAATAATACTAGCTGTTGATGAACAACTAACAAAATTGTTTATCTGAATACATGCACTCAGCTTAAGAAGATTCTCTACTCCACCTATTTTAGGACTTACTACTTGCTCTATATCACCATGCGTTTTTTCATACATAGCACTTTTGGCTACAACAACCGCTGCATGCAGTATAAGCTCAATGGAATCAATATTATTGTCAACTAAAAGTTTTTTTATTTTAGATGAAGCATCTTGCTGTCCAATATTTATTGCTTCATAAATAATACGATGTTTTGTTTTCCTTAAGTCAGCTAACCTAGTTTTATAATCCTCTCTTAATTTTGATTCTACTGTTCGACCTAAAAGAATAATGGTACAATTCTTTTCTTTTTGTGCGATATAATTAGCATATGTATGGCCAAGTCCACCTAATCCTCCTGTAATTAAAAATACAGAACTATTAGATTTAAAGTTATTATCTAATTTATTTTTTTTATTCGAAAGCTTTAGTGCTTGATAGGTTGAAACCCATTGGTATTTACCTCTTATTGCAATTAAACTCTTTTCCTCATTTTGCCTTAGTGTAGGTAAAAGAACGTCTGCATAGCTAACGTCTTGAGATGATAAATCTATATGAAAGGCCTTAGTGTCTAATGTAAAGTATTCAAATGGAATTGACTGTGTTACGCCAAAAACAATAGAAGGTTTTTCTTGTAGTAGCTCGTTTCCAAAAATCTCATAATTATCAAAAGATATTGAAACAAATTTTGCAATTCTATTGCGAGAATCTTTTGACCAATCAAATATGTTCCTGATTGCGAAGATATCTAAACTGGGGTTATGAATATCAATACTTGGCGATATATATATAATTATATCAATTGGACTAGTCTTAATCTTTTCATCAAGAATAGTTTTTATATGCAATGCATTGCTAAAATCAAATGTACAATCAGGTTGTATGTTATTCGATTGTTGATGAATGACATAGTTCGTGTTATCACAATAATTATTCAATAATTTCAGCAACTCATTGCTACCACTTTGTTTTGTATTTTTATCGTTTAACAATATTAAAATATTCTTTTGCTTTAAACTTTCATCACCATCAGGTGATATATTTATATCAGCTCTCTCCCAAGAACGCTTATAAAAAACATTTTCAATTGAATTGAATTTTTTATTGTTTTGGAGATCTCCTTTTTCTAACCAACATTTTTGATAATCAAATTGATAAGTAGGTAAACTTGT
>CAZSRF010000060.1:0-3801 GCA_964609155.1 uncultured Gammaproteobacteria bacterium | reverse complement strand
GACAATTATTTTGTCGGGTAAGTGTAAACTGTCAGATCAAGTCTGGAGATTTACACTTGAGATGTCATTGAAGAAGAGCGTTCCCGCTGCCCTGCTACCAAGTTATCTTTACCTTCATCCTTCGATGCATCTAGAGCTGCGTCAAGCCGTGCTCGTAATCTACGGCGTGCTGGCCCAGGTTGTTGCTCTTTGATCGCCTTGCTTATCCTCGTATCCAATTCCTCTTTCAACTCCTGCGTATCTTCACCATCAGGTTGTTGCTCTTTGATCGCCTTGCTTATCCTCGTATCCAATTCCTCTTTCAACTCCTGCGTATCTTCACCATTAAGAAACCCTGTCTTATCCTTGAGCTGTTTAAGTACAACAGAGCTCAACTTATCAATATGCTCGCTAATTTTATCTCTTAGGGTTATTAACTCTTCTTTTTTTGCAAATATACTAGCCTCTATCCCATCTATTTCTTGTTGAGAATACGTTTTTGATGGTGTTGTTTTGAGTTTGTCTTCCATAGCTCTCAAACCAGCAAGGGCTACAGCGTGATCAGCAGCCGTTTTTTTTAGAGCTTCTATCTGAAAATCAGCAGCACCTCGTATTGTTCTTGACATCCCCACCTCACACTGACCAACTAGTCATCATGATTAACGCAGTTAAATGAATCATAGCATATCCCATGAATCAATGCCAAAATGCATAATGTCAAAATGCATAATTCAGACACTTAGTGCAATGTAAGAAAGAATATATTATGTGCTTTTTGGTTGATTTACTCAAAAAAGCTCTAGACTTGAAGCGAAAATCTGTAAACATGCTGCTATCTGCTATGATAAATAATATATCTAGACAGAACTGAAATATTCCGGCAAAATAGCAACGATATGATATCTGACGATTAATTACAGAGTATACCATGGATATAAGAAAAGTTAAGAAACTAATTGAGCTATTAGATGAATCAGGAGTCTCCGAGATTGAAATCCGTGAAGGAGAAGAAGCTGTGCGTATTAGCAGGCATAGTCCAACGGGCCATTATGCGGTTGCTCCACCTCACCAGCCGGTCCACATCCACCAGCCACACTATCAACACACAAATCCTGGTTTGCCTGTTCAAAATTTAGCTCAACCTGCAGAACTGCCCCAAACAGAAAAAATAGAAGCCCCTGCTTCTAGAGGCCATGAAGTTAATTCACCTATGGTTGGAACTTTTTATCGATCCTCCACCCCAGAAGCTAAGCCTTTTGTCGATATTGGCTCGCAAGTATCCCCCGGCGATACTTTATGCATTATAGAAGCCATGAAAATGTTTAACCAAATCGAAGCTGATACCCCAGGTATCATCACTAAAATATTTGTTGATAATGGTGCTCCTGTTGAGTTTGGTCAGGCATTATTTATAATTGAATAACCGAGAGAGCATTATGTTTGACAAAGTTGTCATTGCAAATCGTGGGGAAATTGCGCTAAGAATTCTTCGCGCCTGTCACGAGATGGGCATTAAAACTGTTGCTGTGCATTCTACCGCTGATCAGGCTTTATTGCATGTAAGATTAGCAGATGAAACCGTATGTATTGGTCCTGCGCAATTAAATAATAGCTATCTTAATATACCTGCAATTATCAGCGCAGCTGAAATAACAGATGCTGTTGCTATTCATCCAGGTTATGGTTTTTTATCTGAAAATGCTGATTTTGCGGAGCGCGTGGAAAAAAGTGGTTTTGTTTTCATAGGGCCCAAATCAGAAACAATTCGGCTTATGGGTGATAAAGTTAATGCTATTGAAGCAATGAAACAAGCGGGAATTCCTTGTGTTCCAGGATCTGATGGCCCTCTTGGTCATAATTACGAAGAAAATGCTAAAATTGCAAACAATATAGGTTACCCTATTATTATTAAAGCCTCTGGCGGTGGTGGCGGTCGTGGTATGCGTATTGTGCATAGCGAAGCTGCATTAAATAATGCCATCTCATTGACCCGCGCTGAGGCTAAAGCAGCTTTTGGTAACGATCGCCTATACATGGAAAAATTCTTAGATAACCCAAGACATATTGAATTTCAAGTGCTTGCAGATAGCCATGGAAATGCTATTCACTTAGGTGAACGTGATTGTTCATTACAAAGAAGGCATCAAAAAGTAGTAGAAGAAGCCCCAGCGCCTTTTATATCCCCCAGTGCACGTGAGAAATTAGGTGCTATTTGTGTGAATGCTTGCAAAACTATTGGTTACCGTGGAGCTGGAACTTTCGAGTTTCTTTATCAAGATGATAAGTTTTACTTTATTGAAATGAATACTCGCGTCCAAGTTGAGCATCCTATTACAGAAATGATTACAGGAATTGATATAGTAAAAGAACAAATCAAAATAGCGGCTGGTGAAAAATTATCTTTTTCCCAAAGTGATGTAAAAATAACTGGCCATGCTATTGAATGCCGCGTTAATGCAGAAGATCCTACTTCTTTTATACCTTGCCCTGGCACGGTAACATTATTCCATCCACCAGGAGGCCCGGGTATTCGAGTAGATTCTCATTTGTATAGCAGTTATAAAGTACCGCCATACTATGACTCTTTGATTGCAAAAATTATTTCTTATAGCAACACTCGTAATGAAGCCATTGCCAAAATGACCAATGCTTTTGATGAATTAATTATAGATGGCATTAAAACCAATATTCCACTTCATCAAGATATTTTACTAGACGCTAATTTTATACATGGCGGATTTAATATTCACTATCTTGAAGAAAAATTGAAATCAAAGAAGTAATAATAATGATCAATCTAACAACACCATCAACACCCGAAGAATGGCAACAAGTCACTATCACCACTAAGCAATCCCATATAGATGACATAACACATTGGCTACAATTAAAAGGTGCTGTAAGTATTACCATTAGTGATAACGGTGATGAGCCTATTTATGAACCACAGGTTGATGAAACCCCTTTTTGGCAACACATTAAACTTTGTGCCTTATTTGAGAACAAACATGATATTAATAAGCTAATGAATCAATTAACTTACGATTTCTCAAAAGATATTATAGAACAATATGAGCACCATATAATTGAATATGATCGTTCTAAACAACACTTTGATTTTGAACCTGTATGCCTTGCTGAAAAATTATGGATATACCCTTACGGCAAACATCCTTTAGAACAAAGATATTATATAAATCTTGAACCAGGCTTGGCTTTTGGCTCTGGCGAACACCCTACTACTTCTCTGTGTTTAGAGTGGCTAGCCGACAACATGGCTGAGTTACAAGATAGTCACATTATGGATTTTGGTTGTGGCTCTGGAATTCTAGCAATTGCAGCCATTAAACTAGGAGCAAAACATGCTATTGCTATTGATAATGATCCGCAGGCCATTGTGGCTACCAATGATAATGCATTAAGAAACAATATTTCAGATAAAATCACTACTTATTTTCCTAATGACATACCTGAACAACATGAAACTCAGGTAGCTTATATTTTAGCTAATATATTAGCTAACCCATTGATAGAATTATGTGATACTTTAATTAGTTACTTAAAACCTGGTGGAAAAATAATCTTATCTGGTATTTTGCAGGAACAAACAGATTATGTAGCGCTTACCTATATGAACCATGGTATAACATTACTAGAAATTAAAAATAAAGGTGCTTGGGTAAGAATTGTTGGAGAAAAATAGATTATGTCAAATGGCATGGAAGCCCAAAAAAATAATAGCTCGATAAGTAGCACGCCTAATAATCATGTAATAGCTCAGCCCCCTCGTTAAAATATTGAAAAAAAGCAAAAAAACTATAA
>CAZSRF010000059.1:0-4001 GCA_964609155.1 uncultured Gammaproteobacteria bacterium | reverse complement strand
CAAATAATAGTTAGTATAGGAAGTCAATACCATATTAATTTTTCTTGACTACTTATAACTGGTAATTTAAAAATATATATAACAATATATTATAGATACTAATTCCAAAGTAGATTTTGTGTTGTATCAAATGTTGTATCTAGAATCATTATTAATAGCGCCAGTCCCTTAAATCTTACGCATCTGTTTTCAAAAGAGATCTTGCAGTACCTACACCTACAGCTGGAGACAATTTGTCTTGCTGCTTCTGCTCCTGTCTTGATTAGCTAGATGGCACTAAGGCATTTGATGAAGAATCAGTGCCACAATTGACAGTATAATTTTTGCTAACAAGGGGATCTACAAATTCGGAAATAGTAGTAATGTTATCATCAAACATGCATCGCATCTGCGCAGTTACATTGATGGGGTTACCTAAGTTTAATCGTTTAAATTCAGCTACATCCGTTATGTAGTCCTTGCAGGTTTGGTCAGTAGATGTTGCCGTACAATTCTGAAGTGTCGAGATGTCTTTTTTATTTTGTTGCGCAAGCTTTATAAATAAATTTTTCAAACTTCTTGGGTTAGTTTGCCCAAGTTCAAACCAATCTTGGAGAGTATTAGTGCATTTCCAGCCATCAGCTCTTACTTTGCAGTTTTTTGTACACCCAGAAGTCTCAGCAAGATCAGGCGTTTTGTTGGAGGTGCTGTCGTCGTAGTTGTTAGCATCGCCTAAATCACACTCTTCTGTAGGTTGTTGGGTATTAGGGTCTAGGTCTATTTTACCATCACCACAAATGGCATAACTAGTTGATAATGAGAGTGATATAAATGTGTAGACAAATAACAAGAGGTTTTTTGTTTTCATAACATTTTGATTTATCAGGTTTTTAATATGCTATTAATACTAATACTAGCCTAATGATTATAATTTATCCAGTTTGCTAAGTATATTACTGGGTATATTGTGTTTAGTTGCAAGTTACACTGGGATAAGATTTGTCTGGATTGGTTCTGGGCTTGACATTGCTTTTATATCTAATAGAATCGAAATTTAGTGTTTAATTTAACTATGGAGCTCAAGAATGCGAGATAATTTCTCTAACTCTCATGCAGAACATTTCAATGCATCTGTTTATTCTACAACCGTCCTACCGTGGTTTATTTGTAGTTTAGGGGTATTATTTTACTGTTATGAGTTTTTTCTCCGGGTAGCACCAAGTGTTATGACATCAGATATCATGCGTTTTTATAATATAGGCGCTGCAGATTTTGCTATCTTAAGTGCTTTTTACTCTTATGCTTATGTGCCCATGCAAATTGTCGTTGGTTTACTTATGGATCATTATGGACCACGAAAACTATTGTGTATGTCTATTTTATGCTGTGTGATTGGTTGTTTTGTTTTATCAGCTTTTGAAGTGTTATCGTTAGGCAAATTGGGATTTTTTGTGATTGGGTTTGGCTCATCGTTTGCTTTTGTTGGAGTGTTAAAACTTGCTGTTAACTGGCTTCCACCTAATAATTTAAGCTTGGTCTCAGGTCTGACCACCACAGTTGGACTACTTGGTGCTGTTTTTGCACAAAAGGTATTACCGGATTTATTAGATGTTATGGAGTGGCGAGAAACTTGGTTGTACGCTGGTTTTGTTGGAATTGCCGTTTTTATCATTACAATACTATCTGTACGCGATCATCCGAAGAAGAAACTAGTTGATGTAGCTGTAATTCCAGAAGCTAGCTGGAAAGCTTTGCTCTATGATTTAAAAACAATGATTAAAAATTATAGATTTATTATCAATGGATTGATTGGCTGTACTTTATATTTACCTGTTGGTATATTTGCAGGCCTGTGGGCTATTCCATTTTTTGAATCTGCTGGTATAAGTCACAAAGCAGCATCAGGTTTAGCCCCTGCTGTTTTTGTAGGTATGGCTTTGGGTGGGCCTATTGCAAGTTTACTATCAGAGCATTTTGGTAGGAGAAAAGTTTTTTATCAGGCATCTTTAGTTTTGTCATTGATTTTATTTTTGATTATTATTTTTTCCCCTCAATTACCTGAGTACTTGTTATTAGTTTTACTATTTTCTTTGGGATTAATATCTGGGGCTCAAATTTTAGTGTTTGTAGTTGGCATAGAGCTAAGCATAAAAGAAGCAGCTGGAACAGCTACAGCAGCAACTAACTTTTTAGTCATGTTGAGTATGATGATTATATCGCCAATGATTGGTAGTCTGCTAGAATATACATGGTCTGGTACTATAGCAAACAATGCACCCATCTATTCTCTGCAAAGTTACCAAATTGCGCTACTGTCTTTGCCAGCATGTTATGTAGTTGCTTTATTGCTGTCATATCTACTACCTGAAACACATCCTAAAGCATTAGCACGCAAATTAGCAAATGAAGAAGAGTTATTAGTCGTCAAAAAAGCAAAATAAGATTATTTAAAAATTGTCTACCCAAATCGGTAACTGTTAAATAATAAGAATGATTAATATTGTTGAGAGTTACCCATTTATGTTCTAGGGCTTTGGTGATAGACTTGCTTAATTTAATATCAGAGAAAGTCAGGTTGGTATAAAAATTTAATTCTTGTTCGGATAGTGGTTCTAGGATTCGTAATCTATTCATCATATATTCTAAAATTAATTCATCTGAATTTAAAAAACTTTCTCCGCTTAGTTTCGGGAAGTCAGAGCTGATATATCTCTCAGGGCTTTTTTGCTTCCATTGACGAATAGTTTTTATATCTGTATTTGATCTAATTGTGAATTTGCTGTGTGCACCTGCACCAATGCCTATGTAGTCACCGTAACGCCAATAATTTAAATTATGTATTGATTTAAAATTTTTTAAATTATCGTAAGAACTTGTGAAAGCTGAGATTTCATATTGAGTATAACCGTTGTTACATAAAAAATTTAATCCAGAATAATAAATATTATCTAAGATATGATCGTTTGGTAAGATAGGTGGTTTTTTTGCAAAAGCAGTATTGGGTTCAATAGTAAGCTGATACCAAGATAAATGATGGGGTTCAAAAGATGTGGCAATCTTCAGATCTTCTATTGCTAAAGCGGTTGTTTGATTAGGCAAGCTATGCATAAGATCTATATTTAAATTAAAGTCAAGCTCTTTAGCTCTGTCGATTGCTTTAATAGCTTGCTGGCTATTATGAATGCGGCCTAATGATTGTAAACAATTATTATCAAAAGACTGAACACCGATAGACAGACGATTAATGCCGATACTTTTAAAGTCGCTAAATTTTTTGCTCTCGTAAGTCCCTGGGTTTGCTTCTAGGGTTATCTCGCATTCTTTGGGTATAGTGAGAAGGGTATTTATTTTAGTTAAAATCTCATCAAGGCTTTTTGCAGAAAATAAGCTTGGCGTTCCACCGCCAATAAAGATACTGTGAATATTCGGTATAATTGTGTTGGAAGAGCGTATTTTTAAGTAATCAAGAGTGTTTCGTAAATCTAAAAGCAAAGCGTCACAATAAACAGCCTCATATGCGTATGGGTCTGTGTTTGTTTTGCGTATCTCATGTGAGTTAAAATCACAGTAAGGACATTTTTTTATACACCAGGGGATATGAATATAGAGACTAAGAGGAAGAGGACTGTTCATGTTTATTTTATTAGTTTTATTAGATAGTAAGCAAATAAAATTATAATTATACTCTTTATTTGTTATTTAATTACAAATTAATATTATTTAATCTGAATTAGGCTGGATAATATATTGAAAAGATTTGATTGCTTTGATAGGATAACACACGCCCTGAGTAATACTCAGTTGTTGGCTATCAGGCTGTTAAGCTGCGGCAGATCAGGATTGTGGTTAGTTGCCCATATAGCTCAGGCGGTAGAGCACTTCCTTGGTAAGGAAGAGGTCACCGGTTCAACTCCGGTTATGGGCTCCAGGTTTCGTAGGTATTTATATTTTTTTATAGAGGTTAGATATGGCAAAGGCAAAGTTTGAGCGTAATAAACCGCACGTAAACGTAGGCACAATTG
>CAZSRF010000058.1:0-4021 GCA_964609155.1 uncultured Gammaproteobacteria bacterium | reverse complement strand
AAGACCATCGTGAACTTGCAGCTTTTAGGTTAATAGCCAAAATACCTACTATTGCCGCTATGAGTTATAAATATTCCATCGGCCAGCCCTTTATCTATCCAGAAAACAGATTATCTTATGCTGAAAATTTTCTGAATATGATGTTTGCAACTCCTTGTGAAAAATATGAAATTGACCCCGTTATAGCAAAGGCAATGGATAGAATATTTATTCTGCATGCTGATCACGAACAAAATGCATCAACATCAACAGTGCGACTAGCTGGTTCTTCTGGTGCTAACCCATTTGCTTGTATGGCTGCGGGTATTGCAGCATTATGGGGACCTGCGCACGGGGGAGCCAATGAAGCTGTAATCAACATGCTTGAAGAAATTGCAGATGTAAAAAATATTCCACAATTTATAGCTCGCGCTAAAGACAAAAATGATAGTTTCAGATTAATGGGCTTTGGGCATCGTGTTTATAAAAACTTTGATCCACGTGCTACTGTCATGCGAGAAACATGCGATGAAGTTTTGCATGCTCTTGGTTGTGGAGACGATCCTTTATTTAAAATTGCTAAAACATTAGAAAAAATTGCTTTAGAAGACGACTACTTCATTGAGAAAAAACTATATCCTAATGTTGACTTCTACTCAGGCATTATTTTACGTGCTATAGGTATACCTACTAACATGTATACTGTAATCTTTGCTCTTGCAAGAACCGTTGGATGGATTGCACACTGGAATGAAATGCTTGGCACCCCAAGTTTAAAAATTGGCAGACCTCGTCAACTTTATACCGGGGAGGTAAAAAGAGATTATACTAAGCTGGATACAAGACAATAACACATTCCTGGGGGATTAATATAAAACACACTCATTGGCTGTTATTATTAGTCCCTTTATCCACTAGCATATCATTTGCGATGGATATTTTCATTCCATCACTCACCGATATAACATTAGACTTACATACTACTCCTCTTATAGTCCAATGGACACTTAGCATTTTCATGTTCGGAGTTGCCTTTGGACAACTCATTATTGGACCTCTGGCTGATAAATTTGGTAAACGTAAATTAACTATTATCAGCAGCACTATTTTTATGCTAGCTAGTTTGTGGTGTACTTTAGCTACGTCTATTCAAATGCTTATTTTAGCCCGTTTAGTACAATCTATTGGAGCATGTGGAACTTATGTGCTTAGTTACGCTATTGTTAGAGATTGTTTTGAACCACGAGAAGGCGCTAAGCTTTACAGTCAAATGACAGGGTTATCGTCCATTGCACCTATGATAGCACCTATAATAGGAGGGTATTTAGCTTATCTTACTCAAACCTGGCGCAGTAGCTTTTTTTGTTTATTTATTATAGGTACAAGTATGGCTATCATGTCTTATTATAGGTTACCAGAAACCAATAAGCATTCTGATCAAGCACATTATTCCCATCAATTGTACAATTTACTTTTAATCTTAAAAGCTAAGAATTTTTTACCCTATGCTTTATTAGCCACAACTTGTATCGTAGCTTTATTTGGTTTTTGTTGTTTATCCCCAAGACTTCTAATAGAGCATCTTGCTGTTCCAAAACATCATTTTGGCTATTATTTTGGCATGAATGCTTTAGTTTTAATTATCAGCAACTTTATCTCAAGCAGATTAGTAAACTTCTTACGTCTTGATATTTTAGTTCTAGTTAGCCTGATTATAATAACTTTTGGTTCGCTAATAATGTTAACTCTGAGTATTTATTACCCTCTGGATATTTATCACTTTTTAATACCTATGTTAATTATTTCTTCTGGTATAGGTCTTAGTGTTGGACCCAGCGCAGCAAGTGCCATGCAGGAATATGCTCATTGTTCAGGTAGTGCTGCTGCAGTGTATGGCTCCATGCAGTTTTTATTTGGTGGGTTAATCGGCACAATAATGCTTAATTTCTCTTTAGAATCGGCTACTCCTTTTGCATTAAGTATTTTATTAAGCGCTTTGATAACAATGCTTGCACTACTTAGAGCCTGTTCAAAATCTTCAATTAATATGTTAAATTGGTTCATATAATGATTCATTTAGTAATTCACTGAACTACGTTGTTGCAAAGAAAACTGCCAACACTGAGAGTGAGAGAAGAGAAGCACGCTCGCAGTTTTCGAAGCAAACCAGAATGGATATTGATAGGATCCAAAATGCAAATTAAATTTAGCTGAAAAAACATGCGACGCAAGATCCAAAATCGTATTTGTCTGATTCAGAGTCTCTTTAACAACAACCCAATAAATGCAGTGACAACCATTTGTAAACTAGTATTAATCATCTATATTTGCTGTTGTTATCCTATATTTATTTATGACGAGGTCTTGGAGTAAGATCTGATTTGGCACGCTCAATAAGGTCTCTGTATTTATCTAGTCTTGTTAGCCCTGAATAGGCCATATCCCCGGTTTTTTTGCGCAACTGGCAGAACCATTTCCATTCCACTATTCGAGGTGCTTTCTTTGGATTTTTAATATTGTCAAGAAACTTATAAGCAGCCCGTTCAAAATGACTTGTAAACAAATGTTTTTTCTTATGGCTAACGACGTACTCCGCTATTGCTTTTAATTCAGTGGCATCAGGCTGTTCTATTGATTTAGTGGCATCAAAACGGCTAGTATAACTTCTAGAATGCACTTCTCTTGCACCGCCCGGATAAGAGCTTTGGCTTTTGCGGCTAGATTCAGGCTCTCTGGTTCCCAGATATTCTTCAAGGGCATCAAACACCTCCCCATCGCTTATATGTGGAATTAATAACTGAGCTTTTATAAAATCTAAGATATCTTTTGGAAGGCTAAGATCTAAATACGTTAAATCTATAACAAAATTTCGGCCATCAATTATTATTTCAAGTACCTCGTTCTCATCTTCAGCTTTTCCCTCCTCACTGACTCCTTGCGTACTTGTAGGGCTAACGGATCGTGATTGTGGTGGAGCAAGTCTACTTTCTGGTGGTATTTTAATGCATTTTAATAAAAAATCTTTAGCAGGGATTAATTGCTTAAAGGCTTCAGCAGCCGCGGCTCGCGTTTTTTTAACTACTTCAGAATCTCCGGGATGTTTATCAGGATGATGGGCTAATACTTGTCTTTTAAATGCTGCTGTTATAGCAGCTTCGTTTAGTTCTCCAGTCAAACCCAGTATTCGCATTGCTTCAGCTCTGCTAAGATCAGCCATATATACTCATAGTAGTACATTGTATGCATATAATTATAGTAGAGTGTTAGAGCCTGTTCAAAATCTTCGATTAATATGTTAAATTGGCGTTGGTCAACATAATAATCATCAAATTAATTTATGGCCTAGTTGGTTTCCTTTCATGCAATTGCCCTGAGCTGCAGGTGCACAACCTCCTCGGCCTAGAGTAAGATGGGTGGGTTTTGAATGACTAAAAATTTTGCAAAATAATTTTTAATTCTTCTCTAAAACCAGTGAGTTACACGCATTGCAGCATAACTAAATTGAACTTTCTTCTTATTTAGCTTAGCATGTCACACACGTGCACGTTAATAGAAACAGAACTTACGCAGAATAATTATAGGTTGTCATTTCAGTCAAGCACGAAATGGGCAGGCCCGAGATCTCTTCTGCAAATGGCGGGTGTTATGAAAATAATATTAGATTGTGGTGTATTTAGAATTCAAGAAGATTTTTCTCCAACTACTAGTTTTGAGATGTTTAAAAACAAGATAAAAGTATTATTTGGCTCTTGGCATCTATGGCTAGACTTTCATGATAAATCTCTAGAAACCCTAGATGACAATACCCTTATATCAGAAAAATTTGCTGAAGATGACTGTATTACATTTAGGATAAGAGAGGAATACGACAACAAACATCCTCTGCATTTTGCAGCTGAAGCGCTCAATTTAGACGCAGCACGCAGATGGATAGCAGCAGGAACACCTGTAGATATTAAAGATCATCATGACAAAACACCTCTACTTTAAGTACTTATAAAAAATTAATGTGATATAATTTGCGTTTCTAGCTGTTAACAAG
>CAZSRF010000057.1:0-4306 GCA_964609155.1 uncultured Gammaproteobacteria bacterium | reverse complement strand
AAGTTTTTGCGGTTGCAATTGTGGCCGTTATAGGTCTGTGAAAATCGGTGTTTAAATATTCTAGTTACGCTAGCATATAATAATTTATCCCACGATATTAGTGATCTTCTAAACATTTTTGATAAATTATTTGATTTTACTGCGCCAAAACATGCTCTAGAAAATCTTTCCCAGCAAACAGAATTGGTAACTATAATTGCCGTTATGCATATGGATAACCATAATTTTTGGCAATTACTTAATTTATTACCACCTAAAATCTTTAAAGTTTCATTTAGATCATTAATAAAAGCTTCACACACGGAAAGTGGTTTGAAAAATAACATTAATCGCCATGCTCCTAATTGGTATGGCGATATTCTAATATTAATTTTTATATTTTGAAATATATTGTTATTCCAATAAATAATTAAAATGTCCGACATCGAGTTTTATATAGCCTACTATCTGAGACACCGCATATTTCGGTGGTATCGATATCAGCATATGGACATGATCTTGCACCATATGTCCCTCTAGAATCTTACAGTCTTTCTGCTTTGCCAATTCATGAAATACTGGCCCCAAATATTGTCTTATTTTCCCATACAGCACTTTTTTTCTATACTTTGGCACAAATATTAAATGATATTTGCACTCCCATTTAGAATGACTTAAACTTTCATACGACATGTATTATCTCCTGTGTTTAGCCGCCAAGCCACACACACAAAATTATACATGTCTTTTATATCTTTAATACTAAATCTGAAGGCCAAGCCTGGATAGTCTCACTAGTCAAACCAGTGGCTTCCCTATCATTAGTTATGTTGATTCTTTAGATTAGCTATCTGATTTTGGCTTATTTTGGTCTCGGTTTGCCCTCAAATTGAGAACTGCTGGTAGGACCCGATTATAATCCTTTGAATTTTAAGGCAAACGAATTCAACTTTTGGACCCTATATTAACTTGGAACCTATAAAATGGTTTGCAATTTAATGATTGTATTACACTTATTCGACGAATAATTTTCTTTATAAAATAGCAGGTTACATTATTTGTAGTTATCCCGCCACTAATGTTTTTTTATTAGTGGCGTTAAAAAGAAAAATTACTTGCATTTTACGCCACTTATATTAATATTAATAGTGGCGGGATAAATAAAAGATTTACTATTGAGATATACATTATGCTAATTGGGCGAGAGATAGAAAAAAAAATTTTAGAGGATTTTTACAAGTCAAATCAAGCTGAATTTCTAGCAATTTATGGGAGGCGCAGGATAGGTAAGACTTATTTAATTAAGCAGTTTTTTGCTAAAAGTAATGCTATCTTTTTTCATGCAACTGGTTTAAAAGACGGCAGTTTAAATGAACAGTTATCAATGTTTACTAAAGAGATAGGCAGGACATTTTTTAAGGATTTACCATTGAAAGTACCGGTTAGCTGGATTGATGCGTTCGAGCTTTTAACAGACATAATTGAAAAACAAATGTCAGCTGATAAAAAATTAGTGATTTTCTTAGATGAACTTCCTTGGATGGCAACACATAAATCTAAATTATTACAAGCTCTAGATTATTTTTGGAATCATACATGGTCTGACAATCCGAAAATTAAATTAATAATTTGCGGTTCATCGGCGTCATGGGTTATAAATAAAATTATTAAAGATAGAGGCGGATTACATAATAGAGTTACTCGCCGGATTTTATTGCAACCATTTCTTCTTAATGATACTAAAAAATTTTTATTGTCCAAAGGCGTGAAACTAAACAATAAGCACGTCGCTCAAGTTTATATGATGACTGGCGGAGTACCATTTTATCTTTCATTTATTCCCAAAGGCGCATCAGCGGCACAAATAATTGAACAGCTTTCCTTTAGTTCAAATGGTATTTTATTAAAGGAATTTGATGACTTATTTTTATCATTATTTGACAATGCGGATTATTATATTGAGTTAATTAGGATAATAGCAAAGAACCGTTATGGTATTTCATTAGCTGATATAAGCAGAAATTCAGAGAAGATAACTAATGGTGGCCGGACATCAGTTAAATTAAAAGATTTAGAAGAGGCCGGATTTATATTAGAGTTTGTGCCTTTTGGACATGAAAAAAGGGGGACATATTATAAGGTTATTGATGAATACACTTTATTTTATTTAAGCTGGATTGAACCGATTAGAAAAAAGATACAAAAAGGTAAATTAGAGTCTGGTTATTGGCAGGTTATGCAAAATAGCGCAAGGTGGCATAGTTGGGCTGGTCTTGCTTTTGAGGCATTAATCTATAAGCATTTGACTAATGTTAGAAAGAAATTAGGTATTCCTGTAACGGCTATGGCTGATGCTTGGCGCTACGTACCATCGCGCAGTTCACAAGATCAAGGTGCGCAAATAGATTTACTTTTCGATCGCTTGGATGATGTGATTACTATTTGTGAGATCAAATATACTGACAAGCCATTCGTCATTGATAAAGAATATTCAAAGAAACTGATCAATAAACGGGACGTTTTTGTAAAGCAAACCGGTACAAAAAAAGATATATTCATAACTATGATTACTTGTAATGGTATTGTAGATAATCCATATTCCGATGCTCTGATCACTGGCGTTGTAACCTTAGATGACTTATTCATAAAGTTAATCTAGATTTTGCAACTGCTGAACGGGTCCAAGTGCATAACCGGTCCAAAAGTCCCAGTAACAGTTCACGCCTATTTTAAAATTCCAATATAGCGGCGTCAGCCGCTAATGATTTTCAAAAAAATTGAAATAAGTATTTACTTTTTAAACGAAAGAGATCATCCTATGCGGTATGGAAAAATTGAATAAAGTACCAAAAACATTAGAAGAGGTGCGGCCCCAATCCTGGTAAAAATGGGTCATATCTCTAGGCTATAGTATAGATTAACTAAGTAGTCTAATAAATTCCACACTATTGCCTAATTTAAGAAGCATTAATACAGGAAAGCCATCTTTGCAGTCCACGAGTTCTATATCTATTATTACATCAGCCACTTCATCATTCGTAAAATTTCTTAATTCTCCCAAATCAGATTGAAAGCTTGTAAATGGCTTTAAAGGCATTGGTTCAAAATATCTATTAGAGAGATTTCTTTTGTTTACGATATAATAATTAAAATTAAATTTTTTAATCGGTCTCGCAGATGTTTCCGGAGGCATGTGATATGGTTCATGGTGAGAAGTTATAATATGATATTGTTCATTATATTCAGAGATTTGCTCAATTTCTTCATCATCATTTAGGTTAAAATTAAATAACGACCAAGTTTTGCCTTTATCTTCGCTTAGCCAAAAAAAATTCTTTAATTTTTCAGTTTCTGTGTTTGTGTAATAAGATGCCAAAGCAACTATTTTATTTTTTATAGAAAAAATATTTTTAATCCCTAGGAATTGAAACTGCTGCTTTGAGTCTAGGCTTACAGTAATTTGCTTTAGATTTGAAAAGTCAGATTCTATTAGCTTGCCATTTTCACTACTATAAAATATTTGTGTAGAATAAATGCTCTGTGGTTCTGTAACCAAAAAAAGGCGGTTGTTTGCTATGAATGCTCCTGTATGCTTGCCCCAGTCTGGAGACAAATGATCGGGTAAATGTATCGTTTGCCAACTTTTGGCCTGATCATGCGATATATAGTAATTATGTTCATCTTGATAATTGCGAATTCCTATAGCATGCCCATTTGCCTGAATAAGCCCATAAGGTCCAATAAATTCTTTTTTTAGCGACCAGTTAACCCCATCGGCTGAACTAACTAAAAACTCAAGGTTTTCACTCTCTCCATCAGCTTCGTTATTTTTTTTCCAGGCGGAAATAAGTACAAAAATTTCCTGATCATTAGCAACAACTTGATGATTGTAATATTTAATATCAGATCTTTTTATAAGATCTTTCAGTAAAGCTGAGTGTTCAGTAGAATTCTTCAAATTATCGCTAAATTTTGTAGTTACAAGATCATATCCATCATTTTCATTTCCAATTATATTTATAAGATACGGTTTATGTTGAAAAGTAATGTCTCTTGAATTCTCAACGAATCCAAAATTAGCAAGCAGTTCAGTTTTAGAAGTGTTAATATTTGCGAATAATGTGGAGTAGACTAATAAATAAATTAATAAAATGGGTAGCAATATATATGGATTTTTAATGCGCATTCTCACGTTCCTCTGCAGGTAATAAAATGACTAGCAAGACTGTAAAATAGTTTATATTCTAACAATATAGCTATATATTATCCAGTTGTAATAGCTCAGCCCCTAGGCCATAACTAGTGATGGGGGCTCAATTTTTAAAAA
>CAZSRF010000056.1:1764-4631 GCA_964609155.1 uncultured Gammaproteobacteria bacterium | reverse complement strand
CCGCGCCGGCTAAAACGTGTGGGAGCGAAGGGAATGCACCCATCAAGGCCTGGCGGATTGAGCGCAGCGACGGCGACATTCCTGGCGCTCTCCGCCGGGGTGTGCAGCGCATCGTTACGGGCATTTGCGAGGTTAGTAAGGGCTGCGGTTGCATCGGCGGGCCATTCAGCCCGAAGATCCTGCGGCGCAATGTTTCCTGCTGAAATGAAAATAACCGCGTTGTTGGATTCGGCAATCCGGTCCAGCCGCGCAGCATGGGGGCTGTAGCGATCCGGAGCTGCCGGCTGGAGAATGTTGAGGCTCATGTTGAACACGCGCACACCGTGCCGCGCTCGCGCGTCGGAAATTGCCGTTTCCATCTCGTCAAAAAACTGGGGAAGCCCCTCGGGGTAATAGGATGCGAATGCCCCGGCTTTCCGCTCGTTAGGGAAAACCGCAACATCGACGAGTTCGGTGCCATCGGCTTCGGGGCAGATATGAGGTCCGTTAAGCGCGTTGCCGATCGTCGCTAATCCGCCAATGAACGTGCCATGTGAGAGATCAGCGTCCTCGTCGGCAAGAATATCCCAACGATCAATGACCCAGTCTGCCAATGCTGGACTGATCCCGCCGTCGATCACGCCAAGGCGGGGATGTGTCCTCCGGCTATCGCGCACAGGCACAATCGCCTGGGTTGGACGCGCGATTGCGATCGGGCTGGCGGGAAGCGCTGACCGGACAACAATGCCGGGAAGTTCAATTCGTCGGACAAGGGGGTGTTTGTCGAGAAACGCCAAAAGCCGCGCATGACGTTCAAGATCAGGATTGAACACCGCGATGTCCCGGCGGCGCTCACCTGACGATGGCTCGCCCAGGCGAAGAACTGGCTGATCGGTAGATTGGTCCAGCCGCACGGAAAGCAAGGGCTGCTTGGGGCGGTGATTGGGCAACCGCTCCACTGTAACGCCATATTCGAGGCTGTTGAATCCCGCGACAAAACTCTCGACCAGCCGGCGGTGGCCATTGTCGAGCCGATCCCATTCCGAACGAGCGGGAAGGGGCTCGAAGAGTTCGACTTGATAGCCGCTCCCGGTCATCGGATTGGAGAGCCAGGCGACCGCGTCCTCCAGCGAAAAATTGCGCCGGTCAGTCGGCCCGTATATCTCGATACGGTCGATTGCTCCCGCCTCGCTCTTTTGCGAAGAAGGGTGGGGGACTTCCTTTTCCCTGTTAGGATCAAAGCGCATTTCAGTATGTGCTTCGGCTTTCGCGATCTCCGCCGCGACCTGACGCATTGTGCTTGGTCGCG
This sequence comes from uncultured Gammaproteobacteria bacterium, assembly GCA_964609155.1. Taxonomy (GTDB): domain Bacteria; phylum Pseudomonadota; class Gammaproteobacteria; order JAGOUU01; family JAGOUU01; genus JAGOUU01. Next base: position 3,343 of record CAZSRF010000056.1, on the reverse strand, counting down.
CTTCGATGATCATGACGCCCAAATCATCCCCACCGACAATTGGCGTCCGGTCATTTCTGAACAGCGTCGCCATCGGACGATGGCTTTTTGCCCATGCCTCCCGGCGAAGAACGACTTTCACGAAGCCCACGTCACCCTGCGATTGGGCGCTCAGTACCCCGGAAATGGTTTCCAGCTGTCCGATAAGCGCGGTCTGGTGTGCACGAAATTCCCGGTCACGGTGCGCGAAGAAATCCTTCCGCCCACCACCGCCATTTGTGACCCGCGCTTCTTCATAGTTTTCCGGGTTGAGAACGATTTGTACCGGACTAGCCATTTGGCACCTCACCTTCACTCAAGGCAGCGGCTTGCTTCCCAAGCTGGCGACTGACCGTGGATTTGTCCTTGCCCGAAATTTCTCCGATATCGGCCATTGAGAAGTTCAGAATGGGATCGTCACGCATCGCCCGGAACAGGCTGGTGGAGTCCTCAAAGAGCAGTGCCCGGCGCTCGCTCTGAACACGGGCAGCGTTCAAGGTCGCAAACTGGCGCAGCGTGTCCAAAAGGCCGCGCTTATCCTCTTCACGAACGGTTGTGGCCTTCTTGTATGTCCGAACGAGAGATTCGATTTCGGCGCCGGTGGCCCCTTCCGTAAACCACGAAATCAGGCGCAAGTGGCTGTCGGGTGCCTTGACCGGCGGCATGAAATGCGCGGCAATTACCTTCCGCATCTCGAAATCGGGTTTTGGGATTTCAAGTTGAACTTCAAAACGTCTCCAAACTGCTGGGTCTAACAATTTGGGATGATTGGTGATTCCGACAGTGAACCCGACGTCCCGGCGGATATCGAGATTTTGTAGCAACGCATTGACCACGCGTTTGATCTCGCCGACCTCCTGCGGATCGTCGCGCACCTTGGCGATCGCATCGAACTCGTCGAGCAAGAGCACGCAGCGATAGCGATTGGCAAAAGTGAAAAGATTTCCGATGTTGCGCGCGGTTGTTCCCAGAAACGATGAAACAAGGCCGTCGAGCTTTACGAGGACAACCGGCAAATCCAGCTCGCGCGCGATCCAGAGGGCCAGGCGTGTCTTGCCGGTGCCCGGTGCGCCATAGATCAGGCACGTCTTCGACGGCCTGATATCAATCTCTGCCAACGCATCGAAATGCTCCCATTCCTCGACAATCGTCCCGATCGCTTGCCGAACGGTGGCGTTGAACAAAGGCGCCGAGGATTCGATATCGGTGGGGAATATGATTTCGGCCAAAGCGGCTGACGTTTCCCGATCTACGGGCACAGGTGTATTGCGGCCCAGAATCTCGCCCACAAGCGGTGCCTTCGACCGTTCAATACGACTTGGCGCAAGCTCTTTGGTGCGGTCAGCGGTGGTCAGGATGCTTGTCAGGGCGCTTGATTGCTTGGCCTCGCCATCTTTTGCCAATGCGTCTCTCAGTCGTTCAACTTGCTTGCGCAGGGCAGGCGAGGCGTCCGCCATTGCGGCGCGACAGAGCGCCTGAACGATTGAAAAGTGTTCCATGACCGAATCCCGTTGTGGCGTTGCGTTTTTTGCCATGATGATGCGCATAGCGGCCCGACAGG
>CAZSRF010000056.1:0-1754 GCA_964609155.1 uncultured Gammaproteobacteria bacterium | reverse complement strand
CAGGTGCATTGCAATCACCATATGTTGCGTAAATTCGTTAAATGATGCTAAATTCCACGGCGATGTTGCATGATCCAGGCTTTGCGTTGCGGTTTAGCCGTCGATTTCGACATCCACGCCATGTGCGTGCAAATAGATTCGCGATATTCCGGTTCTTCAGAAGGGGAAGGCCTTCCCCTGCTGACCAACCCGCTGCGCGGTTTTGTCAGACCCCTTCTGCGGGAGTGCCCGCAACGCCCCAAATGATGAGCGGGACTGTTGTCACACTCTGCCGATTGGAAATCGGACAGGGTGCGATGGCTTGATCGCGGCCCCGCACGCACTCTGAACCGGCATCGGCCGGGTCAGCGCAGGATTACCAGAACGACTATCCCCGCCCTGGAAATCCTGCACAGACCCTCTTGCCAACGCCTCCTTTCAGGGTGCGGTTTTTGCTGATGTCATATCGCTGGTCGCTCTCGCCATCATTGGCATGAGCAGGGTGCCTGCGGACGGCGCGGATGCGCCGACGTTTTTGTGGCCGATCCCGGAGAAGCGGGATGGGCGGCGCTTCCGGCTAGGCGAACCGCCAGCAGGCGCAACCCGGCCCTTCGACAAGCTCAGGACTCGGGTCTTTCACTGTGTTGCAGCCCTTCGGGTGCGCCTGCTGGCGGCCCGCCTCTCTGGTCGCATTTTGCCGCCCACCCCGCCTCTCCGGGGTCGGTGTGGTTTTTAAGCAAGGAGGCGGCGATGGCGGATCAGGGCAGGGCACAGCGGAGCAGCGGCAAGGGCGGTGCTGGCAAAGCAAAGGCGAAGGGCAGGACAAAGCAGGATGCGCGCGCACGGCATGGTGCCCAAGCTGGCGACAGCGCAGGCGGAAGCGCGGCTTCGCGCGTGTCGCTGTATGACGAGGTAACGGCCAAGATCATCGCCCAGCTTGAAGCCGGTTGCTTCCCGTGGGCGCAGCCTTGGAGTTCGGCGGCGGCGGTGCCGGGATTACCCCGCAACGCCGTTTCGGGCCGAGCCTATTCGGGCGTGAACGTGCTTATCCTGTGGGGCGCGGTCATTGAAGGCTGTTACCCGTCGCAGGATTGGTTGACCTTCCGGCAGGCTTTGGCCGCTGGCGGGTGCGTCCGCAAAGGTGAGCGCGGGCATACGGTGTTTTATGCCGACCGCTTCACCCCCGAAGATGGGCGCGAGCAGGGAGAAGAAGCGGAGGGCGAACCTCGCTCCATTCCGTTCCTCAAACGCTTTGTTGTGTTCAATGCCGCGCAGTGTGACGGACTGCCCGCACGGCTGACAGCCGACCCCACGCCGCTACCGCCCCGCGAACAGCATGAACGCGCGGAAGGCTTGATTGCCGCCACGGGTGCGGATTTCCGCATTGGCGGCGCACGCGCCTGATTGCAGCAATGTCGCGCCCGAAACTAACGTCTTGCCAATGGCGTTGCGGGAATAGGCCGTAAAGCCATATGTGCTGGATAGCTTGCGCTGGCGTCTCATAGATTGCGCCCTTTGGGGCTTTGACGTTGACGTGCATCATTCTTCCCCCTGCCAGTATGTCGCCCACATATAGCCTAGCACGTCACGGGACGGCATAGACGGGCGAGCGGCTTCCATATTGTCAAGCTCTTGGCGAAACTGCGTGGCGTCATCGCCTTGCACGAATGGCGACCACGGGGCGCCGTTCTCATTCCCGTGATTGATAAGCTCATAGGCAAGGCCATTACCTGAGCTGATAAGCTCATATGGCCCGGCCTTCATGATTGTGATTG
>CAZSRF010000055.1:0-5224 GCA_964609155.1 uncultured Gammaproteobacteria bacterium | reverse complement strand
TCGCCACTTCCCCTGAAGGGGAAGAAAACAAACTCACTATGGCTGAAGGGTTACCTAGATTTAAATGTAGTAGAAATGCCTAGAAAAAGATTTTAAGCGAAACAATTTTTTTTGAGCTCAACCTTAATTTCTGAAATACGCATGTTTTATTAATCCTTATAGTAGTTTTTATTATCCCTAAAAAAACTCAGGCACTTCAGCCATAATTATTAGCCAGGTGTACGTTTAGTTACACGTGTGGCACGGTATGCGGCGTATTCACTAGCAAAAGTATCTTCAGGAGGAACTGCTTGTAATGCAGGAACACAAATCTTTAAGTATCTTAGTTCAGGATCAGAAGGATGATCACTAGCAAAACTGGCAACAAAAGGACATTTTTTATCTTCTAGCATCTTATTAATTAAAATAACAAAACACTCTTCGTCAAGAGGACGAACAAGAAAAGCATATATCATAGTTGTTGGATCCTTACCTTTCAGAGCTACAGTTTTCAAGAAAGTCGTCATTATCCTTTCTACTAAGGCTCTCTCTAATCTTGTTTGACATATTTTTAATCTTAATTCTTCAAATTTAATCATAACTACGCTACCAATCCAGTAAATAGCGTATATTAACTATAAATAAATTACTTTTCAAGCCTGTAAATTAATCGTTACTCACACAATCTACCAGTTTAGTAATGTTATATGGATTAGATTGTACGGCAAAAATTTTAGATTCAAATCGACCATGGAGGATGTAATCCTCTATGGTTTCATCAAGTATTAAAAAAATCCTATTAAATTTGCAGTTTAGCAGATTTAAATTTTTACTCCATCTATTACTGCTCTTGCTGTTTCTTCTACGGGAGTTACTGCAGTGCTAGCAGTGGATGATGTCCGTACAACTCTTCTAACTCCTAAAACTTTGGGATCAATTAAGGAAACTATTTGATCGTTTGTACAAGATTGAATCATAAATATAATTCCCATTAAATAGCAAAGCTACGTCTATATTTCGAGCGTTCGTCTATAATTGTTAGCAGCCATTCTCCACTTAAGCATTGTTGATGAACAGCAGTGTAACCTTCATCAGTAATAAATTACTGAGCCTTGACTAGCTCAGTAAGGTTTTTAATTGATTGTAAAGGATCATCTGTATTCCAAATTGCAGAAGAGATCGCATACATTCGAATTTTTTTATTTATTAACTCATTAATATTATTCTGATTAATACCACCAATTACACTTATAGGCAAGCCTGATATTTGTGAATTGTTTAACAGATTATTTAAATCTTCTAAACTTGTGTAAATTATATCTTTTTTAGTTGTTGTTTTAAAAATACATCCTATAGAAATATAACTTGGGCTATACCGCAGTGCTTCAATTAATTCAAAATTATTATGACAAGTTATACCAATTATAAAATTATTAGATGCAATTTTCTTTGTAAGATATAACGGTATGTCATTTTGCCCTAAGTGCACTCCATCAGCTACTGCTAATGCAATATCTAAATGGTCATTAATAATTAACAATTTATCAGAATTTAACAAGGACCTAAATTTCTCCGTTGATTTGGCAATAGTATTTTTTTGGCTATTTTTCATTCGCAACTGACAAATAGTAACACTAGACTCATTAATAATACTTGCCATATAGTGTATATCATGATGATCACCATCACATATAACATACAGACCTGAGAGTTTTTGAACATTATAAAATAACTTAAGTTCACTAAGCAGTTTACTATGTAGTTCATAGCTTTGAAATCGAATAGTCTTAAAATGATGCCTCTGTTCGCATACAAGCTCTTCTAAAACACGAGCAGACTCTTGCATTCTTTTGGCATTTGCGTTTACAAGATCAAAAATGTTGTCTCTGCATGAATGTTCAATAAAATCACTACCGCCGATATTTTTTGTTGTGATTAGCCTGTGATTTAATGAAGAACTAAAGATGTTTACTGAATGTTTAAGATCTTTAATGGCAGTAAATAAAGAAAAATCACCAATTACAAATCTCGCAATGTCTTCTAATACGCGCGCTCCTTCCTTGAAACGGTTTATATTTATATCTATTATATAATCTTTATTAGAAAACATTTGAGATTTATCACCAGAGATTAATTGATTAATGTTTTTTTGCTAATAACTTTAGCGCTACATCTGCAGCTTGACGACCAGACAGTAACATTCCACCAAAAGTAGGACCCATTCTTGGTAAGCCAAAATTTTCTGATACTGCCATTCCAGCTACAATCAAATTTGGAAATACTTCATAAGTGTGTTCTACAATACTTTTTTCTGAGCTTTCAACCCATAAAGGCCCCATACCAATAGGCTCTAACATATTACGTTTGCCAAGCAATCGGCAGATCTTTGCATCATGCCCAGTAGCGTCTATTACGAGCTTAGCTTCTATTATAATAGGATCTAAACATGTAATCATTTTTGGTAACATAGTAACTGGGGTCCAGTTAATTACCAAGCCTTTGAGTTTTTTATCTTTAACCATTACATCTTCGACTATGGTCATATTTAAAAACTTTACACCTGCATCTGCTGCCCCTTTAATTAAACCCGATGCAAATGATGGCGAGTCGGCAACAAACAATCCATCCTGTATTTCTTTATAAGGTATACTTAACTCATCCAGGAGTTCTTGCGCTGGAGCGCGCAAAGATACTTTGTTCATTAAATAGCCACCGATCCACATTCCACCTCCTAAATAATTATTTCGCTCAATTAAAGTAACTTTATAGCCTTTAAGAGCTAAAATTCTTCCTGAAACTAAGCCTGCTGGCCCAGCACCAGCGATGATGACGTCGGACTCTACAGCATCATCTAAATGCTTGAAATATTCTCTTATAATGGCTCTACTGATATCTTTTTCTTGTATTGGACTAAACATATCTATCTCACTTTTGTTATTTTAAAAGGCTATTAGTAAAACACTGAGTGTAATCATAGTCTTTATTTATAATATTAATTTTCTTCGCGTAATTGCTGACTTTTTCCCAGTCTCGATCAATATTATTTAAATCACGAGAGATAAAAGGTAGAGCATGATAAAAAATTTTTTTATTAAGCTTAGTGTTTTGTCTTATGCTAAATTTTGTAAAACAATCGAAAGCTTGTTCTGGATTTTCCCTGGTTAGTTTAGCCCCTTTAAGTGATGCCTGCATAAAATCACTAACAAGTGCAGCTTCTTTATTAATTATTTCTTCATTCGCAATAAATAATATAGAACAAAAACAACAGCATCCTAGATTTGCTAGTTCATCTAATCTAAGCAATTGTGTCTCAAAGCCCTGCTCTTCTAGTTCTAACTGCTGAAAGCAGCCAATCCCAATTGTGGCATCAACTATATCTTTTAAGATAGCGTCAGCGCCATCCATCCCAACCTTTACCGCGGTATATTCGCAAGGTTTAATACCAGCTTCAATCGCCAAATTATCGACCATTATTTTACCAAACTCACCGACATAGCCAATTCGTTTATTTTTTATATCATTTAATGATTTTATGTTTTTTGATTTTAAAGATATTAAGCCTGTTGGAGGCTCATCTAGCAAAGTTCCAATTGATTTTATGCTGTAACCTCGAGCCCGAGCTGCATAACAATGTACCATAGCCTTTAAGCCTAAAGAGATTTCATTATCTCCAATTATCTTGGTAACGTCGCTAGGGTTAGTAGGTTCTAAAATAGACAAATCTATACCATGGTCATTATAAAAGCCAAGCTCTTTGGCAACTATAATAGGAATATGGTAGGGATTTAAACGCCAATTAAGTAGAAAATTTACTCTCACACAAATACTCCAGAAATATTATTAATATTTCCAGGGCACATAAGACTATATACATAAAAGTATAATTATGTATTCTAATGACATCCTTACGCTAGTATTACCTAGATCAAGTATGCAGGTATAATCTCAGCTGATTTAACAGCACCCTGGTCATTGACTTATAAATATATGTAATCTCTATAAGATTGCAGTATTCTATATTATTAATAATACATATGCAAATAAATAAAAAAGTCTTACTATATTCTCTACTCCAAGCGGTGATTGTTTTAACTTAGCTATCAGCAGTGCCTTGTTAAAAAAAAACAACATAGTATAATTCTTATGCTAATTTATTTGCGATACAGATGATGTTTTTGCAGTATTATTGAGCAGATTCGGAGGAAAACCGTACTGGCAGCGAATTAATACTCGAGATATAATCTTCAAAAATTAATAAAATAAACAGCAGTTATAGAGAATTAATAATATATTTTAAGCGAGATAACAGAATGTCTTTATTAGAGCAAGCTTTAAAAAAATCAATGCGCCAACCAAAGAAAGAGGATAAAAGCCAACAATTACTTAGAAAGTTGCAAGATGAATTCGAAACTAAAACAATTGAAGATGCGATTAAATCTATTGAGACAGCTATAGCTGAATCAATACGCTCTGGTAAGGATCCAAGAACTATTACATATACTTTAGATTTACGGGTACCCAGTATGCAACTCGATAGATATGCAGAATTATTAAATAAAAAATGGGTAGAACAGAGCCCACGATTTGTTTGTCATGTGGATGATATTGATCGTTGCTTATTAATATCCCTAGAGGGTGTTAGCCCTATTTTCGGTTCAAGAACAAAAGCTATGGAATCATTTATAAAAGGGGAACGACTTTATCCATGTGGGGCAGAAAGCACTTATACAAAATCAAAGTTAACTCTAAGTTAGAAATTGATGTCAATTTTGTTGTGGATGGTAGTGTTGTACACAACACTACCATCTTTTGGATAGAACATACTTCTATCGCAAATTCATAACTAGTTACCATCAATGTGCTATATCATATTTCGTTTCCCATGTTCCATCACCAGATGCTTGACGATGCATAGTTAACGTTGGTCCCCAGAAATCACCATGTGAGCTTCTTATTGTGTACAACTGATAATCTGGTGAACCATGCGGTGAATATAAATATTCGACCTTTGCGTCTTTAATCTTTGGGCCCAGCATCTCAAATTTATTAGAGCAGTCTTTAACTGCTAATAGTAGTTCAACCACATTATCATCAAAAACATGATTTCGATCAGGGGTGTCTGGTGTTGCAAAAATACCAAGTGCCCATGTTGCACAAAACAATGATGTTATAATTTTCTTCATGAATTACTCCTTTAACTCGATGTCGGACATTTTAATAAGTTTTATAAACAACTATTCATGCA
>CAZSRF010000054.1:4070-5265 GCA_964609155.1 uncultured Gammaproteobacteria bacterium | reverse complement strand
CCACAGCAAGAACGTGAAAATGCTGAATTTAATGGCTTTACCGTTGTTGAAGCAGCTACCGTCTTGGCAACACACCTTACGGAATTGCTCCGCCGTCATGCAGATAAATTATTAACAAGACAAGACGTAAAACAATTAATCGAAAATCAGAAAAAAGATTATCCTGCTTTGGTTGATGAAATCACGCCCGATATTTTACCGACGGGACTTATTCAAAAAGTCATACAAAATCTGTTAAAAGAAAATATTCCCGTGCGAGATTTGCCATTAATTTTGGAGGCATTGCTGGAATATGCCAAAGTCACAAAAAATGTGGATGTTCTTACCGAGTATGTCCGCCATAGTTTAAGTGAAACGATAAAAAAATTATATCAAGACAATCAAGGTATTGTCCATGCTATCGGTGTTGACCCTCGATTGGAGCAAATGATGACTTCGGTGCTGCAAAGTAACAGCACGGCAGTGACCAGCCCGACATTAGGTTTGTCACCCGATATTGTGCGTACAGTCCAAAATTCGCTCTACAGTGCAGTGGATGAAATTACATTAGCCGGCTACAACCCCTTAGTAATTTGTGCTGCGCAAATTCGACCCTATCTCTCAAGGATGCTCAGAACAGCTTTTCCGTTGGTGAATGTTGTCAGCTTTACAGAGTTGCCTTCCGATACCGATATAGAAATCATCAGTTCGATTAAAGTCTAAACATCATTGCCATCAACTCTCATAAAAGGTAGAGTTTTTTGTCGGCTTACATTTCTGTCGTAATTTAGCAATAAGGCAAATGCGATTCTTGAATACTATAGTAGATTGTGTAAAGCGAGCATTCTTTTACTTATCACAACATTGTGCTCTGCTTTTAGAAAAACGACAATAATATCTTAAATCTCCGATGACACCAACAGACAAACCTCATTCGAATGTTATATTGGCAATTGATGATGTAGAAACCAATATTCATGTTCTGACAAAAACATTAAAATCAGAAGGATATGAAATTCTTGCCGCATTAACCGGAGAAAAAGGTATCAGCATCGCCGAAAGACGCAAACCTGACCTTATTTTACTTGATGTTGCTATGCCCGTTATGAATGGTTTTGAAGTATGTACCAAACTAAAGGCAAATCCTATAACCAAAGACATTCCCATTATCTTCGTTACCGCCGATGCTGACGCTGATGCCATTGCGGCTGCATAT
>CAZSRF010000054.1:0-3971 GCA_964609155.1 uncultured Gammaproteobacteria bacterium | reverse complement strand
GCCGGAGGCGTAGATTATGTGGTCAAACCCTTCCATAAAGATGAACTTGTTGCACGTATTCGGACTCATTTGCGATTGCAAGCCGCCCAAACCCAATTAGCATTACAAAATGAAAATTTAGAACAAAAAATCATCGAAAGAACGGCTGAATTACAAACGACCATTCAACAATTACATGAAGAAATTAAAAAACGTGAGATTATTCAGCATGAACGAGATAGATCATTGGATATCATCAAAAAATTTAATAAACAACAATCTGATTTTGTGACGCTCATCTCTCATGAATTCAGAACCCCGCTCACTATTGTCCATGCTTCATTCGATATTATTCGTTTAATTTCACAGAACCACGATATTTACCATGATACACGGTTTACAAAAGGAATATCGGGGATAGAAAAAGGACTTCATGACATACAAAGAATCACAGAATCCGTGGATCGTTTAAATCAAGTACAATCCATTATTTCGTCCAACACATTAGTTCCGGTTCCTGTTTTACAACATGTGCAAATGATTGTTAATCATTTCCATGAAAGACATAGCGAATCTTCCATTGCATTTAATACTTATGGTTGTGACGAGACAATTCATGTCATAACCCATATTCGATTATTGGAAATTATGCTCACGGAATTATTTGATAATGCCCTCAAATATTCACCCCATCCACAATCAGTGACTGTTTCGCTGACATTAAGCAATAATGAAGCCGTCATAACTATTTCAGATAATGGTTATGGTATTCCCCAAAGTACATTAAAAACTCTATTCAAAGTATTTCAGCGAGGACAAAATGAAATGGAACTTGGAACCAAAAGAGGTCTCGGTATTGGCTTAGGTATAGTGGGAATGTGCAATGATGCAATGAACGGGAATATTGAAGTGCAAAGCGAAATGGGTAAAGGTACTTCCTTTATTATCTCTTTACCAATTGTTGTAGAATAACATTTTTTACTTTTATTACATAAAATAGGGCAACTCTTACGAACTGCCCCTGCTAACCCATAATTCAGCCCTATGACTCCCCTGATTCATAGTAGCATACTTATATTCGTATGCAATATACGACACTTTCCACATAAAAAAAAATAGGGCAACTCTTGCGAGCTGCCCATTATGGTGTGTATTAACCTTACGACTCCCCTTGATTCGTATTGTCCATATCCTAACTGCAATATACGACATTTTTTACTCACACAAACAAAAAAACAGGGCAGCTCTAGCGAACTGCCCTGACCCTGTTGTACCACGTACTGACTATATCTCCCCTATGATATATAGTCAAGTGATTGTTGTCCGTATGCAATATACGACAAAATTGTCATAAACGCAATCTCAATCAAGTAAAATCTTTTCTATCTCTTCACTTGCCTTTTTCAAAAGTTCGCTTGTCTTGTCTTTGAGTTGTTGGGCTTGTTGTCGTATGCCTGTTATGTGGTCGGCTATTTCTTTCTGTTTGTCAGGTGGTGGAAGTGGAATACGGATACTTTCTAAAGCTTCTTTTGTTAGTTTAGGAATAACACCACCTGTAATAAGGTAATCGTATTTTAAAACGTCAAGAGATGCTTTGACATATTCATAGTCATATCCACTTTTCAATTTAAGAACCCAATTGTGATTACTGCCCCAAAATTTGCCATTAACTACATAATGATTGCCAATATATCCATCTTGTCCGATTACTAAATACAAACCATCGTGAGTGTATTTATCCATATAACCAATAATGCCATTTGCACCATAGTAAGGATATTCTGTAATCTTTACGAACTTGTAAACCTGTTTTAATTTCTTCATTGATTTCCTTAATTCGTTTTGTTGGATATTTAGAAATTGGATTTTTCAATGCATCAAAATGTTTCTGATGGAAAAATGGGTCTAATCTGCTTCCCGTTACAGCATTTATGTTTGTTGTAAATATTCTGTTCTTCAAAGTATTTTCCGGAGTTTCGGGTAGTTTGATTCCTAACACCTTTAACAAATAATCATCTATACTCGCCAAAAGTTTCTCGGCAGCAGCTTCGTTCTTTTGCTTCTGAGCAAGAGAATTTTGATGAATGTTAATTACTTTATCTTGAATTTCAAGGCTTGGAACAATTATTTTAATCGAATTGAGCAAATCAATTCCTACTCCCGATTGGTTATTCCAATTAGTACAAAGCGTGTAGAATATTTTTCTTTTTTGATATATATTAAGAAGTATGTATAAAAATTTTGGTCGCAAAATGGTTTCGTCAACTCTAACTCTTGTAATATGGTTTGAATGAAAATAAACACCATTTAAATCAAAAAACGCAGATTTACCTACTAATTCTTGGCTGTTTGTGTTGTTAAATAAAATATCGCCTTTTTGAACGATGTTTGATTTTTTACTTTCTAAATATTCTTCACCCAAATAAACATTTCTGTCAAATTTAAGATTGCCAAACTCATCAAGATTTGTGGGGCGGATTTGGATATACCCCTGCTCTGTTAAATCTTGGTCTTCTCTTCCTACGCCAAAACCTGAGATAGTGTATTGTACAACTTCTCTTATTGACTTGACCTGGAATTTAGTTGTTTTTAAAAACCCAAAAATATTCACAGCATAATAAAGTGGGTCAAGTCGTTTTTCCAATTCACTTTTCTGCAAAATGAAAACCTTATTTTTGTCAAGGTTCTTTGATTGAATAGTGTAACTGCTCATTACTTCTCCGTCTTGTTAATGTGAGCAATAAACTTTGATAGTTCTTTTCCTATTTCAATCAACTCATTGTTGTTGGTACTTCTGCCTGTGGCATCATAGCCAATATCTTCGGCTATTGCCATAAAAATAGGATAATCATCTAAAGCGGTTTGTTTTGCCAAAAAGTATTTCTCGGTCAATTCTTCTTTCAGCAAATTCACTTTGTCGGTAAATGCAGTCTGCACCACTGATTTTTCTGATTGAATGATGTCAGTGATTTGTTTCTTGTTGAAAGTAGGATTAGCTTTTTTTGCTTTTGCTTCTAATTTCTTAATGGCTTCTGCTTTTTCCTTTTCCCATTTTTCAACTGTTGCCAAAAAGTTATTGTCATCTTTAACTTGTTCTTTCAGTTTTGCTTTTTGATTGCTTATTTTTTCGGTTTGTTTGGCTTTGTGCTTACGTAAAAAAAGTACGGAACTTTTAACTCCTGCACCTGTGGCAGTAAATGCAGTTTGTGGCATAGAAACAACGGCAACAATGCGATACATTTCTTCTATGTTATCTCTCACATATTGCAAACTGCTATTGGTCAAAATACCATCAGGAATAACGATTGCCAAATAACCATGCTCTTTAAGAAATCTATGGCATTGTTCAATAAACAATACTTCGGTGCTTTGGCTATCACGGATAGCCGATTTACTGTTTGCTGTTGTATTTAACCAATCCACTTCTTTAATTGCCAAATTATATTGGTGCATATATGCCTTTTCGGTTTGCTTTATGATGCTTCCGAAAGGGGGATTGGTTATAATAAAGTCAAATGAATTGTATTTAAACTCTTTGTTGCCCGACTTGGCTTGCATTTCGGTATCACTCAAAAGACCGTCTGATGCAATTACATTGGTGTGTCCGTCATCGTGAATAATCATATTCATTTTGGCGGTTCGGGCAATTTGGTCGTTTATTTCAATGCCAAACAGGTTTTTCTCTGCGAAGTCGTGCCAATATTTGTAATGGTCTTTTTCATCTTTGATTGGGTCGTAAAATTCGTTAGCTTGTTCTCTCACTTTGTCCAAAGCGTAAAGCAAAAAGCCACCACTTCCGCAACTGGTGTCAAGCACTCTTGATTTATGCGTAATTGGTAAACTGTCAACAATGAATTTTACAATCGGTCTTGGTGTAAAATATTGTCCGAAGTCGCCGCGGAAATAACTGCCCATAAAAGTTTCAAAGGCTTTGCCTTTGCTGTCAAGGTCAGTCTTATTGAGGTTGATACGCTGAAAGTATTTTACAATGG
>CAZSRF010000053.1:0-6440 GCA_964609155.1 uncultured Gammaproteobacteria bacterium | reverse complement strand
ATTGACTTATTACTAAGAGCCTACACAAATTACTTGTTTTCGTTTTTTAAAGAGCTTTAGATCCAACTTTTTTCTTCTTTTCGAATCTTTATTACCACTCGGTAAGTGTTGTACATTCTAACCGATTTAAATTTCTGGTCAATACCTTTTTTCTATAATTTTTAATAAATTATGAAAATTCTTTTAGTTATAGAAGAGCCGTTTTTTATTCAAACCTAAGAGTTACTGAGACCTAGATAAATAGACACTTCCCATGTATACCATACCACTGCTAAACAATATCCTGTAGAATAGACGAAATCATTCACCGAAACCCTGAACCCATACCGCACTGATTATAAAGCCCCCCCCAACGCTTCGCGTTGCCCCCTTTTTTTGGAAAAGATGGTTGGCATACTTTTTAAATTCAACTAAAGACTAAGAGATAAGAGAATCAATAGATCTAAGATTATAGTATAATTTCCAAGAATTTAAGCTTTCCAACCTGATAGACATGATTAGATCCTAAAGATATCATCAATTTCTCATCAGATATTTTCTCATCGTCTAGTTTAACTGCTCCTTGTTTAATCATGCGTATAGCTTCAGAAGTGCTTGATGTAAGTCCAGACTCTTTTAGTACATGTGCTAATGACACTTTATTGTCAACAATAATAAATTTAGATAAATCCGCTTGATGTTTTTTGATATCAGTCGGTCTTTGGCCTTTAGCAAAACGTGAATGAAAATTTTCTATTGCCTTGACAGCCAATTCTTTACTATGAAATCGAGCAACTATTTCTTCAGCTAATAGAATTTTCACATCACGAGGGTTTTTTCCATCAGCCACTGCAACTTTTAATTTGGTAATTTCACTGATTTCTTTAAAACTAAGTAGATCAAAGTATTTCCACATAAGCTCATCGCTAATAGACATAACTTTACCAAACATATCATCTGGAGTATCAGTTACACCAATGTAGTTCCCATAAGACTTAGACATCTTACGAACACCATCCAACCCTTCCAATAATGGCACAGTAATAATAACTTGTTGAGATTGATTATATTGCTTTTGCAATTCTCTCCCCATTAATAAATTAAACTTTTGGTCATTTCCACCCAATTCTATATCAGCCTTTATTTCTACAGAATCATAGCCTTGTAGCAATGGGTACAAAAACTCATGGATAGATATTGCTTGTTGCCCCGTATAGCGCTTATGGAAATCATCACGTTCAAGCATCCTTGCAACTGTATACATAGACATAAGCTTAATTAAATCGACAGAAGATAATTTAGCAAGCCAATGTGAGTTATAAACTATCTTAGTTTTAACTTTATCTAACACTTTAAAAGCCTGATCCTGATATGTTCTACAATTTTTTAAAATTTCTTCTTCAGTAATAGCTGGCCTTAGAGCATTACGACCTGTAGGATCGCCAATCTTTGCAGTAAAATCACCAACTAAAAAATATACTGTATGACCTAGATCTTGAAAAACTTTTAATTTATTTAATAATACAGTATGGCCCAAATGTATATCAGGTGCTGTAGGATCAAACCCGGCTTTAATAATTAAAGGCTTTTTGCTGCTGTGACTACCTTTTAACTTTTTTTCTAACTCATCAATATTTATAATCTCACTTGTGCCACGTTTAATAAGCTCTAATTGTGAAGAGATATCTAGATTTTGATAAGCATTATCTGTCGTCATTTTATATAGTTCAGCAATATTTTGGATATTTTTCTTGATAAAGTATTTTTTTATAGGCTAAATATAAAGTAAACAGAATATGTTGACAGTTTATAACGATAACTTAGCACAATAATTTCTAAATGTTAGCATATTTTCATGCTATAATCTATCGGTTCTATAGGCTAGTGCATTGATTAACTTTTTACAATGAAAAATGAAAATTGAAAGCTCAAACAAAAATCTCAGTTCTAGAAGAGACTTTAAACCAGATTCTTTTGATATCAAATCTAAATCACTTAATGATATCAACTACAATAACAATTACTACACAAAATACACAAAATTTAAATCTAAAATTAAATACAAGTTGTCAAATTTTTTTTCTTTTTTAAAAACTGTTACTAATAATTTATTTGGCAATAAGAATAAAAATTTTCTAATCGCTTTGTTTGCAGTAATTATTATAACTTTAGTTTTACTAACTTATAACTCAAAGTCTTCAACCCCAAAAGATACTGAAATTTCAAGCCAACAAATCGCTCTTCCTGAAAATAGTGTTTATCAAGATTACATAGCAAACTACCATCAAAACGCAAGCAACCTTATTTCAGAACAAACCAGTACCGTAAATTCTGTTACAGAGCAAACTACTGTTTCTAAGCAACCCAATACTGAATCTCTATCCAAAACGCTCACTTCTGTTACCTCTACTTCAGTTATGGCGTCAACTGATCACAGTGCCAATTTAGTCAATAACGATAACATTAACATAACAAAGTATACGAGAATCATTAAAAAAAATGACAATATTATGAGTATATTCAAAGAACTGAATATCTCTAACAAAAGTATCGGTGACCTCATTCAGGATAAAAAACATCACAGTACATTTAATCAATTAAAGCCAGGACAAAAGTTAATCCTCTCTTATGATCAATCATCAAGAAATTTACTTTCTTTAGATTATTATCTGGATAAATTACAATACGTAACAATTCAAAAAATCGACAATTATTTCGTCTCTAAAACCCAAAAAATAGATTTATCCGAAAAAGTATCTTACGCAAAATTATCTATTAATTCATCTCTATTTGAAGACGCGCAAAAACAGAAACTACCGTTAGATTTAATTTATCAAATTATAGACATTTTTACTTGGGACATCGACTTTGCACAAGATTTAAGAAAAAATGATTATGTAGAAATGCTCTATCAAGATTATTACCTAGATGGAAAAAAATATATTTCTGGTAAAATTCTAGCTGTTAATTTTCATAACAATGGCCGAACTTATAGTGCCTTAAGATATCAAAATAAAGAACATACTGGTTATTATACTCCTGAAGGCATAAGCTTACGTAAGGCGTTTATCAGAACTCCAGTAAAATTTACTAGAATTAGTTCTAAATTCTCGATGGGACGTAATCACCCAGTACTCCATAAAATACGAGCGCATAAAGGCGTAGACTATGCAGCACCAACGGGTACCCCAATTAAAGCAGCTGGTGATGGCAAAGTTATTTTCTATGGCCGTAAAGGTGGCTATGGAAAAACAGCGATTATCCAACATGCCAATAGCTACTCAACTTTATACGCTCATATGTCCAATTATGATAAAAAAATAAGAAATGGTGGCACTGTCAAACAAGGAGACATTATTGGTTATGTAGGACAAACTGGTTTAGCTACTGGTCCACACTTACACTTTGAATTCAGAGTTAATAACCAACACGTTAATCCATTAACTGTTGCCTTACCTCGAGCTATTCCACTGAATGGTAAAAATAAAAATAACTTTTTAAGCGTGGCAAATCATCTTTTAAACGAGCTAAAACAACAAGGACAACTTCACCATGGTTTTAGCTCAAGCTCTCTTGTTGCTGCTAATACAAAATTTGAATAAAAGATAATAATATTATGCTGAAAGATAACCTTATCCAGCTTTATATAGGCCTACTTTCTGGAACCAGTATTGATAGCATTGATACTGCTATTATAGCGATAGATAATGCAAGTCTTAACGTGGTTGCTACACATAGCCATTGTATTCCCAATGAGCTAAAAAATAACTTAAATAAAATCATTTGTGAACAAACTGTGAGCTTAATTTTTCTAGGTGAACTCAATCGTCGCCTTGGTATTGTTTTTGCCGAAGCAGTAAACACGATTTTAGATAATAATAATTTCAGCTGTGAACAGATAACTGCGATTGGCTTTCATGGACAAACTATATTTCATCAACCAATCTTACCTTATAATTTTTCGATGCAGATTGGTGATCCAAATACATTGGCTGAATATACGAAAATTCCTGTTATAACTGATTTCAGACAACGAGATATGGTAAATAATGGTCAGGGAGCTCCTCTTGCACCACTATTTCATCAGAAATATTTTAGTAACCCTAATATTACTCGAGCAATTATCAACATAGGAGGTATAGTAAATATAACGATACTACCCTGCACTACTAACACTGGCAGCGCTTACGCCTCAGATTTGGGGCCTGGCAATACTTTGTTAGATCAATGGTTCTTAGAACATCATAAAAATTCACAGTATAGTTACGACAAAGATGGACTTTGGGCACAATCTGGCCAAGTTAACCAAGAATTATTACAGGTTATGTTAGAAGATGACTACTTTTCACGTACCTGGCCCAAGAGCACTGGCAGAGAATATTTCAATCTTAATTGGTTGCATCATTGCACAAATAAGTTACATAATTTGAAAGCGACAATAAATATAAACTCACAAGATATACAAAGAACTTTATTGGAGCTATCTGCAGTTATCATAACTAATAATATTACTAATTATAATAACTCTGAATATACTAAAAATAATAAAATTAGCGAAGTTTATATTTGCGGAGGTGGCGCTCATAATCAAACATTATTTAAACGAATTGCAAGTTTACTACCTAGCATTTCTGTGCAAACTACTCAAGTACTGGGAATGTCACCAGACTGGGTTGAAGCAGGGCTTTTTGCCTGGCTAGCCTATAATACTTGGCATAAACAAAAACTCAATCTACAATATATTACAGGTAATAGCAATAAAGAAACTTTACTGGGTTGCGTTTACTATTAATAATTAAAATTTTTATTTTCTCTATCCTATCTCTATGGCAGACACGTTAACTGATACTCATACAACCCCTAATTCTAGTTATAATCCTAATACTAAAAGTATCACCAACGTTTGGATCTGGACCTTATTTGCTTGTGCGGTAGGTGCAGGCATCTTGTACTTACCAATTAATGCGGGTCTACATGGCGTATGGCCTTTCATCGTCTTATTAGTTATTACTTTCCCTGTTGTATACTTAGCGCATTGGAATTTAACTAGATTTGTTCTTATTGCAAGCACTGGCACTACTAATATCAATGATATTATTTACGAGAATTTTTCTAAGAAATTTTATAACGCTTTTAGTATCTGTTACTTTCTAGCTATTTATCCAATGATTCTAATTTATACTGTGGGCTTGACTAATACTGTAGATAGCTTCTTAGTTGCTAATTTTTCTATTATTATTCCCAGGTATCTATTAGCCTTTATACTTCTTTCAATTATTTTAATTATAGTGGTCACTAAAGCAAGTTTTATTCGTAAAGTGATCAAATCTTTAGCTTTCCCACTTGCTGGAATTCTGGGACTACTATCATTTTATTTAATCCCAAGATGGCAATTTACGCAATTTACTATCATTCCAACTACTGTAGAATTGTTAGAAACTTTATTCATTACTTTACCGGTAGTTATCTTCACCGTAAATTACTTACCCATTATATCAACTTTTGCTCTTTATCATTCTAAACACTCACCAACACCAGAAAAAGATACCACTAACCTACTTTGGCTTGCGTCACTTTTAATTTTTGGGTTCTCGATGTTTTTCGTTTTCTCCTGCATTATGACTATTGATCCAGAAAACATGGCAATTGCTAAAGAAACGAATACTAATATATTAGTCTACATGGCTAATTATTTTAATGATCCATGGCTTCGTATAATAAATCCCATTATCGCTATCACGGCAATGACAGGAGCCTGCTTTAGCTCTTTTTTTGGAGCAAAAGAAGCGGTAATTGGTGTTATAGAACAATGGTTAAATATCCATAAAGCGCATTCTAAAAAATTAGATTATGCTGCTGTAGCTTTATTGCTTATACCTTGTTATATATTTTCTATATTGAACACTAGCATTTTATCTTTGATGGGTGCTTTATCTGGGCCAATTATAGCTCTGCTCTTATTTGTTTTTCCAGTTTACGCTATTTATCATATTAAGCAGCTGGAAAAATATCATATTACAGGCTTAGACAGATTCAATAATTTTTATGTCTTAACCATAGGACTGATATCCTTTTCGGCTATCTTATATTCTTTTAAGCATCTGCTTTATTACTTGATGTGAGTAATTGAAAATTAAGTAAAGTGTCATGCACCGCGAGAAATGGACTAGTATCAATAATATATATTTATCTATAAATTTTGCAAAATTAAAATCAACCCCATCGGCTCACTGCATAGATAACATCCTCTAAAGGGAAGAAAAAAACTCACTTTGACTGAAGTGTTCTTATATCTCGGCACTGTAATTAGGGCATTTCCATTACTTATAGATATTTATAAACTTGGTGTTGGAGATTCTTTTAACTGCTGATGATATTCATCTAGCTTTGTTTCTACTACTTCTTGTAAGTACTTATAAAAAATTAATGTGATATAATTTGCGTTTCTAGCTGTTAACAAG
>CAZSRF010000052.1:0-7008 GCA_964609155.1 uncultured Gammaproteobacteria bacterium | reverse complement strand
TAAGAACTTCGAGCCTGTTATAGACAAGGTAGAACAAGGGATGGCTGCATTAGGTGCAATATTTACAGTAGTTAAAGAATCAATTATAGGTTTATTTACAGGGGCAAAATCATTAAGTAATCTATTTAGTGGGATGGGTGATAATATGAGCAAGGCTGCAAAAGCTGCTATCGAATTAAAGAAAGCTCAACAAGATTTAGAAGATTTACAAGTGCAACAAACAGTTAATGCTGCTAAGTATAATAGACAAATAAATGAATTAATACTTCAATCAAAGGATAGAACTAAAACAGAGCAAGAGCGAGTTGCATTAATTGAAAAGGCTTTAAATATTGAACAAAAAGCATATTTAGAAAAGAAAAAAATAAATGATGCAGAGGTTAAACAAGCAAAAGATAAGATAATAATAGGTCGTGAATTAACTGCTTCTGAGTTGAAAAATATAAACGATGGTAATATAGCAGCTATTCAAGACTTGCAAAATAAAAAAGGAATAACAAAAGCTGAGGTTGAAGCGTTGGCGGCTGCATTAGTGAAAAAAGAAGAAATTGAAAACGAATCAATATCTATTCGTGAAAAGGCAATGAATAGACAAAATGTATTACTAGATAAAGCAGAAGAAGCTGAACAAAAAAGATTAGAAAAAGCTCAAGCAGCTAGAGAAAAAGCAGAAGAAAAAAGAAAAGCACTTGAAGAAAGAAGAAAAGCAGATGCAGAAAAACAAGCTCAGGAGCTTGCAAAAATAGCTCAAAAAGAAATAGACGATAAATTACTAAAACTTCAAACGGAGGTAGAAATATATAAAGAAAAAAATAAATCTATATTAGATGGTAAAAAGGAATTAAGCCAAAAGCTAATTGAAGAAGAAATGATGCGCTTAGGTGTTCAATCAGCACTACAAGCTGAATCAACTAGGCAACAGTTTGAAGCTGGTAAAATGACTGCTGAACAATATGCACTTGCTGAACTTCAACGTACTAATGATTTAGAAGCACAAAAAGCCGCATTAAGGGAACAATTAAGATTACAAAATAAAGCACTCGATGACGAAAGAAAAATACAAGATGCAGAGAATGAAAAAATACTTGCAGAGGGTAATATATTTGCTGAATTACGACTACAACAAACGGCACTAGATGAAGCATATAAACAAGAGTTAAAAGCTGCTGAAAAAACAGGTGCAAATACTGCATTAATTGAAAAGAAATATGAAAACGCAAAAACAAATATAACTTTAGCTGGTGTTAATGCAAGATTAGATGTAGCAAAACAATTCGCTGGAGCTATTGAAACAATCGCAGGTGAAGGTACAGAAGCGGCAAAAATAGCTGCCGCTGCTGGTGTATTAATAAATACATATCAAGCCGCTGCCGCTGCACTTGCTCCACCTCCTATAGGTGCTGGTCCCGTATTAGGTGTAGCTTTAGCTGCTAGTGCTGTAATTTCAGGTATGGCAAATATTAGAAAAATATATGCTGTTAATGGTAAAAGTAAATCAGCTCCAAGTCCTGTTGCACCTATTACAGCTAATACTATACCTGAAACAAGTTTAACAACACAATCACAAAGAGGGACTACTCAAGATGCTGCAATAGCGAGCGGTGTGGTTTCAAGAAATGGTAACCAACAAACAAACAATATGCAAGTAGCTGTTATAGTAGATCAAGTAACAGCAAATCAAAATACACAACAAAATATAGTTAATTCAAGTTTTTTATAATAAACAATAATTGTTAATAAATAAATAGTAACAAATTGATACTTTTTTTTGATTATAAGTAATAATTTATAATATTTGCAAACATGAAATATATTATTACGATAAATGGCGAGATAGGAACGGAGTTAAAAGCAGCTAATGTTATGCTTCATTTAACTAACGCTAAAGAATATGCATCTATACATTTAGATGTTAATTCGATAGGTGGTTATGTTGAAGAAGCTAAAAAAATAGTTGATTTATTAAAAGCAAGTGGGAAGGTTCATAGTGCTTCAAACAGTGGTGATGTTATGTCTAGTGCTGTTGAAATATTTATGTTAGCACCTTATCGTACTTTTGACGTTAAAAAAGGAGGTTTTTTAATTCATAATCCATGGAATGAAACGCAAGGGGATGCAAGTGATCACGAAGCTGTTGCAAAGCAATTAAAAAAAATAGAAGATGCATTTGCAACTACATATTCAGAAAAAACAGGAACAGATAAAGATGTTATCAAGATGTTAATGAAGGAAAATAGACCTTTAACATCAGAAGAAATAAAGACGTATAATTTTGCGACATTAGTCGAACGTCAAGAGGTGCAAGCGAAAGCAATTTATAAACAAAAAACAAATCAAATGACAAACGAAGAAATGGATAAAAAATTAGAAGGCTTCGGAGCGAAGCTAACTAATGCTATTAAAGCGATGTTTAAACCTAAAGCTATGCTTGTGGTTGACGCTGATGGTAATGAAATAGAATTACCTGAAATTAATGATATTACTGAGTTAAAGATTGATTTATCAGTTACAGGTGTAGCAGATGGTCAATACACTCTAACAGATGGTCGTATTATTACTGTTACAGGTGGTAAAATTACCGAAATTATGGAGGTTGAAACTGAGATGTCTAAACTTCAAAAAGAAAATGAAACATTAAAAGCTGAGATTGAAGCTAAGAATGCTGAGATTGAAGCTAAACAAGTAGAGATATCAAATGTTGAAGCTGAAAAAGTTGAAGCACTTGCTAAATTTACTGAACTTGAAAAAGAATTTAAAAGCATTCGTTCGAGCTATAAGCCAAAAGCAGAAGTAAGAAATGAAGAAGATGAAAATAAACCAAAAGCATTCACATTTAAAAAGAAGTAAAACATGGCAACAATCACAATGAGTGCTTTAACGGCACTAAATCCAAAAGAAGCAACTGAATTTCAAAAATTCATAGCTGAAAGAACATACCAACGCCCTGAATTAGCAGCAATGCATAATGTATTCACAGGCGTAAAAATGAAAGAACAAATTATATTAGCCGGTCAGATGTCTAAGAGTGGTTTGAAAAAAACTACTTCAGATTGTTCTCGTATGGCTTCAGGTGCTGGTATAGTTTTAACTGAAAAATTTTGGGAACCTGAAAGAATAGAAGATACTATTCCTTTATGTGCAGACGAAATGGATGCCTTGTTTAAAGCATATTTTGATAAAATTCAATCATACAAACAAATGTATGAAGTTGAAGGTTCAGATGCTGAATTATTTATCGCTGCTATGGTAGAAGAAGCAATTAAACGTTTAATACCTAGAGCTATTTGGTTAGGTGATAAGGCTGTTGCTGCTGCTGGTGCTGCACTTGCTGGCTTAGTAGTTGCTGGTAACAATAAATTCTATAACTACTTCGATGGTATTTGGGCGCAATTATTCGCGGCTGTTACAGCTGGTAGTGTTCAACGTGTTACTATTGATGAAAATGCATTATCAACAACGGAATTACAATTAGCTTTACCAACTGATTTCAGTACTAACCTATTTGATTCTATTTGGGCGAAGGCTGACGAACGTTTAAAAGGTGATTTAACAGCTACATTCTACGTTTCAGGTAAAGTATTTGATAACTATTGTAATTCATTGAAAAAAGCTGGTGAAAACTTTACAATTGAATATACAACTGAAGGGTTAAGCTCAGTTAAATGGAACGGTAAACAAGTAATTAATATGGCTACTATTTGGGATGTTGATTTACAAGCTGATTTTGTAAACAATACAACTGATAATGCTTACTACTTGCCTAACCGTGTTGTTTTCACAACTAAATCAAACATACCTTATGGTACAATGAATGAAAATGATTTTTCAACACTTGATACATACTATGACTGGAATACTCGCACATTTAAAATTGCATACGGGTTTACTTTAGATGCAAAATTACTTGAAGGGTATATGGCAGTAGTTGCTTATTAAAAAATAAAGGGGGTGTAATAACCCCCTATTTAAAAACATTAAAAAATAAATTAAAATGAAAAAAATATTATTGTTATTATTTGCATGTGTAGCTTTAGTAGTTACATCTTTTGCTCAAAATGTTATCTCTAAAAATAGCGTTGTTGTACGTGGTGGTTCAGCAGTTGATACGGCTCAAAAAAATCAAGCAGTATCTCAAATTTTTATTGGCTCACCTTTCATCCAGGATTTTGCGTTTGAAGCTAAAACAACACGTAAGTCAGGTACTTATCAAAAAGCACGTGTTTTTATTGAAAAGTCGTATGATAAAACAACATGGTATACAGTTGATACATTGGCAATAGCTAGTTCAAGTGCAACAGTTAATTCAAAT
Organism: uncultured Gammaproteobacteria bacterium; assembly: GCA_964609155.1. Classification (GTDB taxonomy): domain Bacteria; phylum Pseudomonadota; class Gammaproteobacteria; order JAGOUU01; family JAGOUU01; genus JAGOUU01. Next base: position 2,699 of record CAZSRF010000052.1, on the reverse strand, counting down.
GTTAATATACAAGCTATTAATACACCTTATGTAAGGCTTCGTTTATTACCATATGATTCAACACAAGTTATTAAATATAAGTATTCAACTACTATAAAAATTGATTAATTATGAGTTGCTCAACTAAAATATTTCAGGATATAACTTCAGATTGCAACATGCCTTCACCGGGTATTGAAGCTGTCGTTTATATTTGGAACCGTGGCGAAGTTGCAATAACCCACGATGGTACTAATTATAATAAGGTTACAAATCTTATTAAAGAAACAGGTAAAACAGCGTTTAAATTAACAGGATATAAGAAAAATATAAACTGTGGTGCTGATGCTGTTGTAAATGTAGATACACCTAAACGCTTTAATCACTTTTTATCATTCCACGGTTATGAATTTGATTCAGATGCTGTGAAAAATATTGATGAAATGGATGATATTTGCGCAGTTGTTGAGTTTAAAGAGAAACCAACAGATGCTGATGGTGTTTTCGTTGGTTATGGTTTCGACTGTGGTTTATTCATTAGCTCAGATACTCGTAGAGCAAACGATGCAAACGGTGTAAGAGTATTAGAAGCAACAAGTTTAGAGCCTAATTACGAAAAATGCTCACAGTATAACGTTATGGTAGCTGATCAAGTATCAGTATATGCAGCTACTAAGGCAGCTCTTGAAGAATTATGTCAAGTTGAATCGTAAAAATGCTTGTTGATGATGTTCAAATATTGATTAATACAAGGCTCGAAGATATTGAAAATTCGAGCCTTGTAATTTTAATGCTTAAAGTATATACTAAATTATACAATGATCCAAACACCATACATATTTTAGGAAGTAGCTGTAAAAATTGCAAACAAAAACTAATTAAGATATATAAACAATTAAAACTAAACGGAATGGAACTAGCTGAGAAATTTGATAAACCACGTACATGCATACCAGCATGGAATGGATTGAGATATATAAGTGGCGCAGCAAAACATTATGATTCATCCAATTTAACAGATGAAGCTGCTATTTTCTTTTTAGAAAAAAATATACTATCTGAAAGTGATTTTAAAAAATTACCTGAAGGATATTCTGTTAAAAAAGAAGTTAATAATAATATAGATATTAAAGGAAAAAGCACTATATTAGCACCTAAGAAAACTACTAAAAAAATAGTTAGTAAAAAGAAAAAATAACTTCTTATGAAACTTCAGAATTCGGATATTGACGATAGAATTAAGATAGTTTTAAATCGTTCAATAAAAGACGATATATCAACAGGTATAATGTCTTTTGGAGAAAAAAACGACTACCCTGAGATAATTGAAAAAACAATACTAGGTAGCCAAACCGGGAAAGCAGCATTTAAGATTTTATCTAAATTTATTGCAGGTCAATCATTTGTTGACCCTGTTATTGGTTCTGTTATTGTTGGTAAAGACATAAGAGGTAATGATTTAACATTAGATAGATTAAGAACACAAATAGCATCTAGTATAGGTATGTTTAATGGTGTATATATCCATTGTAACATGACTGCAACAGGTGAAGTTGTTGATGTTCATTTAAGGAATTTTAAAAATTGCAGACTATCTACTTCAGATAGTCTAGGATATTCAGGTAGAATAGCGTACTCTAGTGATTTTAAAAATAAAAAAGGTACTACTTTTTTTAATTCATTTAATCCTAGTCGTGTTTTAGATCAGATGAAAAAAGCTGAACAAAATAAAGAAAAATATAACGGTCAAATATATTACTCATTCTTAGAAGATAATTATATTTATCCATTATCTTTATTTGATAGTGTGTATCTTGACATGGACACTGAATTTCAAATACAACTGTATAAAAATAGGGAAGTACGAAATGGGTTTAGCAACAAAATCATTATGGTAACTGAAGAACCTAATGGTGAAGACGAAACAACTAAGTTAGTAAAGAAATGTCAGTCTTTTATGGGAGCTGAAGGGGATAAGTTACTATTGTTTACAGCTGAATTTGACGAGAATGGCAATGTAAGAGGGGATAATTTCAAAGTAGAAAAAATAGAAACAAATATAGATGCTGAATTATTTAATAATGTCGAAGTATCTTTAAGTAATAATATACGTAAAGCTGCCAATGGGTTACCAGCTGTATTAATAGACTATGAACAAGGTACTTTAAGTGCTGCAAGTGGTGAGATGCTGAAAAGTGCTGTTAATGTTTATAATGCTTATACATTAGACTTACGTAATCATGTAAGCGAAATTATTAAAGAAATATTTTCACATCATGAAATATTGAAAAATACAACTAATTGGGGTATTAATCCGATAAATTTAGTTATAAAAGAAGACGTTGTAACTCCTTTAGATACAAACAAAGAAGCACAAGCTGTATTACGTGGTTCTGTTGGTGGTGTTACTGCATTATTAGCTTTACAAACAAGTGTTTCGCAAGGTATAACACCAATAGATAGTGCTATTAGTATTATAGAAGAAATATATGGAATACCTAAAGATGTAGCAATACAAATGATGGGAGGTGTTAAACAATTATGATTACATGGAGTATACAACAATCAATAAAACCTATATCTGCTAACAATCAAACAAGATTCTTACAGATATCTAAAGAGGTTTGGGATTACGATATAAAAGAGTTACTAGGGTTCGAGTTATGGAAAAAAGTAACTGACAAGCCTGAAGATTACAAAGATTTATTAGAAGGGTGTGA
>CAZSRF010000051.1:0-8158 GCA_964609155.1 uncultured Gammaproteobacteria bacterium | reverse complement strand
TGCTTTAAGCGTGATGCACAGGGCAGACCCGGCATTAATAACGCAACCAAATTTTTTGGGGCTAATTGCGGCTGGCCCTGATGCAGATGGTATCGAGGGTGCTTTAAGCCAGATGCAAGCGGTAAATCCGGCATTAATAACGCAACCAAATTTTGAGGTGCTAATTGCTGCTGGCCCTAATGTAACGTATGTTGGGCAGACTATACTCCGGATGCACATGGTAGACCCGGCATTAATAACGCAACTAAATCTTGGGGTGCTAGTTGCGGCTGGCCCTTATATAGAGGAGATCGAGGGTGCTTTAAGCCAGATGCAAGCGGTAAATCCGGTATTAATAACGCAACCAAATTTTGAGAGGCTAATTGCTGGCCGTAATGCAGAGCGTGTCAGAGGGCCTTTTATCCATATGGATGGGGTAGGCCTGGAATTAACGCAACGAAATTTTGAGATGCTAGTTGCGGCTGGCCGTAATGCAGAGGGTGTCGGCGAGGCTTTAATCAGTATGGATGAGGCAGCCCATGAATTAATAACGCAACCAAATTTTGAGGTGCTAATTGCTGCTGGCCCTAATGTAACGTATGTTGGGCAGACTATACTCCGGATGCACATGGTAGACCCGGCATTAATAACGCAACTAAATCTTGGGGTGCTAGTTGCGGCTGGCCCTTATATAGAGGAGATCGAGGGTGCTTTAAGCCAGATGCAAGCGGTAAATCCGGCATTAATAACGCAACCAAATTTTGAGAGGCTAATTGCGGCTGGCCGTAATGTAGCGCAAGTTGCACAAGATTTAATCAACGGCCTTCCTCCTGCACGACCGGAACCTCTTCATCCAGTAGACCCTACCGCAATACCAGAAGTTGAAGCTAATACTCTAGCTGGCCGAATAATACAAGCTGCATGTAGGGCAGGAGTAAATGCTTTTGAAGTACCCGATGAGTTTAACTGCGCTATTACCGTGGAAATAATGGATCAGCCTGCTAGAAATATAAGCTCTGTAACTATCTACAGGTGTGATTATCCTGCCCTTTTGCAAATTGCAGAGAATCAACGTAGAGACCCATGGACTCGCGCAGTAATGCATCCCACAGATATTCATATTGATGAAGAGCTTAGATATCGCATACAAGAATTTGTTGCAGGAATACTATTGCAACTGAGGGCACTACCAGATCATGAAGATGATTTTCCAGAGTTTGAAATGCCTGCCAGAGCGGCTCCTCCGCGCCCATAAATTGTCCACGATAAAAGTCTAATATGTGGGATTTACGAAAACGTTTCCAACTATAGCCTGAGCTTTTTTTAATAACGCTCTGATAGTGTCTTCATCGGCATCTATAGTTAAAACTGTAGATGCCAGGGCTGTCCAGCGAATAGTTGTAAACTTAAATATAATTACCGGGGATAGCGTCATCCTACAATTTTTCTGTTCGAAATATTGAAAAGAAGTAATAACTTTCACAGAAAAATTTTAGGATCCAGAGGCGATCTTGCTTATTGGTGCCAATAAGGTAGATTTTTCCTGGATCCTTGAATTTTTTTGCGAATTTTTAGTGTTCTTTTCAAGCTCTCGAGCAAAAAAATCCAAGGATGACGTCGTTGAGGGCGTGTTATTTAACCTTCCAACTATTCATCGGACAGCCCTGCTGTAGATGCTGTCTCTATTCAGCCCAAATAGGTCTGAAAGCTCATTCATCATATGACTATATGCGCTCTTTGACGATACCTATAATTTGGACTATTTTATGAGGTATTGCTAAAGTCTAAAGTCATATCAGTTAGCCAATTTCTAGTCTAAAATGAGGTGATTCCTAAGCTAAAATATATAAACAAATACAAATAAACCTAACCATACTACGTCAACAAAATGCCAATACCATGAAGTTGCTTCAAATGCAAAGTGGTTCTCAGGCTTAAAATGACCTTTTAGACAGCGAATAAACATAATTGTAAGCATTATTGTTCCGATAGTAACGTGAGCACCATGGAACCCAGTGAGCATAAAAAATGTTGTGCCATAGATGCCGGAATTTAAAGTCAATCCCATTTCATGGTACGCTTCAACGTATTCCGTAGCTTGGCAAATTAAAAAGGTCATACCTAGCATGGCTGTTATGCCTGTCCAGATTATCAATTGCTTTCTATGGTAAGCTCGTAGTGCGTGATGTGCGATAGTAATGGTTACACTACTAGTTAATAAAATAAAAGTATTTAATAACGGCAATCCCCAAGGTGAGATAACTTCATGTGGCCCTTTAACAGCAGAACTTGGATTTTTTAATAATGGCCATGTCGTTTCAAACATCGGCCACAAGAATTGTTTTGTGCTTTCATGGCCAGGGCTGCCACCAAGCCAATGAATAGAAAATGTTCTAAGATAGAACAAAGCTCCAAAGAATGCTATAAAGAAAAATACTTCAGAGACGATAAACCATCCCATTCCCCATTTAAAGGAACGATCCATTTGGTGACTGTATAAATTAGACATGCTTTCATTAATGACATCACGAAACCAACCATGCATCATAAATACTAATATAGCTGCACCAAAAGCAAATAAATATTTACCAAACGGGTTAGCATGTAAAGTGTTGGCAAAGCCCACCATAAAACAAAATAGTCCCACAGCACCAACAATTGGCCAATGGCTTTGTGCTGGAACATGGTATTTTATAGGCTTGTTAACTTGATTCAACATCAAAATCTCCATAACGTATCTACAATTAATTTTTTTATCTATTATACGGTAAAATTTTTAATTTTAAATTATTATCACTGCTTCTTAGTTTAATTCTTTATTTAATTTTGTATCTATTTTTTAATAGCAGATTTGTCAATGATTGTATCAGCTCCTGTATCAAACATGGTGTAGGATAAAGTCATTTCTGATATATCTTTAGGCAGTTTTTTATCAATAAAAAATACCAAAGGCATAATAATTTCTTCCTGGGATTTTAATGGTTGTTCATTAAAACAAAAGCATTCTGTTTTGTGCATAAAAGCAGCAGCTGGACCAGGAGTAATACTGGGAATTGCGCGGCCAATAATAGATCTATCAGCTAAATTTTTTGCATAAAAAGATACCTGTTTGAGTTCACCTGGATGCACAGTTAGGCTTTTAATCATGGGGCGAAATTCCCAAGCTAAGTTTTTATTTAAACTAGTAGTAAATTGAACCTTTATAGTTCGAGATGTATCTACTTCAAGACTATAGTCTATTTTATATCTACCTGCCGTTTTGCCATTTATACCTGAAATTTGACAAAAAGTGTTATATAACGGTACCAAAGCAAAAGCAAAAGTAAAACTCAAGGCTAAGGCTACTATTATCCAGCTTATTGTTTTTCTGTGTGTTTGTTTAATAGAAGAGGTGAGTTGAGACTGTCTAAGGTGATTATTAATTTGCGGCATGAAGAAAAAATTATAATTGTGACTAACGATTATTGATTGTTAGTCACAATTATACAAAGATACAACTAGTAAGTATAGATAATATCTTTGTCAACTACAGGAGGGGTCTCAAAAGTATGATAGGGTACAGGGGTAGGAAGCGTCCATTCTAACCCATGAGGAGCTTCCCATACTTTGGGGTCAGAAATCGGCTTTCCACTTCTCATAGATGTGATAACAATATAGAAAAACAATAGTTGAGATGCGCCAAATAAAAATGCGCCGATAGTCGCTATTTGGTTAAACTCAGTAAATTGTAAGGCATAATCAGGTATACGACGTGGCATACCTGTTAAACCTAAAAAGTGCATAGGGAAGAAAGTAAGGTTGACCGAAATAGCTGATAACCAAAAATGAAACTTTGCTAAAGTTTGACTATACATTCTACCTGTAAATTTAGGAAGCCAATAATAAACCGCAGCTATAATAGAAAATACTGCTCCAGGTACTAAGACATAGTGAAAGTGTCCAACGACAAAATAGGTGTCATGATATTGAAAGTCTGATGGGACAATAGCTAACATAAGCCCAGAAAAACCACCAATCGTAAATAAGATTACAAAAGCTATCGCAAACAACATAGGCGGTTCAAAAGTTAACGATCCTCTGAACATAGTCGTTACCCAATTGAAAACTTTTACTCCGGTTGGTACTGCAATCAACATGGTGGCATACATAAAAAATAATTGGCCTTCTAATGGGATACCAGTCATAAACATATGGTGAGCCCATACAATAAATGATAATAAAGCGATAGAGCCCACAGCATAAATCATAGAGGTTCTGCCAAATAAATGCTTCCTTGAAAATGTAGGTATAATTTCAGAGGCTATGCCAAAAGCAGGTAAAATAATGATATAAACTTCAGGATGACCAAAGAACCAAAAAATATGTTGGAATAAGACTGGATCACCGCCACCGGCTGCATCGAAAAAGTGTGTGCCAAAATTACGATCAGTTAGCATCATAGTAATAACACCAGCTAGTACAGGCATAACAGCAATAATCAAGAAAGCTGTAATTAGCCAGGTCCAACAAAAAATGGGCATTCTCATCATCGTCATACCAGGCGCACGTAGGTTTAATAACGTTACAATAACATTAATTGAACCCATGATAGATGACATACCCAATAAATGCACAGCAAAGATAAAGAAATCAGTAGATTTGGGTCCATATGTAGTGGATAGAGGGGCATAGAATGTCCAACCAAAGTTAGGAGCACCACCTTCCATAAAAAAAGTACTCATTAAGATGGTTCCAGCAACTGGTAGTATCCAAAAACTCCAGTTATTTAATCTGGGAAGGGCCATATCAGGTGCCCCTATCATCATGGGAATCATCAGGTTTGCAAGCCCAGTAAAGGCTGGCATTACTACAGCGAAGACCATAATTAAGCCGTGTAGAGTGGTAAGAGAATTAAAAAAATTAGGATCAAATAACTGTAGTCCAGGTTTAAATAACTCAGCACGAATCATCAGTGCTAGAAGACCACCCACTAAGAACATAATCCCACTAAACCACATGTACATTCCACCAATGTCTTTATGGTTAGTAGTATATAGCCATCTTAAAATGCCAGAAGGTGGACCATGATGATGATCTTCGTGATCACTATTGCTATGAGTCGCGTATGTATGTTGGTTGTTATTATCAGGAGTGAACATATGAGTCCCCAATTTATATTATAATTTTTATTTAGCTTTAGAATCTGTAGTAGCTGGTTTAGTAGTCTCAGACTTAGGTTTTTCTGCGATTGGTGGTTTATCTGCTGCGGGCGCAAGAGCTGGCTCAGTAGTTGCTGTTGCTCCAGTTGTTTTGACCGGCATAGTAGAGGTTTTTTTACTTTCTATCCATCTTAAATATTCTTCTTCAGTTTTTGCTTCTACCACAATCGGCATATAGCCATGTCTTGCGCCACATAATTCAGTGCATTGGCCACGATAAATGCCCGGCTTGTCAATTTTGACCCAAGATTCGTTGATAAACCCTGGTACAGTATCTTTTTTAATTCCCAGTTCAGGCACCCACCAAGAATGAATTACATCATTTGCCGTAAATAAAAACCGAATTTTTTTATTGATAGGTAAAACAAGAGTGTTATCAACATCACGCAAATAGTGAGGGTCTTTAGTATCTTTATTATCAATTTGTTCCTGAGGGGTTAATAAATTACTAAAATAGCTAATATCATGCTCTGGATACTCATACTGCCAACGCCATTGAAACCCAGTAACTTTTATTAAAACATCAGAGTTCGACTTGTCATCAATAAATTTTAATACAGATGTAGCAGGTATTGCCATACTTATTAAAATAACAAAAGGAATAACTGTCCAGATTATTTCAATAGCTGTGTTTTCATGAAAATCGTGAGCTTTATGGCCTATTGACTTTCTGTGCATTATTAGTGAATAGAGAAGAATACTAAAGACGATGATGCCAATTACTACGCAAATCCAAAAAATAGTCATATGTAAATGATAAATTTTGTGGCTTATCTGTGATACGCCTTTAGGTATATTAAGGCTATAATCTGCCCAGCATATTGTGCTAGTTAGGGAAAGTAATAAGCTTATGGCTAAAGCAGAAAAGGTTGAAATAAATTTATTTTTATATTGACGCAAAACGGTACTAATTTTTTTTGGGCATTTGGTGAACTTCATTACTAACTCCACAGCATTTTGGTTCGCAACTGATAATTTTTTCAATTTTATCTACAGGATGGCATCTAATCAATAATAATATTGCTTATTGGTTAAATAAGTCATGGTATAATACATAAAAAAACAAACCAACTAACTTTTAGATACTGCTTTAGTTATATTTTTATATTGCTCAAGGCTTAGATCTTCAGCACGTAATCTCGGATCTAAATTAAGCTTAAATAGGATATCTTTATTGATATAATTATGTAAACTATTTGTAATAGTCTTACGTCTTTGATTAAAAGCATCTCTTACTATATTGGCAAAAATATGCTGATCAATATTGGGATCTATTGCTTTAGGTTGTAAATATACAATAGCTGATTTAACTTTGGGCTGTGGAGTAAAAGCAGTAGGGGGTACTACAAACAATTTTTGGACATCACAATAAAATTGTGTCATAACACTTAGTCTTCCGTAGTCTTTGCTCTGAGGCAGGGCAGCCATTCTGTCGACCACTTCAAGTTGTAACATAAAAACCATATCTTGTATGCGTTGTATGCTGTTAAACAGATGAAATAAAATAGGGGTAGAGATATTATAGGGCAGATTGCCAATAATTCTTATTTTTTGATCTTGATTATTATCGTTATGGTCATAAATAGTATCAAAATCAAGTTTTAATACATCATAATTGAATAAAGTTATTTTAGAATTAAAAGTATCTTTTAATTTTTCTGCTAAATTTTTATCGATTTCTATTAGATATAGATGATCGACAAGAGCTAAAGTTTTCCTGGTTAAAGCGCCTAAACCAGGTCCAATTTCTAGAAGCAATTCATTAGGTTTTGGATTGAAGCTGGATATTATTTTATTAATAATATTTTGATCATGTAAAAAATTTTGTCCAAATCTTTTTTTTGGTTGATGTGATTTTCTCTGATCATCGTGAATAATTTCTGACATATAGTATGATTTATTTTGCAATTGTAACGCCTGCTAGTTGCATTATATCACATTAATGCTATAACAAACATTAACGCAAATAATCTGTGGTTATTAGTATTAAAATGAGATCATATTATATTAATTGAATTATTAGGTGTTATACATGAGAATTAGAATTGTGCATGTCAATGGTAATAGAGAAGTATTTGAATGTGAAATTTCTATGAATACCACAATAGAGGAAGTTAAAACATTTTATCAATCTAAAACAGATAGAATGCGAGACGATTATAATTTTGTCATATACGATCCTGCTACAGGAAAAGGAAAAATAATAGACGATGGTATTTGTACAGGATCATATTTTGCTAGCTTGGTCTCTGATAAGCTCCAACCTTATGTTACTGTATTTATTTACAATAAAGGGGTTCGTATAGTAAATGTGCAAAGTATTCTACAGGATCTGCAAGATTCGTATTTTTACCTATTAGGTTATTTAATAACGAGACAATTAATTAGTGCAGCCAGACGAATGGAGCCTTTAACCATTGTAGTTAATGCATCTTCAACTCCTTTAACTTTCACTGCCCCTGTCGTCACCAGAACAAGAGCTTTGAGTATTCCGTGTGTTCGCGCAGTTCCAATTATTCCAAGTAGTTCAAGTGCTTCAAGTACGCCGCCTAGTGCCTCAGTTACGCCAAGAAGCATTTATAGCCCACCTATTGTGCCAGTAGCTAGCACAACTGCGCCTTATGCTATCAGAGCTTCTTGTCCAGATGTTTGTACAACTTTTAGCCAGTCTAGTTATACAGAATCGTTTCTTGATCCCAGAACAGTTGCAACAGCAAGTATTCATACTCCTACAATAACCAGCAGAAGATTTATTTACCCAAGTCTCACTCCATCTAAATTAACTACAGATTCTGCAGTTGATACAGTTGAATTTACCGAGGGCTTACAGGTTCCTGCTACATACCTATTTCCAGAGCCTGCATGACAGTAAGTGTTCACCCGATCTATTATAAATAGATCTCGGTTCTGCGCCCAGTTTCACTGGGCGTAACCCTTCAGCCATAGTGAGTTTGTTTTCTTCCCCTTCAGGGGAAGTGGCG
>CAZSRF010000050.1:0-8741 GCA_964609155.1 uncultured Gammaproteobacteria bacterium | reverse complement strand
TATCATTAAAAAAAAAAATTCTATAATATATACAATGGAAGTATCGAACCTAAAAAAATCAACTCGGAAAGATAAAAAATATATGGCTGATGTTAAAATAGGAAACAAACAATATAAAAATATCCACTTTGGAGATACTAGATATGAACATTATAAAGACTCAACTCCATTAAAATTATACTCACACCTTGATCATAATAATCTTGGCCGAAAAAAACTATTCCATGATAGACATAACAAAAACACTGGACCGGCAGCTATGTTGAGTAAAGAATTTTTATGGTAATTAATATATATAAATATATAACATGGAGAAACACAGACTAAAAAATGAGAACGAAGATCTTAAGATTCAAATATCTGAGCTCAATCGGAAGCTTGATATTGTAAATAATAGTCTAAATAAATTTATCCATATTAGCCAAAAACAGGAAGCCCACATAAAAATATTAGAAGAGAAATATGATACCTTAAAGATGATTATGAAAGATGAGATCGATCAATCATTTAAGTTCAAACAGATCATTGAATTCATCAAGCTAAAAAATAATATCATTCGGATCTCTAAAATAGATGAAGAAGAAAGAATTGAATTATTCATATCTCAATTTATTACAAATAATCAAAATAATGACCAATTAAAAAAAATATTTCCAGCAGGCGAACAAAAAAATTATTACAAATATTATCGAGATCTAAAAGATGTATATAATAGAGTAGTTTATAATTCATGAAGTCTCTTCCTGAGTTTTTAAGATATATTCATATGTATTTTTTAGCTTTTCGATATATCTATTTTTTTTTTGTAAAGACATTTCTTGTAGCTCAACAATACCTGATAAAACATCTTCAGCTTCCTTAATAAGATCAGGATTTACATTTCCAGCCTTGATATTTCCCTCTATTAATTCTAATCTATCAAATAAATCTTTTGTAAGATCTAGTGATGCTAGTTTGTATTCAATAGATTTAGGTATATCTAATTCTTCTACTAATATGTAAATAAACTTCTTTTCTTCATAATCTAGGTCATCCCAAATATCTTGATCAAACTTACCATCATGAATTAAAAACCATAGCTTAATCGCCTTTTTTGACAATCTCTTTGATCTAACAACTTGACCAGACACCTGACCTGATTTACCCTTGACTGTTCGCTTAAGTACGAATATGTCTCCGTGAATATATAATTTAAATATATTTTTTTTTAACCTCATTTTATATATAAAGAAATATAAATAATGATTCGTAAATTAAAACAAAAGAAACTAAGAAATTTAGATGTCCTTCGTGAAGACCTCGAAAATAAGGTCATTATTGACGATAATTCTGGGAATCCAGATGCAAAAGAGCAAACAGAGCCAAAAAGAGCTAAAAAAAATATGAATTTGGATGAATTAAACCAAGAAATTTTATTAAAGACGAAACTTAAACCAAAGAGGGGAGGAGGCGGAATTCCTTATATAACTACGAAAAATCTTATTTTAGGTTAGTTTTTTTTTTACATAGTTTGTTCAACACGGCACGACGCGGTATCGATCTTAACCTCCTTTTCATACCAGATAATCGCGATAACGGTCATAGGACAGTTAGTTCCGTTTGTACAACTGATTTGAACTGCCTTGCTACACCCATCATCAGCACCCATACGACGACCAAGATCAACAGTTGCATAACGGTATAGACTGTCGTATAATTCTTGAGTTAGAACACCGGACCCAGCAAGACTGTTTTGGCCGCCATCTTCACCTTGCTTTGAAATCTCTTGTAAAAAGAGGTCAGAATCACATGTAATTGGTTGGTTAAAGATAGATTTATTGCCATGAATTACTTGTAGGTCTTTGATAAGAGCAAAAGGAGAAGTTGTGCTTGGAACACTATCTAGGGCGGACAATAATGGGTTAGTAATAAATCCAGTATTTCCAGACGTTCCGGGCCCAGTAAAGTATGGATATAAGATAAGACGTTTAGCATTACTTACACCAGGTGTAAGAGTTCCATTGAAGTTGCCATTAGCATCAATCGAAAATTGCGTCACATAACGTTCACAATAACGTATAGTCTTAACCATAGTTAAAGCACGATCAATAGAAGGAGTAGCAACATAATATGGTACGGTTAAACGCGCATTAGTATAAGTTGGTTGTGCCGTAGAAAGATTAGCAGATTTAACTCCAGAAATTTCAGCTGTAAATACAACAGATGTTGCATTAGATCCATTTAGTGCTAAACCATCTACACCAAGATTTACCATTGCTGGCGCAGAACGACCATAAATAGAGGTGTTTGTAATTCCAGTAACTGTGCCAGAAGAATTAGCAGTAATAGTATGACTAGAAGAATTAAAATTTACATAAACAAAACCCTTAACATTTTTACAAAGTGGCATTTTTGCTACAAAATCACTTAGATCTTTAAGGCGAATTGTGCCCAAAAAGAATGCGCAGAAAACATCGCTTCCAGTAGTCGCAACAGTAGCATCTGTTTGAACATTACCTTTACCACATAAAGGCTGATTTGTCCCGAGAATAGATCGTCCCAGATTGGAAGATAATAAACCATTGTTAAACCATTCAAGCCGGCGCTTAAACCCCTCGTTGCGTTGGAAAGTTTGATCGAATCCACCAACATTCGTAATAAGCGAGGAATTATCTAAAGAAGAATTAATACCACCATTAGTATCACGTTCTATCAAATAATTATCTAAAGCAATACCTAGTGTTGGACCATATTTTTCTAACTCATCTTGACTCCATTCAGATAATACTTTATAAGTGGCATCGATATTTGTAAATATTTGGCTACTTTGTACAGTATTACCGTTGACGACGATTTGAATCGAGTCCACAAAATTATGAAATCCCGATTTCATTGTAGCAGCGTTAATAGTACATTGTCCAGGAGCAAAAGCATTATTATTTTTAATGCTGAGCTTACAAGGAAACTGGATGTACCCCTCTTTTAGGTCTATCCAGTAGTTAGAACTAAGGTTTTGGAGGTCAAATTGGAGCTGGGACGTAAAGACACCCCCATTTGAGTTAGAATCGGTGATATACGTGTACTTTTTTTCTTCGAAGAGTGAGACATTGTCTTGTGGCTCGACCGAAGTCATATAAACATATTGATCACTTTCAGAACTCATTTTTTTTTAAAATATTATATATTCCTTATTATATAGAATTTTAGATATGAAAACTAAAAAAAAAATATTTAATTCCCTCGACCCTAATTATAAAAAAATAATTAAACAAGATATGACCACTAAGGAAGACCTATTATTATTAGCAGATAAAATTAATCTAAAAAATGTAAAAATTAATTGGGTCCGAGATTATATACCAGATCAAAATATAAAACAAATTTTAAATCTTGGAAATGATATAATAGGCGGGACTCACTACACAAGCACATATAAAGGGTTTTATTTTGATCCATTTGGTCTTCCACCAGCTAATACTAAGTTATCTAATTTACAATGGGTTAAATTTCATATACAAGATCAGAAAAGAGGTGGATGTGGCCAATATTGTTTATTATGGCTACATTATATGAGCATTGGAGAGCAAGACAAATTCTATAATTTATTTTGTATAGAATAAATCTAACTTAAATATAATCCCTTAGCTTGTAGTAAAGCTTTACGCTGAGCTTTAGTTCTTTTTTTACCTTTAACTCCGAAAGCTCCCGTTTTATCTCCAATCATTTTAGTTCCCATATCAATAGCCTTATCTAATTCATCTGGAGCAACAGCCTTAGCTGCTTGAACTCCTTTTTGGACAAGTCCACGAACAACTGGCTTGATAGCTTCTTGATAAAATGGTGTATCAATTACATTTTTTTTAGCCCATTTATATCCAGATTTAAGTCCCTTCCAAATATCTCCGAAAATTCCGGCACCTCCTGTGTCCTCAGCAGTGGCTAGTAGCTCGCCAGGACTTAATGTCAAGCAGCAGCCACCACCTTTTAAACTGGCTTTCTCAACAATTTTACGATTAGCTGGATGAAGACTTAAAAAGCATGAGCCCGATCCAATTTGAGTTTTAGCAATCTTAATGGGCATGCCCTTAAGCGCTTTTTCAAGCTGGGGCTTAGTTATATCGATCTTAGTACGTACATAAACCATCTTTTATATAAATGCTATTTTAAAAAAAATAATAAAATAATTAATTATGTAAGCATTCCCCTCATCACAGACTGTATTTTTAGGGGACTATTATTATATGTTTTTTTTAGATCTGTTTTTACAAGTTCGCCAAATACATCTGGATTTTTTATTTATTATTTTTTTTAATTCTTTAACTGTTCCAGCTTTTAATATCTCAGAATCTAATGGCCGTTTTTTATCGGACCCAAGCATAGTATCTAATGTAGATACTGTTGGCGCACTTGAAAAGAATGAATCATCAGATCCCATGGAACTAGATCTAGATTTTGTTATAAGTTCTTGCATTACTTTTTTATCTCCTCCTGCCACAATATTAATTAATTCTTTTTCGATTTGGGCGGGCTTTTCTTCTTCTAAAGTATTGATATCTGAGATTATCTGAGAAATCATTTCATTTACTGTTTCTTTAATCATCGGTTCATTAGACAAATCTTTCTGAATAATTCTAGCTTTCTTGCTTAAAAATTGCGGATTAATTTTTTTGATATTATCAAATAGTTCGGATAATTTTGCATTCTTAACAAAATCAGCAATTGTAGGATTAGACATCAGCAATGTTTTTTTTGCGGCGCTAACAACCTGTTTCTCAACTGGTGTAGTTGTGTTCTCAATTAGATCAGTAAAAACAGCCTTACCTAATCTAGATAATGTTCTAGCCTGCGTTTCTAGTCCTAAGCGCTCAGCATTAATATTATCAATTACTTCTTGTTGAACTTCATCATTAAGTTCTTGTTGTCTACGTTCTTTTAAATAACGTTTCTGTCGTTCTTCATTACAAACAAACATTTTAGTATATTATAATTAACAAAAAAAAATATAATATTATTTAACGAACCATCACATTCTGTTCTCTAAAACGAATCAATAAAATAACAGTAATGTCAGTATCTTGTAATTCAATTGGCTGAAGATCTTGATTAGTCAATTGTAATGTAATACTCTGTCTATACGAACTCTGTTGTGGCACCCAACAGATTTCATTTGGCTTATCAGTAATTAATCGCCCAAAAGCAACTCCAGCCGGAGATACACTATAGATGATACTACTATTTGGTGCAAAAGGATTCATACAAGAATTTAGTGTTAATACAACATTCTGTACATCTGATACAACTGGTGTTTTAGTTGAGGAGGATGTTGTTAATACGGTTGGTTGGACAGCTGGAAAAGTTCCAGGAATAAAACCAATAATATCACCAAATCCCGGTTGTGTAAAACTTAACTGTGGTGCACGAGTAGTAGAAGGAAAAGTTAATGATGGTCCAGCTGTATATCCCGATGGCAAAGATGTTGGCAGTGGATATGATATGAATTCTACTTTATAGACAGAAGGATTTACTTTAAATTCAGCATAGACGATTTGCTCTCCAGTAGTATTATTAGTTAGATAATATCCGGCTGATACCAAAGAATATCTTAAAAAATTATTTAGATCAGAAATTTCGTATCCACCATCGGGAATTGTGAAATTTAATGTAGTATTACCAGCTCCAGTGATTGGGTGAATGATACTAAATTGATTGTTAGATTTTTGAGAAGTAATATTGAACCATGAGTGAAAGATGCTTGCTTGACTAAGACCAATATCTAATTGACTAAAATCAACATTGTTGCTAAACCGATACTCAAAAGTATTAGTTGTATTAGGAACAAGATTTTTTTTAGTAATGATAATTGGATATGCTACACTCATTTTAGATATCAATAATAGGACCTGTTATATTTTTTCTAACATATCTTTTTTCAATATTTATTAATAAACAATCTAATGGTTCATCTAGTAAATCATTATACAATTGCACAAACTGTTCTAATGATATACGAGCTGGGAATGTAGATAAAATTAATTTAAGATCTCTATTTAATAAATTCTGGCCAAGAATGAATATTTGACTATTATCACGTATTATCTTTGGCGTCTGATAGAAACTTTGTGAAATATAGCACATGCTAAATCCCACTTTACGTCCTTTAATATAATATTCAGCTGCTTTTTTATTTGCCGCCTTATCTAATACAAGATCATCGAACACTATTAATCGCTGCAAATTATCAATACGTTTATATTTTTTAGTTTTCTCATCAAGTTTACTGAAATTAGAAATATCGGGGACTTCCCCATTCTCATAAAACTTAATATTCTCTAATTTAGAATCAAGATATTCATATAATGCCTCATCAGAAGATTTTACGCAAACAATAATTTCATTGAATGTTTTATCGAGATGAAGTAATAAATTTAATAATTGGTTAGTTTTACCTGACCCAGATGGACTAGCAATAATCATGCGAAATGGTATTGGTATACCATGTTTAGCTACATTTGGGTTATGTATTTTTTTTTGTTTAACAAGCTCATAAAAATTAATTTTACTCATTATTATATTAGTCATTATATAATTTTGCGATTAGCAAATAAAAAATGGCATCATTTCCGGCAGTGCCAATATCTAATATATTCAATACTGCTGATTATAATACTATTATTGATGGATCTCTTAGTTTGACGGAGGCTGATTCTCGCTATCTTAAACTAACTGGAGGTAATGTTAGTTTCTTAACTTCGCCATTAATAACTGGGACTAGTCGTATCGAGGTCCAAAATACATCAAATACACAAATTACATCTAGTTCTAATTGTAATGATTATGGTTTACATCTTCACTCAGTTTTATCTAGTTCAAATGGTGTATATAGTGGATCTTCCATTTCTTTTAATAATAGTCTAGGTGAAAATGTTCCACTATCTGCGATTTACCTAGATAAAATAGGATCTGGAGAAGGTAATTTAGTTTTTGCCACTCGTAATGGTGCTACTTGTGATGAGAGATTGAGAATTACTGATTCTGATATTATTTTTCAATCTAGAGTCATAACTAATAGAATTGGAACTAATTCAATATCATCATTAGAAATTATAACTGATAATTCTGCTAGAATTACAATTAATAATCTTGGAAGTATTGGTATTAATAAATCTCCAAATAATAGTTATAGAGTTGATATTTCTGGTGCTATTAATATAACTGGTAATTGGAATAGCTCTGGAACAACTATTATCCAAAGCACAAATAGTTTAGTTAATATATTTAGTGTGGATTTTCATGCGCCTAGTCTTTTATATAAATCTATATTTAGAGGATCAACTATTGCATTATCAGATGGAATAGAAGTATATGATACTCAATTTAGCACTAATAATGTGCCCAATATTAATTTCCGCAATGATAATAATTCTAGTCCTGTTTATATGGAGATGTGTGGCTTTTTAAATAATAATAGAACTACATGGACGGCAAATGGCATGCCTCATAGAATATTATATAAAGATGGGTCGGGATTTACTTCTGGATTAAATATTACTTGTATGAATACTACATCTCCAACTAATACAAATGCTAATATTGTTCTTAGTGCTAGAAATGCTACAATTCCTCATGTTGTTGTAAATGATCAGAATAATCAACTTCATCTATTTCCACAAAATTTAGTGGAATTAAATACATCATATGCACAAAATGTTATTGTTGGTGAAGAAATGCTTGTTAGAAAGACACTTTGTGTTGGAACATCTCAAGATGTAGCTGCTTCAAGATTAATTTCAGCTTTAAATTCTGGTATGGCAACAGCTTCTGCAGTGTATCTATGTTTGGGCCAAAATAATACTAGTAATAATCAAGCTGAAATTAGCTTTTATTATACTGGCAGTGGATCTTCTAGTAATAGATTAGAATTTGGTTTCTTTGGTGGTTCTTTAATGTATTTATTGGCTAATGGAAGATTGGGCTTAGGAACAAGTAATCCCTTAGCTGCATTCCATTGTACAACATCTGTATCTACAACATTTGCTATATCGGGTGTTTATGGTGAATATGGGAGTGCATCTTCTAGCTCTGGTAATTTGGGTCCAATCACTCGTAATATTGCTATAAGAGCTACAGATTCATTTTTAACCAATGGGTCGTATTTCGCTCAATCAGATAGACGAGTAAAAAAAGATATTAAGCCAATTGAATTAGAGGAGGCACTAGATTTTATTAATAATGTTAGACCAGTTAAATATCGTTTAAGAAATGAAGATGAAACTAAACATATGCATAATGGATATATAGCACAAGAGCTAAGAAATCATGTTGACTTATTAAACTTTAGTGAATGTGATTATTTACCAAAGCAAACAGAGGAAGATATTGAGAATGTTATGCTTAGTGTTGATTATGCTAAAGTATCAGTTTTATTACATAGAGCAATATTAGATCTATATGATCAGATAGATAAATTAAAAAAAAAGATTAAGGATTAAGTAAATAGCCATTCTTTTAAGAAATTATAATTTTTTTTATGTTGAGTATCATTTAAATGTTGTCTATATTCCCTCGGTGTTTTAAAATCCATAGAACAAGGATAGCACTTAAACTTATATTTTTTTATCGGACATTTAAAGCATTGCTGGCAGCAATTATTGATTAGATCTTCTGAATAAGTCTCTTCATGACAAGTCTTGCAATTTTTATAAACGAATGTGAACTCCATGATGATGGTTCTATATATTCACTAACATATAAAAGTAAAATCT
>CAZSRF010000049.1:0-10123 GCA_964609155.1 uncultured Gammaproteobacteria bacterium | reverse complement strand
TTACCATAAATGAGCTGTTATTTTTTTATCTATTGCTTATCCAGAACTGAGGTTTATAATGTATTATAATATATCAAGAGGGTTAATTATCATGGCAAGAGAACATAGAGCAGGTTTTTTTAGTAGATTCTTTAGTCCTATAATATAATCAGCTTTTTTAGAGCTATAGGGAGATTTTTTCGTTTTCTTTTTTCATCTTCTAGAGGCTCTGAGGTTAGGCCTCTTATGACTGCTGCTCATAAGCCAGCTGCTGCTCCTGTTGTGACCTTGGAGGGTACTCCTGTTGCTGCAGCTACTCCTGTTGCTGCTGCCACTACTGCCGCTACTCCTGTTGCTCCTGCCACTACTGCCGCTACTCCTGTTGCTCCTGCAGTTGTTCCTGTTGCTGCTGCTGCGGCTGTTCCCAGTCCAGTCCCTACACGATCACCATCATCATCAAGCTTGGGGCCTGTTTCACTCCCGGGTACACCGACTGGAAGAGCATCAAGAAACATTCGTGATATATTTGCTACTCACTTTGCAAGGGTTGAAACGCCTAATGATGGTGATTGCCTATTTGCAGCAGTTGCATATAGCATTCCTGGGCAAAATGCGGCTCAGTTAAGAGTTTTCGCTTGTCATGAGCTAGAAGGGAATCTCGCCACATATATAGGGCCAGTAGAGCCTTTAATTGAGCATGTAAGAGAGGCGATTGAAAGCGAAGGAGCTAACGTACCGGCAGGTTGCAATTTTGATAGGGATAAAGAGACTCCAAATGTTTATGGCGCTGGGGATGGTCAAGGAAGTTTAACTATAGATAGAGACACAGAATATTATACAGCTTATATTGCTAAAATGAGAGAAGCAAGAGTTTATGCAACAGATGTAGAAATTATAGCTCTTGCAAGAAGCTTAGATAGGCCCATTGTCGTGATTACTGGAGATAGGGCTGATTTATTTGATAAGGCGGCTGACGGCCACACAGACTTAGCAGGAGAACCCATCTTTATTCATTATAACGGTACCAATCACTACAGAGGACTAACACGCCATGATGTTGATAGGGGGGGGGGGCCGGCACGAGCATTGTTAGAAGAGATACGTCAGCACCAAGCTCTTGCTGGACGTGTAGCTGGGCTTACACGTTAATCTGTTTAGTAATCCCTTTGTGGTGGCATTCATGACATTCACAATATTCACAAAGGGATTTATTCTTTATACTATACTGCTTCTTCAACTAACCATTCGTTAACTGAGCTTTGCTGTTCTTTAACAAGATTCTCATCTTTGAATGTATTAGATAATAAAGCAAGACCTTGCATATAAGATACAAGTTTAATTGCTAATAATTTAGACTCTTTATCATCTTTACCTAGTTCTTTGAATTGAGTTTGTACCCAATCAATTAATTTATTCATTAAGCCTGCAGCTGCTTCTGATAAAATAGAATTAGATTTGCATAATTCTTGACAAAGACTGCCGATAGAACAGCCCCAGCTAATAGTTTCTTCTAAAGGCTGTAATCCTGATTCGGTTAAAGCATTTAATCTTGCTTTTGCATTGGGTAATAAGTTCCAGTTAATAAAACAAGCTTCAAGATCTTGCATGTGTTGCTGAATAACAGCTTGACCGATAGCTTCTTTGGTTTTGAAATAATAATACACATTTCCTAATGGAACATCAGCTTCCTGTGCGATATCAGCAAGTGTCGTTTCGTTATAGCCTTTTTTTAATAATAAAGATTTCGCAGACTTTACTAAACGAACTCTTTTGTCTGATTGTCTTGGCATGGTATCTCCTACTTATATTAATAATCTAATGAATTACTTGGTTATTTGTCTGATTCTTTTTTTTCTAAATACTATTAAGATCTAAGCATCAAAAAAATATTTTTTAATCTATGAGAAAGCAGTCTCATCTGTTCATGAACAATAACTTAAGTTAGCTCTTTGCGCAATAGAAATTTGCCTTAAAACTATATGGTCAATTTCCTACATTTTAATTGACACGAGTAAATAATATCAATAATATTTTAGGATGAAAACTTTAAAGTTTACAAAAGCATTTAATCTATGGGAATTAACAGTGACATTAATATTAACAATGTTCATTATGACAAAATTGCTTAATATAGTGTTAAATAATACTTTAAAGGTTCAACAGATGTATTTAAAGTGGCGGCAAGATAGAGGACAAGAAATAATAAATATTAATCATAATGCTTCATCGTGAAATGCAAAAAAAACATCTCGAAGCGTTCACTATTTTAGAAAGCCTTGTTGTTACTTTAATTAGTATTATATTAATGCAATGTGTTTGTGCAAGTTTGTTTTTAATAAGTAAATTAAATCTACAAGCGCAAAATAATTTAAAATATCTTAATGCTAGTCAATATATTTACTGGTTATTTAATCAACAAATATCTGAAAATATTGGAGTGTTAAATGTTACTGATGAGCAAATTAAAATTCTGACAAGAGAGGATGTAAATAAAATTTTATATTTTAATTACTCAGAAGATCAGAAAAATCAAAAAGTAGAGCTATTGTCTGCACAAGATTTTATTCGGGATTACAAGTTGTCGAAGTTTATAGCTAAAAAGGTTAAATCGGACTCTACAGTAATAAAAATTAAACAATTAGCAGTGAAAAAAAATATCCAAAATGTTAAACAGACTAAGCTTAATATAAGCATAATAGAAAAAATTTATTATATTGGACAAAAGTATGCGAATAAAAAAATCCATTATGGCTTATTTCAGTATAATAATAATTATTCTGATGAGTTAGTGGCTGATGTTACAGATATGCGAATCAAAAAGGTTATGCACTTAAATCGAGCTTATTATTATTTTCAGATTAGTTTTGTAAACTTTCACAGCAATACTATGAAAGATAATCTGAATAAAATAACGTTTATGATTTGTGATTGTTAACAAGAGGGTACGGGTATTAGTATTAGAAGTATTGATAAACGTAAGGGAAGTGGTTTAATATTTATTTTAGTCATTACTAGTATTATTATCTTAGGTATCAATCAATATACTCCCCTGATCTGGCAAGAGAAAAAAATAATAAATTTAGAATATGATCGTTTAAAAAATACAAAGGTTCAAAAATTATTACTTAGTTACGTTGTATCTGAGCTTAAGAAATATCAAAGAATAAGTGAGTTGCCTAATAATTTTTCTTTGGAAAATAAGTTTGGATCTGCTTCTTTAATGCAAGTTTTATTAGATAATGGGCACTACGCTGTTTATAAAATTGATTTCAGGGGCAATGCCAAGTATCCTAGCAAGTTGCATATATATATAGCTGTATGTGAATATGATAGTGAGGTGAGAGTTTTCCCCATTAGTAATATATTAGCAACACAGCTAGTTAGTTAATAAATAAGAGAATATTATGAAACCAGCAGGTTCTTATCGAAGTATCCTAGCTCAGCCGGCGTTTGTAGCGTATTTAATCACTCAGTTTATAACAGCATTTAATGACAATGTATTTAAAATAGTTGTAATGCTTATGGCATTACAAACACCTAAATCTGGTTATGTTGATAGTTATTATATCGCTGCACAATTATTATTTATTTTGCCTTTTTTCTTTTTCTCAGGTTATTCGGGTTATTTTAGCGACAAATACCCTAAGAATAGAGTAATTATTGCAACAAAAATTCTTGAAGTCATTATTATTTTAATTGCTTTGTATTTTTTAGCCTACGAAAACAAATTTATGCTGATTGTTATTCTATTTTTGTTGTCAAGCCAGGCAGTATTTTTAAGTCCCGCTAAATACGGCATTTTACCTGAATGGTTTAAGGAAACAGATATATCACGAGTCAATGGTCTAGTTGAGTTGGTAACATTTATCGGAATTATTTTTGGTTCTGCAATAGGTGGTGTACTGATGCAATACTTTAGCAATAGAGTATTAGTAATTGGACTTGTACTGCTTGTGTTATCTTTAATTGGATTAGTTGCCAGCTTTATGGTGAAGGCTTTTCCTGCCGGTGGTACAACTCGCTCCATGCGGTTGAATCCATGGCACGAGACAATATCCGGTATAAAAGTTATGCGAAAAAATCACTTAATTGCCACAACAATTGCTGGCATTAGCTTTTTTTTCGCCATGGCATTAGCTGCAACTACTAATCTTCTAGTATTTGGTAAAGAAATTTTTGCATTGAATGAACTACAATTGGGGTTGTTAAATGCTGCTGTTGGTATTGGAATAGGAGTTGGTAGTTTACTAGCAGGATGGTTATCGGGTGATAAAATTGAGTTTGGTTTAATTCCAATGGGGGCTATAGGATTAACCTTAAGTTTATTTGGTGTGAGCTATACAACAACTTCTGTATTAACAGTCTATTTAATCTTAATTTCAACGGGCGTTTTTGCTGGCTTATTTATGGTGCCGTTAAATGCCATGTTACAAGAACTGCCTGATAAAGAAGAGAAGGGTAGACTAATAGCAACTAATAATTTCTTTAATGGGGTTGCAATGCTATTTGCAGTTTTATTAGTTGGTTTTTTACAAGGGATTGTACATTTATCTTCTGATAACATCATGTTTGTTTTGGGTTGGATAACTTTAATATTCAGCGTAATTACATTATCATTCAATCCGCGTTTTTTTGTAAGATTTCTATTTTTATTGCTAGTCCATATATTTTATAGAATTAATGTTATTGGTAGCCCCAATATTCCAAAAAAAGGACCAGCATTGATTGTGTCAAACCATGTGTCTTATATCGATGGCTTTATCATTAGCTCAGTATTACCTAGGTTTATTCGGTATTTAGCCTATAAAGATTATTATTATCATCCACTGCTATACCCTTTATTTCGTTTAGCATACGCTATTCCTATAGAATCAGGGAATGAACAAAAAGTTTCAGCAAGTATAGAATTAGCTAGAAAAGCATTAATGGAAGGTCATGTTGTTTGTATTTTTGCTGAAGGTAGGTTATCTAGAACAGGTAATCTTTTGCCATTTAAAACAGGCTTAGAACGCATTGTTGAAGGGCTCAATGTCCCAATTATACCAGTTCATCTGGATCAATTATGGTCAAGTATTTTTTCTCCTCGTAAAGGCAAGCAATTGTTTCGTTTTCCACAACAATTTCCGGCTTATGTAACAATTACGCTTGGTGATGCAATGCCGCCGAATAGTAAAGCTTGGCAGGTAAGGCAAGCTGTTATGGAACTTGCAGTTCACGCACGAGTGAGTGGCCATCAACGCAGCCATTATTTATCAGTTGAATTTTTAAAAGCTGCAACAAATACACCTAACAGATATTGTATTTATGATGAGGAGCATGGTGTTTATTATAAGTTTGCTGGATTTAGCAGTCGAGTTTTATACATTGCTAATAAACTTAAAAAAATCCACATGGATGAAGATAGAATAGGAGTGTTGTTACCATGCTCTTACAAATCAGTGTTGATTAATACTGCTATCATAACTGCAGGTAAATCTGTTATAAATATTCCACCAACTTATACGTATGAACAAATTTTATTTTTAAAACAGAAATTGCAATTGTCTAAGATTTATACTTATGATGATCATGGTATTGGATCTGAGTTGTTAAAAAATGATCGTGCTATTGATATAGA
The DNA here is from genome assembly GCA_964609155.1 of uncultured Gammaproteobacteria bacterium. GTDB lineage: Bacteria > Pseudomonadota > Gammaproteobacteria > JAGOUU01 > JAGOUU01 > JAGOUU01. The sequence goes on along the minus strand of CAZSRF010000049.1, from coordinate 4,527 downwards.
AAAAGTATTAAAAAATGTTAATAAAACTCTAAATACTGCAAAATGGCGCATTATAGGTATTTTAAAATATATTTTGCCTGTAAAGTGGGTGGTCAGCATTATTGGGGAATGTCCTAATAGTCCAGAGGCAGAAGCAACTATTATATTACCTATATTAAAAAGTAATAAATTTGATGAGAATGACAAATTTGTCATTCTTTCGCATGAAAGTATTTACAATAATATTTCTGCTTTAAAACAAATTTTAGATTATAATCGCTATGATAGAGTTGGAAGTTTGTTAGGGTTCTATAATCCTTTTGGGTTTACTGATAATCTTTGGGTTCCGTTAATTATAGGAAATGGTATTATACCAGTTAATATTTCTAATGGTGCTGATACAAATAATAATAATCATCATAATAATGAAGCAAATAATATTAAAACATTAGAAGTATTGTATAGACAACATGCCAGTATAATAACTACGCATATTGGTTTTTTAAAATATTTGTTGGATCAAGCACCAACAAACCTTGCTGTGAGATTAAGGTATATTATTTGTATTGATCCTATTAGTAATGAGCTTAACGAACAATTTTATGATAAATTTGGTATTCATATTTTAACAGGTTTTGGTATACCAGAGTTGGGATCATTTATTTCATTGAACATTCCAAATGTTAAGACTAAAGGGAGCTTGCAACGAGGATCAAAACGTAATTCAGTTGGGCATCCGTTACCAAATGTTGCAGCACGAATCATTGATGACAAAGGTTATGTATTAGAACCTGGTCAAATAGGTCATCTTGAAATCAAAACGCCAGCTAGAATGCTTGGTTATCTAGTACAAAATAATAATAAAACTGTAGTAACTGATGTTGATCAATGGTTTAATACAAATCATATTGCAAAAATAGATGATGAAGGATTTGTTTTTTTAATTCATCATGAATAAATACTTTGGAGTAACAGTACTAAGTTATGAATACTTTAAAATTAGAAGTAAATGAAGAAAGCGGCGTTGCGTGGTTATATTTTAATCGTCCAACAGCCATGAATACGTATAATTTTGAAATGAGTAAAGAACTGCCAGAGTGTATTGAATCTTTATCTGAAAATAAAAACATTAAAATAGTTATTCTTGCTGGTGCAAATAATATTTTTATGGCTGGTGGTGATATAGAGTTATTACGTCAGGCAAGTGGAGACAATCAAGAGCAAACAGCTGCGGCAATTGCCAGTTTGCATGAGGTAATTTTATCTATTAAAACGATGGATAAATTAGTTATCGCGGCTGTCCAAGGTGCTTGCGCGGGAGCTGGAATTAGTATAATGCTTGCTGCTGATTTAGCATACGCAGAAGAGGAGACAAAATTTAACACGGCCTACATAGGCTTAGGTTTGTCACCAGATGGTGGAATGACTTACAGTTTACCACGCGTAGTTGGTTATAAAAAGGCTATGGAAATGATATTGTTATCAGAACCATTTTTAGCAGAATGTGCTTATGAATTGGGCTTAGTTAATAAAGTGTTACCAAAAACGGATTTTACTCATTATATTAACACGTTAGCAAACAAATTAACTGCAAAATCTTCTATTGCTATTAAACATATCAAAACGTTGATTCGTCATACTTGGGAAAATAATCTGGAGAGGCAATTAAATGACGAAAAGAGTTGTTTTATTAACTGTACAACAACAGAAGAATTTAAGTTAGGAATTGATAATTTCTTAAATAAATCAAAAAAATAATTATAACTATTAGAACCCATACTAATATAAGAGGCGGTAATGGAAGATTTTAAAAATAAAACAGCAGTGATAACTGGTGCAAGCCGTGGAATTGGTAGAGCAATAGCTTTAAAATTAGCAGCGCAAGGTGCAAATATTGTTATTTTAGCTAAGACTAAAGAACCACACGCAAAATTACAAGGGACTATTGATTCTGTTGCAGATGAAGTTCGAGAACTTGGTGGCCAAAGTCTAGCTATTCAAGTTGATGTTCGTTCTGAAGAGCAGATAGAAATGGCAGTTAAAAAAACAGTAGATGTCTTTGGGGGGATTGATATTTTAGTAAATAATGCTAGTGCTATAAGTTTAACAAAAACCTTAGATACTTCAGCCAAGCGTTTTGATTTAATGTTTGGGGTAAATGTTAGAGCGACTTTTTTAACATCTCAAGCTTGTTTGCCATATCTAGTGAAATCTAAAAATCCCCATATATTAACTTTATCACCTCCTTTGAGTTTAAAAAGTAAGTGGTTTAAAGATCATGTTGCTTATACGATGTCAAAATACGGTATGAGTATGTGTACGTTAGGTATGTCAGCAGAATTTAAGTCACAGGGTGTTGCAGTGAATTCTCTGTGGCCCAAAACGACAATAGCGACTGCGGCGGTTGAGTATAACTTCCCTAAAGAAATTTTAGACGCAAGTAGAACCACGGATATTATGGCTGATGCTGCATTAATTATTTTAGGTAAAAACAGCAGGGATTTTTCTGGTAATTTCTGTATAGATGAAGATTTACTACGCCAAGAGGGAGTAAATAATTTTGATAAATATGCGGTCAAGCCAGGTACAATATTAATGACTGATTTGTATATAGAGCAAGCTACTAGCCTATAATATATCGATTTCTGCCCTTAGCTTTAGCAGTGTAGAGAGCTTTGTCAGCTCGTTCTATTAGTGAATCTTTGGAATCAGTAGGTATCCTGGTGGCAATGCCAGTGCTTACGGTGATTAGGACTTCATTAATCTTGTTTTTAGCTAAGAATTGCTTGATTTTTCTTGCTAAATTAACGGCACCGTTTTGGTTTGTGCTTTCTAAGATAATGACAAATTCTTCACCACCGTAGCGATAAACAAGATCTGATTTTCTAACTAAGGATTTTAAACTTTGTCCAATGGTAAATAAAATTTTATCGCCTATAATATGGCCATGTTGATCATTGATCTTCTTAAAATGATCGATATCAATAAAGAGTACAGACAATTGGCTATTATATCTAGAGGCCAGATCAAAATGATATTGAAGATCTTCTAGTAAAGCTAATTTATTTCCAGTCTGAGTCAATGCATCTAAGCGAGTTTCTTTGATAGCTTTTGTATAGAGTAGAGAATTACGTAGGGGTAAAATAAGTAAATTAATAAAAGATTTTAGCTCTATAGTTTTATTTGGCGGCAATTTTATTTTACTTATGACATGAATCTCACCCAAAAACTCTTTTTGATAAAATAATTCGTAATTTTTTAGATTTTTGCTATTTTTTATGTTGGTAGTGTGGTTAGATCTATTGCCTAGAGTAATGTTTATGCTTTGTTCCAAGTTAGAATAAAGTAGTTTTGATAATTTAAAATAATTTTTAACATGCTTGAAAAATAACTGCAAAATCTTGTCAGTCTCAAGACTTAAGTGTAGAAGATGAATTAACTCTGTTAAGTTGCTACGAGAAAGAGTGGTTTCTTTGGAAAAACGAATGGACGCAGCAATTTCCTGTTCACTAGTGATAACGCATTTTGAAGATGGTATGGTCAATACCATAATTTTTCCCTTTTTGGTATAATAGGCGAATATGTTAGGGCGTATAAATAATACTTATATTAAGAAAAATAGATAATAAATTGTTTTTTTGCACTAAAAAGTCGAGTAAATATGAGCTGATTCCAAAATTGCTCACTGAATTTTAAGAGATTAGCTATACAAACGTATCTAGAATTTATGCCGTGATACAGATTAAACAATATAAAAGTTGACTAAGTATTACTTGGATGGCAGGATGATAATAGGGTAAAAAAATGTAAGTATAATGATGCTGGGTATATAAAAATGTTTGAGCTATATGACTACTTTCGTTCAAGTGCAAGTTATAGAGTTAGAATTGTTCTTAATTATAAAAAATGTAAATATACTAAAAAAGAAGTGCATTTGATTAATGATGGAGGGCAGCAACATAGTGATAAATATAAGTTAATTAACCCTCAAGAGTTGGTGCCAAGTTTTGTGATACCTAGTGATCATTTATGTTTTACGCAATCATTAGCTATTATAGAATACTTAGAAGAGATTACTCCTGAACCAACTATTTTTCCCGGTAATTTAATCAAAAAAACAGAAGCTCGCTCTTTGGCTTATTTAATAGCCTGTGATATTCACCCATTGAATAACTTAAGAGTATTAAATTATTTAAAAGATAATTTTAAAATATCAGAAGATGAGCAGACTGCCTGGTATCATAACTGGATTATGAAGGGTTTTAGTAGTTTTGAAGAGAAAATAAAAAGCTACAAAAATTCTGAATACAGCTTAGGAGATGCCTTTAGTCTAGCCGATGTTTGTTTAATTCCACAAGTTTATAATGCATTGCGTTTTAAAGTGCCAATGGACAGTTACTCTCGGCTTATGGAAATTTATAATAACTGCTTGCGATTAGATTTTATCAAAAACGCTGCTCCAGATTAACGATTTTCATAAAATATATTTGTACTCAAAACCAAATAGATATTAATATAGCGACAAACATTGCAACTTTCCTTGACTTT
>CAZSRF010000048.1:0-11366 GCA_964609155.1 uncultured Gammaproteobacteria bacterium | reverse complement strand
ATCAGTTTAAAGTCAAGGAAAGTTGCAATGTTTGTCGCTATATTAATATCTATTTATTTTTACATAGAATACTTACGAAGAACTTCAAAATAAACGTAATACATTTCCTGCAGTTAAAATGCCCTTTGCATGCAATTTTTATTATATTTTATAATCCAAATTACATAACATAACGGCACCCTGAAGAAAAACTTAAAGAACCTTTTGATCGCAGAGCAGCATCTAATATTTCACCCAAACCCATCGGTAAATAAAAATTAACAAACACACATCCCCCTGAAGAAGACACTAAAGATCGCCGAGCAAACAACTCAAATGAATTAAATTGATGACCATATTTTACTCTTAAATTTACAATAAATTGGCTTACATCATCTCCAGATATACTTAATAACTTTAATAAAGCAGGTTCAATTTCTTTTGTTTCATAAAATAACAAATTTACGGCTGAACTTATACTAGTAAGTTGTTCTTTTGTTAATTTTGCAAACGTGATCTCATAATAAGTTCTTATAAAATACCTTAATTCCTCCTGGACTTTTTCTTTCGATAAAACATCAAACATACTATGCCCAGGCAAAGAGAATAACCTTTTTTTCACGCCGCTAAAACAAGAAGGTTTATCACCTTGCAAATCATCTTTTTCTTCCAAAGCTACTTCTGAACCAGATTCAGGAGGATCCCAGTTATGAGAACGAGCGATTAGTGAAATATTTTTTATAAATAAATTTATGCGTTCTCTTACTGTGCCACCATATGTACAGGCAAAAGATTCGTCACTAGCTGCCAGATAAAAATACGCAATTGTTTCAGCATATGGCTCTACCAATGAGTAGCGCAATTCACCTTCAGCTTCAACAAACAAAGCATCTGGGGATAACAACGGATTTGGCTTTGAAAGATATCTATAAGCAGTATGATAAATATTTGTATAATATCCTTGCAATGCTTTAACATAAAAGCTCTCATCATGTTCTTTTCTAAGCTTCTCTAGTTCACTAATTTCAAATGGTAATTGAATTTCATCTACAAAAATAGGATCTTCAATATAACATTGTTTTAAATAAGTTTTAAATAATTCAAAGACTGATTTCACGCCTCCAAGATCAATTAATTTATCGTGATAATGTTGCCTTATTGAATCCCATATAGCTTGTTCATGGGGTGCAAGAGCAATCACAGAAGATTCTCTATCAAGCACCGTCTCTAATAGTTCTGATTCGCTTTCATCCAGAATGTCCTTGAAAGCAACATTATTTTCAATGTATATTCTTATTTCTGGATACTCTACTAATCTATGTATAATCGACGACCTTCCGTAACTCAAGGCGGTTTTTAATAATTCTGCATCATGAGCTAATATTTTTTCAGCAGGATCTGCTACATCGATTGATAATAATAAATTTACTCTAGCCAACTCATTATTTCTTATAGCATTTCTAATAAAAAAATAACATAGCTTAGCATCTTCAACACTTAGAACAAATACACCTGCAGGATTATATTCATAGTATTTTGCTATTTCTTGCTGTAGATCTTCTAAGTATTTTTGTGTAAACAGTGATAAAATTTTTGTATAAACACCACCTTGAGATTCTATATAAGAAAACACCTCTGGGACTTTTAATAATAATTCAAGAATTTTTTCATTTTGAATATTTTTGCTGCCATGAAATACTGTTTTAAAGATAAGATGATCATGCGATGATATCTTTTTTATAATTTCTTGAAACTCATAGCTACCATCAGGCAGTTTTGCCATCAAAATCTCAACAATAGCAAAATTCCCAGATACACATGCTTTAAGTAACATCCTACTATCAGATTGTATAAGCTTTACTATCTTAGGAAAGTTGTAGCAACCATCATCATCTGTAGATAAGAAGTATTTTAAAAGTTCAACATTACCTTTGTTAAAGATTGTAACTAATACATCAAATGATATATCCTGTGTTTCGGGGAATTTTTGCAAAATAAACTTTACAATTACAATATTATTTTTTATACATGCTATCTCTAAAGCTTTTTTTAAATGAGAGATATTTACCACTTCTGGAAATAGGCCCGAGACAAGATATTCTAATATATCTATATTGCCATGCAAAGCTGCAATCTCTATTGCTCGTTTAGTCTTTAGAAAAATTGGAAACTCATAAGATCCATCGGTTTTTTTAACTAAAAAAAGTTGTAAGATTTTTATATCACCGATTTCACATAATACATCTAAAACGGGATGTTTTGCCAAAGCTGCAATAATTTTTGGATTATTATATCTACCGTCTTTTTTTTTGCTAAGTAAGTATATTATTTGTTCGTATTCACGAGCTCTGCAATGGATGAATAATTGTTTAATATTCATATACACATTCTCCTGCAGAATATTATGTTGCATATGCCCATCAGTACATACAACAAAGCCACATATAATTTTTTTATATCAAATTAAAATATACAATGCAAGATATCAAATATTTTTATAACGACCATTAAATAATAATTTTTATTTATCATCTGCATTAAATAATAATTTAGCCAATTTACTTTAACAAATTAAACCTCGAGCTATAATATAAAACGTAACAAAATTAAATTATAAATTAGGAGTTTATTATGACCGTTGATAACAACAAATTTAATCAAAACAAAGGTAACGTTGATGGTAAACATGCTGGACAAGGGCATGGTAACGTTGGTAGTGCAAAACAAGGTCAACCAAGTCAACTAGGACAACCAGGTAAATCAGTTAATCCAGGTCAACCAGGTCACATTACTGATCGTAACAGTGGATTAGGCAAAACAGCAAGAACACCTGGCCACGGTCAAGACCAAAAATTTGGTTCAAACAAAACAGCTGGTGGTAAAAACTCTCATGGAAATACTGGCTCTAACAACAAAGACTGGTAATTCTTCAGGCTCTAAATACTAATTAATATAGTGTTTAGAGTCATTTCTTAAACATCTTATCTAAGTTATAATATTACTTGATATAGGGATATTATGACTAGCAAAAACACGACAAAACAACAAGAGACTCATCAGCTCAAAATTGTGCTATTAATTATATTAATAGGCTTTATGGGGGCGTCTCTTCCTTACCCTATATTTTCTCCATTATTTTTAAATCCTAATGAATTCAGTATTGTCCCGCAAAATTGGACACATTTTGATCGCAGTTTTTATCTTGGTATCACCTTAGCTACTTATCCTTTTGGGCAATTTTTAGGCTCTCCTATTTTGGGTGGGCTCTCAGATAAATATGGACGTAAGCCAATATTAATAATCACCTTAGCATGTAGTGCCATAGGTCATTTATTTGCTGCTTTATCTATTTATTATGCTTCCTGGATTGTACTTATTATTTCTAGATTTATAACAGGGGTGATGGAAGGTAATATTGCCATAGTACAAGCGATGGTTGGAGATTATAGACATATATCCAAAGAAGAAAGTTTTGGTAAAATTTCTGCTATAGGGTCAATTGGTTACGTGTTGGGGCCATTATTTGGCGGATTGCTGTCTGATCAAAATATTTTTTATCTTTTTTCTTATACCGTACCATTTTTTTTGGCAAGTTTAATCTCTTTTATTGCTTTGATTTTAACAATATTAATATTACATCCAAATACATTATCTTCAAAAAACCGTGCTGCTTTAACTATTAATATAAGACAAAGAGTTAATATGCTATCAAGATTACATCTACTATTTACCAATAAATTACTAAAATTATTAATTGGGATTAGTATTATATTTACTTTTGGTGTAGATATTTTTTATGAATTTGGCCCAGCTTTTTTAACTATTCTGTGGAAAACCAGTCCAGCTGAGATTGCACTTTACAACACAGTGCTCTGTATAGGATTAATAATAGGCAGTAGATGGATGCCTGAAAAACTCGCATTTATTATGACAAAAAGAAACGTAATCATTTTTTCCATATTATTAACTTTTTTGTCTTTTCTCTGGATGTGTTTAATTGAAAATAAATTATGTACTCTATTCCTTTTTGGAACGGCTGGAGTAGGAATCGCTGCAACTACCACTAAACTCACTATTCAAGTATCAAATACCGCTGATTCTTCTATTCAGGGCGAAGCACTTGGCAGCTTATTAGGCCTAAGAATGCTAGGTGATGCTATAGCATGTATTGGTGGTGGGTTGATCATTTCACATTGGGCTAGTTTGCCTATTATAATAAGCTGCATATTTGTGATGATTTCACTATGGTTGTACTATAAGCTCTCAGCCAGCTAGAATTTTAGTAATCTGCTGTTTCAGCGCATCAATAAGCTTTTTTAGCTTTTCTTCGCTATAAACTAAGGGCGTCTGATTCGGCTGCCAGATAGCATGTGGCCATGTTTTGTCCCCCTTGTAACGTGCAACCATATGAAGATGCAGCTGCGAAACTATATTTCCTAAACTTGCTACATTCAGTTTATCAGGCTTAAAATAAACTTGCATGACACGAGAAACAAATGAAACTTCCTGAATTAATAAAAGCTGATCTTCTGTACTTAACTCATATATTTCTCTTATTCCTTCTCTTTTAGGTATTAAAACAACCCAAGGATAGCTAGCATCATTTTTTAAAAAAATGGCACATAAGTCTAATTCCTGGATAAAAACACTATTATCAGTCAGCTGCGGATCAAAATTCATTAAAACCCTATTTACAATAGCCTGCTAAATTAGTTACAATAAGCAACTTAAAATGCAATGTTAACATTTTCTGCGCAAGAGGTATGTAGTGGCTAATAAATTTCAACAGTTTTTGAGTAATTCCAAAGAAAAAATTATAACCGGTTGGCGCTATTTAGTAGATCTACTTGTAAATAAAATAAATATTAAAAATATTTATGCCATATGGATAGCAGGACCAATTATTGGTTTTTTAAATTATTTTGATAACAAGCCTGGATTAAAATATGGTTTTTTATGTACAAGCTTGAGCTTATTATTCTCAGGTATGTCTTTTTTACCTTTATTTGCCTTAGTTTCAACAATATCTTTTACGTATACTTACTTACAGCAGGGGCTATATAGCTCGCAAAATAGTTTAGTCCATAATTTATTTTCTGCACTTCAAAAAGGCCTGCTAGCTGCTTCGCTTTTAACTTTGCTTAATTTTTCACCTATTGTAAGCTTTCTTGTTGGCCATACCATAGCATCAGTCTGTTATTCAATTAAGTCTTATTTTACTGATCATAAAGCAGAAAGTGTAGCTATGGATAGCCTTGAATCTCTAGATGCTAATCCTATTAGAAAAGGCTATCTAGCAGGCACAATGTCCGTTACCAACGCTACAGGTCTAGTAGAAAAAGATCAAAGTGTCTACAAAGTTGTAAGTTTCCTAGCCCATATGAGATCTTGTCTTCACCACGCAAAACAACCTCCTGCTAGTCCTGAACCTCATGCTGCACCTTGCAACCCTGTAAGTCCTATTAGTCCAAGTTAAAGATAGCTGTATCTTAAATATTAAATTTTATTTATAATAATTTAATATATTATTTTATTTACAACTTATGCAAAATTCCGTTAATCATTTATCAGTTAAAAAAACCATCTCTGAAGCTTGGCAAAAATCAAAGAACTTTAAAAGTCCCTTTTTATTAGCCATTCTAATTTATTTTTCTATACAATTCGGCTTAGAATTTATTAATGCTTCGTTATCAAATAATACAAGAATAATTATCAATATACTAAACCATATAACCAGCCTACTCCTTCTTTGGAGCTTGACTTATTTAGGGCTGTTGTGCGCGACTGAGCAAGCAGTCGGTTTGAAAAATATTAAAAATATTTTTCAATTGAAAACTTTATTAAAGCTCTATGGTACCTATATTCTATCTCAGTTACCAATATTCGCTATCTACATAGTTATTTTCATAAGAATATATTCACAATCTTCTTACTCTTACGCAGATACTTGGTATAATTTTTCAAATTTTCTGATTTTCTTTTTTTTACTTACCTGGCTTTATTTATACCTACGTTTGTCATTGACCAATGGCTTGATTATGTTAGAACGTAACAGTTTAGTTTTAGCAGTAAAAACTTCTTTCTGGAAAACAAAACATAATTTGATAAAACTTTTTTTATTATTCATTCTAAATCTTATTATCGCAGTATGCAGCGCGTTACCAATTTTACTTAGTGTTTATTTAATTAATAACTATGGATTAATTGGAATTGCCAGTTTAGTTCCTATGAGCCTTGGACTAGTATGGAGTATACCGTATTTATTTGTGAACTATGGAGTGGTTTATAAAAACTTATTTAATACTACAGCAATTAATATAAGTTAAGATACATAAAAAGGGATCAGTGGAAAACTAAAACCTCTGATCCCAAAATACAAGACCTAATTAAAGCTTTTGTGAGCAAAAAAGCATCATAGGATCTTCGACTTTTCTATAATCAGTGCCAATTACACCACTCCAAGTAGGAATAGACAAGAAATATTCTGGCTTACCTGAAACTTCAGTTGATGACATAATTGCCAATCCAGCATTTAAATCAGGTTGACCTTTAAGTGCATTATAGATGGCGCCTGCTTCATTGCTCGCTGGCATATACCACCCTTGTCCCAACTCTTTACAAACTTGAGCTGAATTATCTAAACCACAATTTGAGTTAATAATTGCTTGAGTATTGACCACACCATCGTCTGGATTTGTAGCACCTAAAAATTGTGTAGAACAATTTCCATAACCCCAGCTTTGAGCTAACCTTCTAGTTTGTGAGGCGTCACCCCTGTTATACGGTGCTACATAGGCAGCAGCTTTACATGGACTAAGTTGGTAAATCTTAGCAGAAACACCTGATATAGTTATACTATCCCCTACATTTTTACCTGCACAAGCAGCGCTTGGCGCTGGTGTTGGCGCTGACATTTGTGATGGTGCTGATTTTGCTACTGGTGCTGGTGGTGGCGGTGGCGGTACTGCACACATTGTGTCATTGACTTTGATATATCCTGGTTTACAGTTACAAAAAGCTTTAGGAGGATTGCTACCAACAGTACAGTTAGTAGATTTAGGATCACAAGGACCAGAACCATTATTCGGCGCACAGGGATTTACACTCGCTTGGGTTAGACTTACACATGCGGTTGCATTATCATTTGGACGAGCATACCCGGCTTTACAATTACACTTTCTCCAACCTGGTCCAAAATTTGAGCACCCTACGGTTGTGGCGGAATCACAAGTAGTAGGCGTACACTTTTCTGTAACCCAACCATAACCAGAAGAAAGAAAAAAGGCTAAACCTACTACACCTACAACTCTTTGAGCTTTTAAATTAACTTTTATCATAAATCTTCCCAACTATATTTTAGTAATTGTTCAAAGTGTTTGTTTAAAACACACCAGTTATCTCATCCCATAAACAAAATCTATTACATCTTCCATTATGTAAAACACACTAAATTAACTATAGTTTAAAACTAACTTTTTTCCAGTGGCTAAGTTCTATTTACATGCGGCACTAAAAAAATATGCAATACAAAGAGTCATCCCTTACCAGGATCATTGTTTTTTTCTTTACTTCCCTACTTATTGATACAAGCCATTGGATTATTAGGATCTTTCTTTTGCTTGCCAGCGTCTTTGCAAAGGCACTCAGGCTTACTATTAACGAACTTACACAAAGTCGTGGCTTTATCACAGCCCCCATTGTTTATAGGACACGGATTAGGTGTGCACGTTATACTATCATTAGCTATTGAATGCCAAAACCCAACCTTACACGTGCAAACTGGTATTTTCTTTATTCCAACCGCTTCACACTTATTTGTCGTATTTGGATCGCAAGGATTGGGTTTACACTCTACAGGCTTAGGTACTTCAGCATAGCCAACTGATATAAAAGCAAATATAGTCACGGCAAATAAATATTTCACAATCTTTTTGTTAAAGCCCATTATATCACCCCCCCACCTAACTTACTGTTAGTTATAAGTAAAATTTATAAAGTTTTATCTGTACACCGTCCTAACTAGTAGTTTAGCATATAACTAACTTATTTCCAGTTAGTAATACAGCGCAACAGAATTTTTTACTTTCGTATAGTATTGAGATTAGTACTTAGTATAAGATTATATTTATTACTATCTTATCCATCAAAACCATGAACAACCTAGTTAACAAAAAATGGCTTCTATTTTATTTTCTAATGACTATCTGTATAGCCGCTATTATATGGATACTAAATCAAACTCATACAGAAGTACTGTCGCCGCAAGTTACTTCCAAAGGGCATGCTGTTTATAGCCTCAACCCATTAATCCATATTTTATTGGGCTTATTACTTATTATTATTACTTCTAGATTGTTCAATCTAGTATTACGTTATTTTTACCAACCAAGCGTTATTAGTGAAATGATCGCTGGGATTGCCATTGGGCCATCTTTTTTTGGTTTATTTTTCCCTGAAACTTATAATTATATTTTTCCTACCTCTATAATCCCCTATTTTGGCAATATATCCCAATTAGGTATTGTCCTTTATATGTTTATTGTTGGACTAGAGGTTGACTTTACTAAATTAAAAAAAACCAATAAATCTATCGTAGCTATAGCAAAAGCTAGTATTATTATACCATTTACGTTAGGTGCTCTATTGGCATTATGGTTGTATGACTACCAAGGATTTCACTCTGCCAAGATGAATAACTTTACAGTCTTTGCTCTGTTTATTGGTATCAGTATGTCTATTACTGCTTTTCCAGTACTTGCTAGAATTTTAACTGATCAAAAATTGCAAAAATCCACTTTAGGTGGTCTAGCTATGACTTGTGCTGCCGTCAATGACGTTGTTGCATGGTGTTTGCTGGCCCTTATTATCGGCATTACCCAGACTTTTGTTAGCAGTGCTATTGTAACTATTTTTTCTACCTTGGCTTTTATAGTCATTATGTTAATATTTATAAAACCACTACTCCAACAACTTTCTCATTATATCTGTCGACATAATTATACCGCTGAACAACAAATAGCCTTGGTATTTATTGGTATTTTAACCTCTGCTCTAATGGCTGAATATATTGGTATTCATGCAATATTTGGTGCTTTCTTATTAGGTGTTATTACTCCTCGAGATAATATTATTATTGAAAAAATGTCTCATCATTTACAAGAAATTGTTACTGTGATTTTTTTACCTACGTTTTTTGCCTATATAGGGCTTAAAACACAAATCAACCTTATTGGTGGAATTGAAAACTGGTTGCTTTGTATTGTCATTGTTGTAATAGCAACTCTAGGTAAATTTGGCGGCACTTATCTTACTGCAAGGTTATTTGATATCAATCATAATACTGCAGCCAGACTTGCTATACTTATGAATACAAGAGGACTCGTAGAGCTAGTAGTGTTGAATATAGGTCTTGAAGCTGGTATTATCACACCTCAGTTATTTACCATATTAGTAATCATGGCTATTATTACAACTTGTACAACAGGGCCCATTTTACACATGTTGAAACCAAAATATTAGAGAGACAATGTTACTTCCCAATTGGCAAGCCCCCAGCAACATCAAAGCAGTCACTATTTGCCGTAATGAAAGTATGAGCAACCTTTTACCCAATGAAACACCAGAGCATATGGCATGGTTAACCCAAATACATAGCAATTTACCCGTAGAAATAGACTCAAAATTATTCAATAATACAACTCCTTACGTACCCTTTACGGCTGATGCTAGTTATACCAAAAGTGTTAATATTGCCTGTGTTGTAAAAACAGCTGATTGTTTGCCTATACTAATAACCAGCAAAGATGGTCAATGGATAGCAGCAATTCACGCAGGCTGGCGTGGTCTTGCAAATAATATTATTGAAAATACTGTTGCTAAATTTTACCATCAAGACCCTAGTAATAAAAATTCCTCCCTTATGGCTTGGCTTGGTCCTGCAATAAGCAAAAAACATTTTGAAGTTGGACAAGACGTCTATAATACTTTTGTAGATAACAATAATGATGACAAAGAAGCATTTACACAATCAATACACTATTCAAACAAATGGTTCGCCGATTTGTATCTTTTAGCTAAACAACGTTTAAATAGGCTTAATATCAATAGCATTTTTACTGATAACTATTGTACTTACGAGATGTCAAAACAGTTTTATTCTTATCGAAGAGATAATCAAACCCCTGATCGACTTATTACTATGATTTGGAAAACACAGCAGGAAGCACTAACTAATGAAATCAATTAAACCAATTAAACTAGATGAAAAATCTCTTCAAAATCTAATAAAAAATAGTAGAATTATTCTAGATGATAGAAACGGGCCTAGAGTATTACAGTTAGCAAATGGTAATTATTTAAAATTTTTTCGTACGAAACGTTATTTAAGCTCTGCTTTATTTTACCATTACGCTGATAGATATATTAATAATACAAAAAAATTAATAATGCTTAATGTTGCAACCACCCCCATTGTTAATAGCTATAAAATACCTAAAAATTTTATAAAAAATTCTAAATCTACTCGTGCTATAGAATATCAATACCTATCAGGTACGACCATACGTGATTTATTTTCTGATCATAAATTTGATAAAAATCAAGTAGCAAAATTTGGCGAGTTTATTGCTAAACTGCACCATCTTGGCATTTATTTTCGTGCAGCTCACCTGGCAAATATTATCTATCATACTGATCTTGCAGATTACTTTGGCCTGATTGATATTGAAAATTTAAAGTTTTATGGTCGACCATTAAGTCTAGCTAAAAGAAAAAGGAATTTTAAACACATCATGAAATATGAATGTGATAAAAATTGGCTGCTGCATAATATATCTGAGTTTAACGCGGGGTATAACAAAGTTGCCGGGCAATCAATCATATAACTTGTAGAAATATCTATAGTAAAATCCGATTTGATATATTCATATTAGCAGCAGCTTATAACCATTAGCATACGTTCACCATACTATGGTGATTAAAATACGGCGTCATTGTGAAAATGCTGCCAACTTCGATATTGAGAAAAACACCAAACTGGCGCAGCATTTGAAGCAATCCAGATCAATTTAGAAAATTTTTCAGTTCCTATCTAGATCGATCCTGGATTGCTTCAAATGTCGCGCTCGTATGGAATTCTTTTCGATTTAGGAGTTGGCGACATTTTCACAATGACGCCATATTTTAATCATCTTACAGGGTGAACGTATTGCGATCCAGGTTCTGCGCCCAGTTTCACTGGCCTTGACCGAGATGACAACTTAGGATCATTCTGCGTAAGTCCTGACGGCGTCATTGTGAAAATGCTGCCAACTTCGATATTGAGAAAAACACTAGACTGGCGCAGCATTTGAAGCAATCCAGATCAATTTAGAAAATTTTTCAGTTCC
>CAZSRF010000047.1:0-11550 GCA_964609155.1 uncultured Gammaproteobacteria bacterium | reverse complement strand
CTTTTTAAAAATTGAGCCCCCATCACTAGTTATGGCCTAGGGGCTGAGCTATTACGTTAAATTTAGGCGGAGAATCAAATATAGTTCGTTCTTTATCTGATAAAATAACTAGCTTAGTCATATATATGCATTCCTTGCTTATGTAAATTTTAGCTTGTATAAGTGTTGAGAAAAAGCCCCCTTAATGCTAATCTTACAATAAATATCTGATAATTACTACTATCAGCGGTAAGTTAGATTGATATCCAAATTGGATTCTATAATGAAGCAGCTACCAATCGGTATAGATGATTTTAAAGAACTAATACAAAATGATTATCATTTTGTCGATAAAAGCCTATTTATTAAGGATGTTATTGCAGACGGTTCTAAAGTAATTTTAATCACTCGTCCAAGAAGATTTGGTAAGACTATAAATATGTCCATGCTGGATTATTACTTTACTAATAATTCAGATCAAAAGTTGAATTTATTCGCTAATCTAGAAATTAATAAACACAAAGAGCTTACCTCTAAACATTACCACAAATATCCAACTATTTTTATAACTTTCAAAGACATTAAAGCCGATAATTATGACGCTGCTATAGGTATGTTTAAATTCACGATGAGTAAACTCTATGAACAGTTTAAGTCACAAGAATTATTAGATATATTGAGTGTCGCTGAATTAGAGTACTTTGAACGGATTGTTGACAATAAAGTATCGGATATTACCGAACTGAAAACATCTTTAACTAAACTAATTGATTATTTGTATAACCTATATAATAAGGAAGTAATAGTATTAATTGATGAGTACGACACCCCTATACACGCGGCATATAGTAATGATTACTACGATGACTTTATTGAAGTTTTTAAAACTTTCCTTGGCATAGCACTTAAAGGAAATAAACAACTACATAAAGCGGTAATTACAGGTATAACAAGGGTAGCACAGGCCAGTATTTTTTCTGAGTTAAATCATTTTGAGGTATATTCAGTATTAAGAGAGGATTACGGGCAATATT
Organism: uncultured Gammaproteobacteria bacterium; assembly: GCA_964609155.1. Lineage (GTDB taxonomy): Bacteria > Pseudomonadota > Gammaproteobacteria > JAGOUU01 > JAGOUU01 > JAGOUU01. Next base: position 10,537 of record CAZSRF010000047.1, on the reverse strand, counting down.
TTGGCTTTGCTGAAGATGAGGTTGTGAAATTATTGAAAAAACTTACTATAAACGGTGATCTTGATGAAATTAGAACGTGGTACAACGGTTATAAAATAGGACAATATACATTATATAATCCATGGTCTATATTAAATTACTTAAAGCAAAAAGGTGAGTTTGCGCCATACTGGTTAAATACCTCCGATAACAGAATAATTAAAAGCCTGATTAACAAATCAAAGCCAGTTATTAAAAGTGCACTATTAGATTTATTACAAGGTAAAACTATAGAGCAGCCTCTACAAGAAAATCTAGTCTTTCAAAACTTAGAAAAAAGTGAAGAAGCAATATGGGCTTTATTATTATATTCCGGATATTTAACTATTGAATCCAAAAAAAGGGAAGGCCGTAGATTAATAGCTGGCTTGTTTATACCAAATAAAGAAGTAATGCATATTTACGATGAAATAGTTGAGCGTTGGTTTGGTAATGCTTTGAGCCTGGAAGAATATGACAAATTTATTAAAAGTCTCATTAAAGGTGATCTAAAAACGTTTGGGAAAGTATTATCTGATTATATAACAGAATCAGGTAGCTATTTTGATTTTAATGCCAATACTAAAGAACAGGTTTTTCATTGCTTGATCCTTGGGTTAGTTTTGGGCTTGCGGGAAAATTATGTTATAAAATCAAACCAGGAAGCAGGCTATGGGCGTTTTGATGTAGCATTAATACCTAAAGATAAAGATAAAACAGGGATACTTATTGAGCTTAAAACAGCTGATAAGGAATCTGAATTAGATGCTATGGCTAAAACTGCCTTGGAACAAATCAATGATAAAAAATATACCTTGATATTTAAAGATCATAGTGTTGAAAAGATATTGTTAATCGGGATAGCTTTCTGGGGCAAGAAATTAAAACTATACTCTTCTAATGATAAACTCGAGGGTTTATAATAGCTATTTTAAATAGAAGGACCCCAAAATATGCTAATTAAACTAAAAGCCGTTCGCCATCATATACATATAGCTATTATATTATGTTTGAGTAGTATAAAATGCTATCCACTTAATTTTCTAACTGTAATTACGCATCCAGATGTTTCTCATAGCAAAATCTTTAGACCATTATTCTATGAGAATGATAAATTTTTATTCTATAAAGGATTAAAAAGCGATAAGAATATAGTTGGATATTACAAATTAGATCCTGCTTTAGGCTGGGTGCATTATAAACTTGATTTAACAAATGAACTTTTAGATATTGCTAGTGGTCCCAACAATACGATTGCTGCATTGTTAAATGCCGAAGGGCTAGGGACTTTTGTATCAACAACAAAAGACATTAAATCATGGCAGACACAACATTTTATCACGAATAGCTATGATGTAATTCTAAATAGAATAAAATTACATGGGGTAGATAATTTAATTGTATATGATTTTTATCAAAATTTTCCAACTAATCTTAAAAATATTATTTATAGTTCCAATGATGGATTTCAATGGACAACCCATGAACTTCCATTCCCATGGACATGGGCATCTTGGGATTTCAATATAGAACATAAATTTGTAGGAGAGGTTTTTAATAAATTTATTTCATTACAATATGTCCCTAGTCTATCAGCAGTAATATTCTTTGTTTCGAATGACTTAATTCATTGGAGTAAAACTGCGATTCCATTTAACAACGACAGAATTGATAAGGTATTTAATAACACAAACTTTTTTGCTGTAACAGTAAAAAATGAACAAAAAAATTACCATAAGTTATGGGTTACATTCGATTTACAGTCTTGGGTTGATTTTTTATTGCCATTTAATACCGAATTAAATGATTTCCAATCATTTAAAAACAATAGATTATTAATGTTACTTAATCACGAAAATAATTATTCTGTAGGGGCAGGGGATGATAAAGCTACTGAACTGGTCTTACTTAATATGGAAAATAAAGATTTTAAAATACTGCAAAAGTTTGATGGCAATGTTACCAATTTATCATATGTCAATAATGACTTATATTTAAGTGGTGATTTTATTAATCCTGTAGATAACGTACGTGCAGCTTTAGCTATTGTAAATTTAGATTAATCATGGAACGTATTGAGGATATTGAACAACATATTAAAATACTAGAAAATCGTCTTGGGATTTTAGAGAATGAAAAGCTAGCTATTTTCTGGCAGATTGCATCGAACATATCATAGCAAAAAAGAAGTCATTGTTTATGATTACGCAGATAATAATGTCGAATCATTAGTCAGAATGTCTGAGAAGAGAATAAAAGGTTATAAAAAATCTTGAATTCTACTCATAAGTGCAACTTTTGATTAAAAACTGAACAATATTAATAGGTTAATATAACTAATATTGTTTAGAGTTTTTACAGGAGTTGTAGTCATGGCCTATAAGCAATTGGACTTTCTCAAAAGGTGCAAAATTCATGCATTCTGGAAAGCCGGATATAATCAAACGCAGATAGCCAAAGAAATTGGCGTACACAAATCTACCATATCTCGAGAATTTAAACGTAATATGACTTTTGTTAGAACTTCTTTTGGATCGTGGCAGTACAAGACTCATTATGCCCAAACTTATACAGAAGATCGGCATAAGCATAAAAATAAACATCGTAAATTTACGCCCGAAGTTGAGAAATTTGTTCGTAGAAAATTGCAAGAACAGTGGAGCCCAGAACAAATTTGTGGCTATGCTGAGCGCCATAGTCTATTTTCTTTGAAGCATGAATGTATTTACCGATTTATCTTAAAAGATAAAGTAGTTGGCGGTGATTTATACAAAAATTTACGTCATCAAAATAAAAAATATCGCAAACGATATGGCAGCTATAATAAGCGTGGGCCTATTAAAAATCGCATATTCATAGATGATCGACCTGAAATTGTTATTAAAAAATCAAGAATTGGTGACTGGGAAATTGATACTATAATTGGAAGTAACAAAAAAGAAGCGGTAGTAAGCATTGTTGAAAGAAAATCTAAGAAAACTATTTTAAGGAAAGTAAGTAATAAAACAGCTAAGAATGTAGCTGAAGCAACCATTGACGCATTAAAACTAATTGCAAGAAAAGTTTATACCATTGGGTTACAGGGAATATAGGGCGGAATATGACCTTATGTTAAACGTCTAACCATCTATATTTTTCTTGGATTCCGATTTTGTTAATGATAAAGATCTTGTTGCTTCATGCCTATCAATTTGAGCAACATGGCGATAATGCATAGTAGTACCTACATTGCTATGCCCAGCATTCTCTTGTGCTACTTTAAGCGAAGCTCCTGAATCTAAAAGATATGTGACATAACTATGACGCAGCCAATGTGCGGAAGCCGCCCTTAATTTTGATGCTTTTCTTGGTTCATCAATTTCTAGGGTATTAGCACCTAAATTAAAAGCCCATCTAATAATCTGATCAATACGACGAGTAGTAATAGATTGTGTTAGATTTTGCATGGGGATTAACGGAGTTTTTTCTCTAAATTTCGGCATTGGTGACAATAATCCAATCTCAATTCTAAATTGAGCCAAAATATCTAATAAGTCATCAGGTATGGGTACTTCACGTATTTTTTTACCTTTCCCGGTTACTCTAAGGAACCAATTGCCTTCGCGTTGTATAAAATTACCCATGCGATGATTAGCCGCCTCTGCTATGCGAAGCCCTGTGAAAAAAAGTAACAATATAATATACCTGGCTCTTAATACCTGAAATTTTTGTTGCTCATCATTGATATTATGATTAGATAATGCATCTAATACTGCATGAATTTCATCTAACTCAAGATAGCGATCTATAATTTGTGGTTTTGATTTATTGCGTTTTTTACGACGCTTGTCTACAGCCAGTGGATTACCAGTTAAATAATTAGTTTGGACTAAATAGTTGAAAAATGAATCTAATATAGTTAGCGCTTTATTTATAGAACCAGAGCCTAATCCTCTTACGAATGGTCGCCATTTTTTATTAATTTCTCCATCTTTTGTAATCCTGCTTATAGCAGGGCCACACCATTGTTTTTTAGGGGTAGGGGATTTTAAAAATTCTTGGTAATCAACAAAATGATTTCGCCTTAAGCTTGAGATATTAATTTTGGCAACATAAATACACCAAAGTAATAGGCGCTCAATTTCTTTAGAATAAGATCTCAGTGTATCAGTAGAGTCCTTATATTCATTTAAAAAAGTGGCTATAGCTTCTGCGTCATTATCAGCATCGATTAGTGCGGATCCAAGTTTTTTATTATAATCATCGCTAGTAAATTCCAATATAACCTTACCCATATCACTAGACATATCTGATAAAGTGAATAACGGCGCTATAAATTCTATATCTTGCGTTTTTTCTGCCATGTGATCTAATCTATTAATAAATTTACTGTAAGTTTAATCAGAATATCTTTTTGGCTAGGATCACTTTCAGCTATCAACAATGCTAGTGCTACAAGACCATTTTCATTAAACTTTATAGTTATATTTTGTAATTTCAGATACAAAAGAAAAATTAAACATGCTATCCGCTTATTGCCATCAGTAAATGGGTGATCTTTAATAACAAAGTAGAGCAGGTGAGCAGCACGTTCTATTGCTGTTGGATATAATGGCGTATTATCAAAAGTTTGCTCTATATTATTTAGTATGCTCTCCAATCCTTTTTGACGTTCATTACCAAATAATTGGCTAGCTTCATTTCGCATAGCTAAATCATATTTAAGTGAAGAAATAGCATTAATAGCAACATTATAATCTAACTGTATAGTTTCTTGCTGGCCAGTGGTTGGTATTTTCAATTTATCTTCATCATAGGCCAACAATAGATGCCATGTCTTAGCATAGCTAATTATTAATTGAATGGTTTCTGATCCAATGTCGCTTACATGATCATAAGCAAGCAATGTTTTATGAAGTAGCTCTACTGCCTGTTGCAATTCATCAAAGCCACGTTCACCAAGTCGTTTTTTATTGAGAGAATATCCACATATTAAATGTTCCTTTAATACTTCAGTTGCCCATACCCTAAAATTGGTAGCTTGTTTAGAGTTAATTCTATAGCCTACTGAAATAACTGCATCCAGGGTATAAAAGTTGGTTTTGTACTTTTTACCATCTTGGGCAGTATGTTCTATTTTGGAACATACTGAATCCTCATTAAGCTCCCCTGAAATAAATATATTTTTCAAGTGTTTAGTGATGGCTTGCCGCTTTGTGCCAAATAAATCAGCCATTTGTTGCTGATTTAACCATAAAGTATCATGCTCAAAATTTATATCAAGTTGTACACGACCATCTTTAGAAGTATAAATAATTATTTCTGACATCAAATATCTCCAGTATTTCTATATTCTAATTATGAGAATACTCGGAAATTACCAGCCTGTCCAGGCTTGAGTTATATTTATTTTGGATTTGTGCAGGCACCACTTGCACAATTGGCTAAGCAATATTCAACTCTAGTATTTCATCTAGATTGAATTTTGAATCATTAGCTGCATAATTGTTAAAATCATACTCGCCGTGCAAATTTACATGCGCCCACGAAAGGACGGAACTACTTTTAACAATTTTGATAATATTATCTCTGCCTTGTTTAGTCTTATTATTAACTATCAATTGTGATAAGTATAAATAATTCCATAAAATAATAGAATTTTGGATTAGGACTCTACACGCAACAATAATCTCCTGCTCTTCTTTTTGTGCTTCATTAAATTCTTGATTATTGGCGAAGAATATAGCCTTCGAAAATTTATTAGCTAATTCTATTACATTTAATTGCTTCTGCATTTTTTGGCGCAGCTTAACATCACTAAAATATGTAAGTATGAAGATAGATTTAATTATTTTACCAAACTCTTTCAGTGCCTTGTATAGTGGCTCATGTTTAGCATAAGAGCTCAAACGCTTCATTAAGATAGATGCTGTAGCATGGTTTGATTTTATTGTGGCCATAAATCTTAATATATCATTCCAGTGCTCTTTGATTAAATTAACATTAATTGTGCCTTTTGGTAATATTTGATAGCCCTTTTCTTCATACCTAGACCTGGTAATAAATGAGTAAAGCCTCTGATCACCAACTTTTTTAATCCTGGGTGCAAAGCTAATATCAATTAAGTAGGTTAAGCAAAAGATCAGCTCGGTAAACCCATGCGTGTCTGTAGAGTGAATTGACGATTTTACTACTCTATTATTTAATAAACCATCAATCACATAGCCTGCTTCCCTCTCTGATGCGCTAATAACCGAAGAATAGAATAAGCTTTGTTTTTCATCAATAAAAGTATAGATTGAAACGCCTTTATTTTTGCCAAAATATTTAAATGAATAGTTTGCTAATAGACAGTCAATATTAACATTTGTTTTTTGGCCATCACTACTAGTGTGTACATCTCCTTGCAAACTACAATATATATTAGACAATGATAATTTATTAATATATTCAATAATTCTGTTATTAGCCTCTTGTATGTTCTTGAGGTCAAAATACCAGGTTATAGCATTTTTAAGAATATCTAACGTTAAGCCTTTAGATGTGTTTGCAAGCTTTGATATTCCAAGATTGCATCCCTTACCAATGATGCCCGCAAATAGTGTCTGTTCACTTGGTCTTGATTTATTATTTTTAATGCTATGGTGCTTAAACTCTTTAGTGAATTTTGCCACATCATTGATATCAAATAATAATTGCAATATTGGAATGTGCTCGTTTTGCAATAACAAGTTTGATATAGTCTTGTGCTTGTCTTCCTCAAGCTTAGGCGTTTTAACTTTAAATTTGTTCTTTTTGTTTAATGATAAATACTCGTTATTGTCATTAATATATTCTTTGTTTACAAAATCATATTTATCGTCTAATTTAGATTTTAGATCTCTAATAATATCATCAATATTGGCAAATTTATTAAGCCCTAGTGTTTTTAATATATTATCCTTGTCTCGTTGCCATATGTATTTATCTATCAAATAATCAAATATAGATAAATATCTATAGGAATATAATAAATTTAACCTACCAGACTTAATACCATCAGCTACTTTAATAAATAACAATGAGTTATATAATAACGCATTGAACTTATTATTTTTATTAAGTTCCTTTAGCTCCCTGGCATTTAAAAAATCAGTAGGAGCATTATTATTAATCTCATCAGAGTTATTTTTATAATATTCAATAGCCTTATATATATTACTATCAGAACTTTCTTTATTAAAATCTAGCGCCTGCAGTATATTTGAAATTTTTCTTTGTAATTTATTAGAGCCAGCAGTCAAATAATTATAATAATCGCTGCTATTACCTAGAATGTTATCTTCAAGCTCTTGAATCTTTATATCTTCAATCGGAGAATGTGAATCTTCAATATCTAAGCCCAATAATGAGTTGAGCTTAGATATTTTATCTTTATCCGATAGATCAGTAGATTTAAGTATATATTTAGCTGTACCAACCATATCCTTAAAATTATTTCTTTCTTTCGCTATGCCTAAAATTAGTTTATTTTGTTCTTTTTTGTTTTTGGTATAATCTAATTTTATTTGCTTCTTTGCCGAATTATCAGATGACTTAACTGATTTTAGTGAAATATCCATTAATACATCATTCCAATACAAAAACTGATGCCTTAAAAAGGCCAAGATATACAGATAATATTTGGATCTATCTTTAAATTGTTCAAGTTGTGAAATTTTTGACTTTTTAACCCATGTTGCATAGTATTCTGTAGCTTGGCTGGATAAATTAAGAGCGTTTATTATGGACTCAAATTCAATATAATATTTTTTAATTAAATTAAAAATGCTTACATTGTCATTGATCTTTTGAGTTTTTAATGATTGATTAATACGTTTAATTTGCCCTATTTGTAATAGATTGCTATTATTCTTTGCAGATAAAAGCGCATCTAGAAGCTCTATTTGTTCAGCAGTAATTTTTTGGTTAATAATATCAATTAAATTGTATTCAAGTTTATTATAAGCATCAGTAATGACAGAGGCTAAATAATGATAAGAAGGTATTACTATTTTATTACCAATTAAGAAATTTATTGCGGCAAACATCAGTTGCTTCGGATGTGGCTGTTGTCTTACTTGCCTATCAATAGCCTTTATTAGATCAATTTTCTCTGTGTTGCCAAAATCAGTCCACCCTCGTAATGCTAATATTGTCTTCTTATGGGACAATCTAGATTTTGTAGTATAATGAGCTATATCAATTTCATCACTGTCTATATTTAAAAGTCTGGATAAGTATACTATATCTTGATTGCGAAATTGATCGGATGAGAAAAATTTACCAGTAGCCTTAAAATATCCTAATTGCAGCATAAAACCAATTTTATTAACATCGGAACGCATACCGAATATAATGCTATTAATCTCATCAGAGAGCATAAACATAGATATTAGTTCTTTACTGCGAGTTTTTGGTGGAAAATCAAAGCTTTTTTGTTCTAATGATGTGAATATTGTTAACAGGGACATACAACCAATTAAGTATTATTCTAGATTTTAAGAGGATTATACATGGCTCTAATAATAAAAACTATTTTGTTTCTTATTTAACATCATTATATTATATTCTTATGTTTAAGACTCAAAAATTTTGACAAAAGTACACTCCAGATGCTACTATTCAGCATCTAAAATCTTACCACTGATCATATACATATGAGTATAGCATTAAACCCTAATACCATATCTGATAATACTGAGCAAAAAACTCATCCTTGGCGCCATTGTTCAGTTGGTAGACATTTTGTAAAAGAATACTTAAGACATAATCCTCCAAGTAAAGAGCATCCCAACGGCTCTGTAAGTGTTGTACAATCACATTGCGCTGATAACCCAACTAGAACAATTAAACCAAAAGGAATAATACAAGATCTATTATCTTTTGATGAGATTTCTTATATTAGCGACAAATATTTTGTAGATCTGGCAGGGCCTCCAACTTCTAATGCTTTAGAATTTAAAGACGCTGATAAATATGACATTTATATTCGTGGTTGGGTAAATTATTGGAATGAAGTTCTTAATTTTAAAGAGCCTTTAGATCCAAACCTAGTAAAAGCTTTAATAGCCACGGAATCAAGTTTTAGACTTGATCCACCAGAAAATAGAAAAGCACGTGGATTAATGCAAGTATTACCATCTACTTTTGGAATTTTAAGAGATCAAGATGGTGAATTAATAAATCATCTAATTGATATTAAGAAATCTAATTATCTAGATCCATCCGCAAATATTTGCGCTGGCGTACGTTGGTTGTTTAGGAAAAAAGTTCTTGCTACCCATCGATTAAAACGCGAAGCTACCTGGATAGAAGCTGTTGCTGCATATAAATCATACTTAGAAGATATAATATCAGGTAATAATCCAGATGGTATGAAAAGATTAGATGAATATTATTCTATGCTAACTAAACATGATAAATAATGGACAGATTGTTTTTATTTATAATATTATGGCTATTTTCTATTAGTCAATTATTTGCCATTAACCCAGTTATCAAAGCAAAATATCCATTTGTATTAGTTGGGGATGATTATGATATTTTAACTGAACAAGATATGATGGACGATGACAGCTATGGCTTAACAACTAAATTTATAGATTATAATGACCCTACGAATTCAGATAGATATTGGAAATGTTATAAAACATCGAACTTTTCCTTAAGATCGTGGAATTCAAAGTTTAATAAAAAATTGGACGAATATCCTGTTGGTGGGTTAATAATTAATGCTATAGATAAAGATGGTGTAGTTAATTCTTATGGTATGCGTCGTGCTCTGAGTGTAGATGTTCGTGACAGGTTCATTAAAACATGGAGACAATTAATTAATAATCAACTGCATGTTTGCATACATGGGGATTTTGCTAGCAACAGAATAGAGTTAATTGATGGCAAAAAACAACAAGTTTATGGTTGGGTTTTCAATAAACTAAAAACTAAAAAAGGCTGCCATGGTTATTTTGGATGTAATAAATAATTAGGTATATAATGCAATTGTTAGATAATCAACATAAGGTCATATTCCGCCGTATATTCCCTAGAACCCATTATACCATTATTGGAAAGCTATGAATCATCTACAAATAAAGTTTTTGAAAAGGCCTCGTCTTTAGGTAATAAGGATCAAGTTTCTTTATTAAAAGATGAAATCAAACGATTAAAAATAAGAGTAAAATAATAAAGAATAATCAGTATGACTCTTATAATTTAGAAGCAAGTGATAACGCACCCGCTGTGCGGGTGGCTTCACGATTGTGAGCAGCCCCAAGGGCTGTCAACGTAAAGCTCAGCTAAATTTTCACCATCATAATTTCTACACAACACTTCTTGTACATATAATGCACCAGCTTGCTGGTGACTTGCGACACGGCATAACCGCGCGCCCAAAAACTTTCTCCATTAAAGTTGCGCTTTCTTCCACTAAATTGACGCGCTACTGCGATTGCGCTTTTTCCTTTTACTCGATGTCGGACATTTTAATAAGTTTTATAAACAACTATTCATGCAGCATAAT
>CAZSRF010000046.1:0-13127 GCA_964609155.1 uncultured Gammaproteobacteria bacterium | reverse complement strand
CAGCCTACAACTATTTTGATAGTTCATGCCGTCAGCTTTGCTGGGCACACTTAAAGCGTGATTTTACCAAACTATCTGAGAAGGATAATAATATTATTGCCCGTATAGGTAAGAATTTATTAAATGCACAAGCAGAACTCTTTAAGAGTGTGGTATGAGTTTAAGCAAAACCACATAACAAGAAATGAACTTATTAGGTGCGCTACCCCTATTCGTAAACAAATTAGAGAGTTATTAGAGCAAGGTTCATATACTGATCCAATATTGAAAGTTATAAGATTTTCTAAAAACTTACTGAATAATTTTGATGCCATGTGGACATTCTTATACATCGACGATGTTGAACCAACAAATAATCATGGAGAAAGATGCCTTAGACAATCCGTAATATGGCGTAAAAAATACTTTGGCACGAGATCTGATTACGGCACTGAGTTCGTGGCGCGAAGTGCCTCTATCCAGGCAACATGTAAACTTCAATCAAAAAACTCATTCAATTTTATGATGAAGTCTCTACAAAACTACTTTTTAAAAATCGAGCCACCTTCACTTATTGTGGCTTAGGGGGCTGAGCTATTACGAAAAATGGTTATAAATACTTTAAAAAAATTCGAAACTCCAACCGGCACTAAGGCTGGAATAAACCATCTAAGAAAATCTGCCTGTTGGAATGATGAAAATCTTATTAATATAATTAATAGTTGGATAGCAACTTAATCATAGAACGGCCCTACCTATACAGGGGAGGATAGGGGCGGTGAACACTTACGGTTTCCTTACTGATCACCGCTGAATGCTTACTGGCTGTCTATATGTAATGCGCGCTCTAATCACATGTAACTTTTAATCACTGCTTCTTTTTGAATACGATTAAAGAAATTACCATTATCTCGCATCATCGTAAAATATTTTAATTGATTAGCAGCTTGAAGTTTTTGGTCTTCACTAGCAGTTTGCAGTTCACCGAGTTTTACATTACTTACAACTAAAATAGTCTGATCACCATTATCTAAAGATAATATTTTAGCCTGTACTGGAAGCTCTTTAGTAGGTTTAGGCAACCCAAAAGCCTCATTAAGCTCTTCTTTGGTATAAGAATTCAAGTTACCTGTTTTATTATCCCAAAAAGTGTCTATATAGGCAATTTCGCTAGGTTTATTAAAAACAGCATAACTATTGTTTTTACCTAGTGCTTCTAATTTTTTCATTTTATCTTCTGCAGTAGATGCACTAACAAATTCTAACCAAAATTTACTGGCCATTTCTTTAGCCTTATCACGGGCTTTGATATTTTTAATTAAATCTGTTAATTGAGGAGTTATTTCTTCTAATGATTGAACGCGATCTGGTTGAGCTTCAGCAACTCTGATCACAACACCATAATCAGGCCCAAGCTCGATAAAACCACTATTATTTTTATTTTCATAAACATCTTCAGAAAATGCTGTAGCTAAAACTTTGGAGTTATTTGCTAATTCTTGATCAAAGTCTATGTTTTGCTTATTAAGCTGTGGCTTCTTATCAATACCATTAGTGTTTATTATCCAATCTGTTTTAGATAACTTCAACCCAAGTTCCTCAGCAACTGAATCAAGAGAATCTGAATTTTCGAAACTTTTTCTTTCCAGCTGTTCTTTTAGATCAGAATAAATATTATTAGCTTTTTCATCTGCCACTTTCTTAGCAACATCTGCTTTAACAGAGCTTAGTGGTAATTTATTTTTAGTCTCACTATTTGTTAGTTTAAAAAAATATGCTCTATTTTTACTTTGAATAGCTGGCGATACATCACCTATATTATTAAGCTTTGCAATACCAGCATCTAAAGTTTTATCACCCAGATCTCCTAGTTGAAACCATCCAGCATCCCCCTTTGCCTTAGCTGATAAAAGATCATCTGAGTATTTTGCAACTAAATCTTCAAAGTTAACATTATTGTTCTTCAATAAATTAGACACCGTCTCTAATTTACTTCTACCTTCTTTAGCACTGATATCAATGACAATTTGAGAAATTCTTTTACGCCCTGCTAAGGTAAACTGATCTATGTTATTTTGATAATAATCAGCAATTTCTTGTTCTGTTAGGTTTACGTTTTTAACGATGTCTCGATAATTTAACTTAATATACTCTAGCTTTACTTTGGCTGGTGCCAGAAACTTATTTTTATGCTCTATATAATAATTATTTAACTCTTGTTTACTAATGGAAATACCATTTATAAATTTATCCTTTTTAATTCGCAAACTAGCAATCATTCTTTTTTGATCCATGAGCTTGAAATAATCGGCAGTAATACTTGGAAAATTAATACTTATTAACTGCATTGCAAATGCGGATTGCTCAATAAGGCTATTATATAGAACACCCGTTTTAATAATCTCAAATTGTTGTGGGCTTCTTCTGAGTAATTTTGTATATAAATCTGCAGAAAATTTACCATCAATATTAAAGTCAGGCATACTTTTAATAACATCTTCAATTTGTTTATTGGAAATATAAAACCCCGCTTTTTCAAGCTGCTGAGTACCTAAAGTTATTGGGATAAGATCCGCACGCGGGAATGTTTGCTTAAATGAATCTATTTGATAGGGGTATAACTTTTTACCATTAACTTCAATATACTTACCCGATTCCAGTCTTAACCCAATAGCTCCCCAAAAAATAAATACGATCGCTATGCAAAATAAAAATACCCAAGCAACCCAACCATGCGTATAGGTTCTTATCTGCTCTAACATTTAGCTACCTCTGAGTCAATATAGTTATAGAGTGTTACAGAAGAATAGCATTTTAATAAATAAAAACAAAGGGATAAAATAAAAAAACCTCTATCAAGAATTATTTTGATAGAGGTCTATGATGGCGGAGTGGACGGGACTCGAACCCGCGACCCCCGGCGTGACAGGCCGATATTCTAACCAGCTGAACTACCACTCCAAAACTTAAGCTAGACTATTGGTGGGTGTTGAGGGGCTCGAACCCCCGACCCTCGCCTTGTAAGGGCGATGCTCTACCAACTGAGCTAAACACCCGATTTTGGCTAGTCTACAACTTCTAAACTCGAATTACAAGCTTCTTTTAAAGATTTTCCTGATTTAAATGCAGGCACGTTAGCAGCTTTAATATTTATAACGTCACCAGTTTTTGGATTGACACCCTTACGAGCTGCTCTTTTTTTAACAGAAAAAGTCCCGAAACCAACCAAAACTACAGAATCATTTCCAGCAAGCTGTTGTGTAATAGTGTCTACAATAGCTTCCAAAGCTTGACCAGCTTGTTTTTTTGATAACGAAGTTTTTTCCACGACCGCTTCTAGTAGCTCTGCTTTATTCACAATTAGCCTCTCTCATTTCTTATTTAGAAACACATTATATCCGTAATTTTATTAATGTCTATTAAAATGGGTTTCTTTATTTGATGTTTTTATAGTTTTTTTTGCATCTTTAACAATGTCATGAACCGTTCTAATTTTAGAAACACCCATCAATACTTTTTTAGCTAAAGCCTCTTTAAAAACCTCATCTATTGTTTTCACAGATTTAATATTTAAGCTGCTTGTTATATTTTCTGGAATTTCTTTTAAATCTTTTACATTTTCAAACGGTATAATAACTGTTTTAATACCTGCCCGCTTAGCAGCTAATAATTTTTCTTTTAATCCACCTATGGGAAGTACATCCCCCCGTAAAGTAATTTCTCCTGTCATTGCGACATCTGCCTTTACAGGTATTCCGGTAAGCGCAGAAACTAAAGCTACACACATCCCAATACCTGCACTTGGGCCATCTTTTGGCGTAGCACCTTCTGGCACATGAATATGAACATCAATCTTATCGTGAAAACTTTCAGGCAATTTAAGATTATCAGCACGCGATCTTAATACTGACGTAGCAGCCTGAATAGACTCTTTCATGACACTGCCTAATTGCCCTGTATAAGTAGTTTTGCCTGTTCCACTCATCACGGCAGCTTCAATTGTCAGCAACTCCCCGCCAACTTCTGTCCATGCTAAACCATTTACTTGTCCTACCCTATCTTGTTCTTCAGCTACGCCATAACGAAATTGTTTAACTCCCAAATAATCTTCTATATTATCAGCAGTTACAATAATTTTATCTAAACTTTTGTCAGATAATATTTTCTTAACTGCTTTACGACAGATTTTTGAAATCATTCTATCCAGATTCCTAACACCTGCTTCACGCGAATAATACCTAATAATGCTTAGTAATGCTTCTTGAGTAATCTCAAGCTCTTCCGGTTTTATGCCTGTTTTTTCTTTTTGGCTTTTAGTAAGATATTTTTGGGCTATATGAAGCTTTTCATCCTCCGTGTAACCAGCTATTCTTATAACCTCCATGCGATCTAATAAAGCTGGTGGTATATTCATTGAATTCGAAGTAGCAATAAACATCACATCTGATAAGTCATAATCAACTTCTAAGTAATGATCATTGAAAGTATCATTTTGCTCAGGATCTAAAACTTCTAATAAAGCAGCAGCAGGATCCCCACGAAAATCCATAGCCATTTTATCTATTTCATCTAATAGAAAAAGAGGATTTTTTACTTTAATCTTCGCAAGTTTCTGAATAATTTTACCAGGCATAGAGCCTATATAAGTACGACGATGCCCCCTGATTTCTGCTTCATCACGCACCCCACCTAAAGATATCCTGACAAACTCACGGTTTGTGGCACGAGCAATGGACTGACCCAAAGATGTTTTACCCACCCCTGGCGGGCCAACCAAGCAAAGAATAGGACCCTTTTGCTTTTTTACTCGTTGCTGAACTGCCAAATACTCTAGAATTCTTTCTTTAACTTTCTCCAGACCATAATGATCTTCTTCTAAAATATTCTCAGCCGCACCAAGATCTTCACTGACTTTTGAAGCTTTTTTCCATGGCACATCCAGCATCCAATCAATGTAATTACGACTTACTGTTGATTCTGCTGACATCACAGGCATCATTTTTAATTTTTTAAGTTCATTCTCCACTTTTTGCTTAGCTTCTTTAGGCATGCCAGACTTTGCAATCTTATCAGCAATATCTTTTAATTCACTGCCACCTTCTTCATCACCTAATTCTTGCTGGATTGCCTTAATTTGCTCATTAAGATAGTATTCACGTTGACTTTTCTCCATCTGTGTTTTAACACGACGACGAATTTTCTTCTCAACATTAATTAGATCTATCTCTGACTCTAATAATGCCATTAAATGCTCTACACGTTCTGCAATATCAACAATCTCAATTAATTTTTGTTTATCCGAAAGTTTTAAAGAAACATGGGCAGAAATAGAATCAACCAAACGTTCAACATTATCAATGCCATTAAGAGAAGATACAATTTCTTGTGGAATTTTTTTATTTAGTTTTACATACTGATCGAATTGAGCAAGTAACGAACGACAAATAACATCAGATTCTCTTTCATTCAATTCTGAAGCTGGTAACTCCGATAATTCAGCAATCAAAAATTGTTCATCCGCGCTTTTACTATATTTATTTACTTGCCCACGATGATTTCCTTCAACCAAGACTTTAACTGTCCCATCAGGAAGCTTTAATAATTGCAAAACTGTGGCTATAGTTCCTGTAAAAAACAGATCGTTAATAGAGGGATTCTCCATAGATGCTTCTTTTTGCGCCACTAAAAATATTTCTTTATGATCACTCATAGCACTTTCTAAGGCACGAATAGAACTTTTCCTACCCACAAACAAAGGAATAACCATGTGAGGATAAACAACGACATCACGTAATGGCAACACAGGCATTGTAGCTTCTAAAATAACTGTAGAATTATCATGAACTTTTTGATCTGACATATGAGCTCTTCTTAAGTATTATTTAGTATAATTACATCTACATCAATCGACACTATCACTATAGGCTAAACATATGGTCTAATTAATATAATTCAAGATGGGCAACATCATAAATCATATAAACACCGAGATACTGACAAAACTAAGCATTCGCAACCTTTACCGCTATTCCCTAGCTAATAAAGGACGCTCTTTATTGTCATAAATTAGAAGAGGATCTGACTCTCCTTTAACAACCGCTTCGTCTACAACTACACGACTAACGCCATCTAAAGAAGGTAGATCATACATTGTATCTAAAAGAACATTCTCCATAATTGAACGCAACCCCCTAGCTCCCGTTTTACGTTCCATAGCTTTTTTAGCAATTGCCCTCAATGCATCCTCACGAAATTCTACTTCAGCTTTATCCATCTCAAATAGCTTTTCATATTGTTTGGTCAATGCATTCTTAGGTTCTCTGAGAATTCTTATTAATGCTTCTTCATTAAGCTCATCTAGAATTGCTATTACTGGTAATCTTCCTACAAACTCTGGAATCAAACCATATTTTATGAGATCTTCTGGTTCAACTTTTGATAAATTCACATTGACTAAAGCTTTTTCATCTTTGCTATGCACTTTTGCATTAAAACCGATACCAGATTGCGTAGAGCGGTCACGTATAATTTTATCCAAACCTGAAAAGGCACCACCACAGATAAATAGGATCTTAGACGTATTAACTTGTAAAAATTCCTGTTGTGGGTGTTTACGACCGCCTTGGGGTGGTACCGATGCAACAGTTCCTTCGATAAGCTTTAATAATGCCTGTTGTACCCCCTCACCCGAAACATCTCTCGTAATAGAAGGATTTTCAGATTTACGAGAAATTTTATCAATTTCATCAATATAAACTATACCAGTTTGTGCCTTTTCTACGTCATATTCACATTTTTGTAAAAGTTTTTGAATAATATTTTCAACGTCCTCTCCGACATACCCAGCTTCTGTTAAAGTAGTAGCGTCAGCAATGGTAAATGGCACATTCAATAATCGAGCTAATGTCTCAGCCAGCAAAGTCTTACCGCTTCCTGTTGGACCAATTAAGAGAATATTACTCTTGCCTATTTCAACAGTACTTTTATCAACTGAGTTATTATTTAATCTTTTATAGTGATTATAAACAGCTACAGCAAGCACTTTCTTGGCTTCAGCCTGGCCAATAACGTACTCGTCAAGTATATTTTTTATTTCGTGGGGTGTCGGTAAGTTACCAAAATCCCCTGTTGGAGACTCTGCATCAACGACCTCCTCGCTAATAATGTCATTGCAAAGATCAACACATTCGTCACATATAAAAACGGATGGCCCAGCTATGAGTTTTTTTACCTCATGTTGACTTTTACCACAAAATGAACAATACAAAAGCTTAGTATTACCATTATCACTTTTCTTTTTATCACTCATGGGTCACCTATGTTAACTATTTTTTGTCTCTAAATCTTGGCGTGAATGAAATATTTCATCAATTAGACCATAACTTTTAGCAGCTTCTGAGCCCATAAAGTTATCTCTGTCTGTATCTACCTCTATCGTATCCAATGGCTGTCCAGTATGATGAGATAAAATTTTATTTAATTTAGCTTTAATTTGTATTATCTCTTTAGCATGAATCTCTATATCCGAAGCTTGTCCCTGAAAACCACCCAGAGGTTGGTGAATCATTACCCTTGAATTAGGCAAACAATACCGTTTTCCTTTAGTACCTGCGGCAAGTAACAACGCTCCCATGCTAGCAGCCTGCCCAACACAAAAAGTACAGACATCAGGCTTGATAAATTGCATGGTATCATAAATACCCATACCAGCAGTAACAGAACCGCCAGGTGAATTAATATATAATTGAATATCTTTATCAGGATTTTCTGATTCTAAAAATAAAAATTGAGCAATAATTAAGTTGGCCATGTGATCTTCTACCTGACCAGTTAAGAAAATTACCCTTTCTTTCAATAACCTAGAGTATATATCATAAGAACGTTCTCCTCTAGGTGTTTGTTCTATAACCATGGGAACGAGGGTTGACGAGGCATTGTTAGCTATAGGGAGAGAGCTGGGAGAAATATTGCTGGTAAATAAACTCATATCAAGCCTTAAAATTAAGTTAAATATTTGAACTTACTATTCAAACTATTATTAAATTCACTATATAAAATTGGACAGCACTAATAAACTTTAAACCCTTATTATTATTAATAATATATATCACAAAGATTGCAAGTTATATTTAATGAATAAAGATTAGCATCACTAAATTTTAGCATCCACTCGACAATTCTAACATAAATAATTAATCAAAGCGAAGGGCCTATACTGGAAGATAAGCTCAATGGATTTTGATAAAATTTGATTTGAATATTATACCCTACAAAGATAACCCACATCTTGCTTCTAGAATTCAACGTTGCTATAGTATTAGACCTCGTTAGCTGATATGCTAACAAGATCAAACATTTAATTTCATAATATTAACTTAAATTTTCTAATACAGTGAACATCAAACATCCATATAAAACCAACGATATCTATTACATTTCAGCAGCCATAATACTAGCGTTTATTACCTTTTATTTAAAATTAGAACTACTGCTTAATATTGCGCAGGGAGTAACAGAAATATTCCTAAAATTTCTACAATTAATGAGTGCTCCCATAGTTTTTTTAGCTATTGTTACCAACTTTTTAAATATTTCAGCGCAAAGCCATTTAAAACAATATGGCAAACGAGTTTTATTCTACACTATATTAACGACTATATTAGCATCAACAGTAGCCTATTTATTATTTCAATTCATCCACCCTGCAGATACATATATAAAAAATATTGGAGAAATAAATACACTAGCTGGTAACAATTTTGACGTAAGCTTAAGCGGCAACCAAGCAAATACTAATTATTATAACGAATTACTTAAACTTATCCCCAACAATATACTAAAAGCATTCACCGATAACAATATATTAGGTGTAGCTCTAATTGCTGCCCTAATGGGTGTTGCAATGATGCAACTGCCAAAAAAACAACAAGAGCCTATAGCAAATATTTTTACTGGTTTATTCCAAACTTTTATTAACATAGCTCGCTATATTATAAAAATTCTACCGCTTGGAATTTGGGCATTTACTGTATTGTTCTTGTATGCAATAACAAATGATAACCCTATATCCAATGGATTAGGCAAGTATGTTATTGTTGTCATTGCTGCTAATGCTATTCAAGGTTTTATAGTTTTGCCCTTATTATTGCTATCAAAAAATATTTCACCAGTAAAGTTATTTAAAGCTGTATCACCTGCTTTAACTACTGCTTTTTTTTCTAAATCCTCAAGTGCAACACTACCATTAACAATAGACTGCATGATAGAAAGAAATGACACTAAAGATGAAATAGCCAAATTCGCCTTACCTATTTGCACTATAATTAACATGAACGGCTGCGCAGCCTTTATTTATACTACTGTTTTATTTGTTGCTCTGAATGCTGGGTTTAACTTTAGCACATTGGATTACATCTTATGGATATTCATAGCGACTCTTGTTGCAATCGGAAATGCTTCTATTCCTATGGGCTGTTATTTCTTATCTTCTGCTATATTATTAGGTATGGGTGTGTCTTTAGAGCTTATGGTTCTAATTTTACCTATCTATACTATATTTGATATGATTGAAACAACTTTAAATGTTTGGTCAGATTGTTGCGTAACTGATTTGGTTGCAAATGAAAGATAATACAGATTTAGATCCAGCTAAAAATCTTTAGCTGGATCATACAGCATTCAAAGATCTAGTTATCGATCATTTAATAACATTTCATCACTCAAGCCTTCTTGCTTGAATATTTCTCGTAAACGCCGTAAAGCATCAACTTGAATTTGTCGGACTCTCTCTCTAGTTAAGCCAATTTCATTCCCTACTTCTTCTAATGTAGACACTTCATATCCTAATAAACCAAAACGACGTACTACGACCTCTTTTTGTTTCTCTGGCAATTGGTCAAGCCAACTAGCAATACTGTTACGTAAATTTTCATTTTGTAACCATTCTGCAGGATCGGTCGCACGTTCATCTGATAAAGTTTCTAATAATGGTTTGTCTGAATCCGACCCCATGGGAGTATCAACTGAAGTAATACGTTCGTTAAGGCCTAACATTTTCTTTACGTCTTCCAACGGACAATCAAGCAGTTCAGCAATTTCTTCTGGCGTGGGCTCATGATCTAATTGTTGTGTTAGCTCTCGCGCAGCGCGTAAATACGTATTTAATTCTTTGACAACATGGATAGGTAATCTTATGGTACGTGTCTGATTCATAATAGCACGTTCTATCGTTTGTCTAATCCACCATGTAGCATAAGTTGAAAATCTAAAACCACGCTCTGGATCAAACTTCTCAACAGCGCGAATTAAACCAAGATTCCCCTCCTCTATGAGATCCAATAAAGCCAAACCACGATTCACATATCTTCTGGCTATCTTAACTACTAAACGTAGATTACTTTCTATCATGCGTTTTCTAGAATCGATACAACCACGCAATGACTTGCGTGAGTAATAAACTTCCTCTTCTGCTGATAACAAAGGTGAAAAACCGATTTCTCCTAAATATATTTGCGTAGCGTCTAATTCTCTTTTTTGTGGTGCACCACGCCCTCTTTTTGATTTACGTGACGTAGCTTCTCGAAGCTCTTTATCCTCGTCACTTAATTCAAAATCATCATCAATTTTTTCTTCTAAATCAGAGTCTATATCGAGAGATTCATCAAAGTCATCATCAAGATCAAGATTATCTAGTTCTATTTCACCCGCATCTAATTTAGTCGCTTCTAGAGGACTGTCCATCATAAAGTCATCTAGTACAAACTTTTCTGCTTTTTTTATTGTCGCTGCTTTAGGCTGCTTTTTGGAATCTTTTTTTGATTTTCTTTTTCTCTGCAACTTTAGATCATCCACTGGCTCTAAATCTTCTAGTATATCAATTGACTCAATATCAATATTTATATCAACAGCAGCATTACTAGGTTGTCCCCTTAGTATTTCTTCGGAATAACTAACCTCACTAATAATATTCGTTGTACTAACTGCACTACCCAGTTCTAGCAAATCTTTAGATTCTTTTTTACCCAAAAAAGAACTAGCAAAGCTTTGAAATATTCTATCTTTTAAGCTATTGTTTTTACGAGTAATTACTTCATTATCATCGTTTGATTTTTTAGTCATCTTGATCCTCATCAAAAGTGTGAGCCATTACAGCACAGCTATATACTATGTATATATACTATTATGTATATGTTAATACCAATAAGTACTGCTACTACTACTTCTAATGCGAAACTTCTAATCCGGCAGATATTTTAATGGGTCAACAGGTTTTCCATTTTTCCTAATCTCAAAATGCAGTTTTTTATCAAATTCCTGTCCTACCCCTACATATGCGATACTTTGCCCCTGCTGGACAACATCACCTTCTTTAGCTAAAAACAAATCATTATGTGCATAAGCACTTAAGTATTCATTATTGTGTCTTATGATAATAAGCTTTCCATACCCCTTTAATCCAGAGCCTTGATAAACAATCTTGCCATCGGCTGCAGCTTTAACAGACGTAGTAGTTTTTACGGCAATATCAATCCCATTATTAAATTGTGCTTCGCTGTTAAACACACTGGCTATTTTACCACTTGCTGGCCATTTCCAGGATGTTGTTGTAACAGATTGATTATCATAATCTTTTTGTACAATTTGTGAGCCAGTATCATCTGCTTTTACTTCTATATTACCTCGTTCTGATGTTTTTTTCTTAGTATTCAGAGTGTTATAACTCTTTCTATCTAAATACATTTTTTGCCCTGGCATGATTTTATAAGGCTCTCTGATACGGTTAATAGCAGCAAGCTCACGTAAATCTACGCCATAACGGAATGATATTGAATACAAAGACTCACCTGATTCTACGACATGGGATCTGCGCAAGTACTTCCCTCCCCTGGAACGTTCATAAACTCGTGCTTTCTTAGCATAGTTAGTATAGTTAGATGAACAGGCTGCAAGATTTAAAAGAGATATTATTAACAAAACCTTAAAGAATACGCGCATAAATAATTCATACCTAATTTTTCCCCTATTATATGCATATCTGGCTAATAGTTAAATTGGTATTTATTTTTCTGAGTGTTATTCAAAATATAATGATATATATTTTAAGGTTTATTTAAGCAAACTAATTTAATATTTCTATTGTAACTAATTAACATATTACTTGGAGAATAAAATGAGAACAGAACAAGAAATGAGAACAGAACAAGAAATGATAATCGAAGATGTAGCAGGCCTATATTCTGATGTAGTAGACGAATATGAGCCTGGAAATATACCAAGCTTATTGGCTAGAATAAAGCACGATCTAACATTTGAAAGAAAAAAAGCTGCCATTGCATCTTTAGTAGAACAATTTGAAAAAAGAGTTGAAGAGTTTGAAGATGATGTTAGAAATCGTTTAACATCAGATGAGCGTAAAATCTTACGTGAAGCAAAAAAAGTTATTAGAGAGCTAGCTGCCGCTAATCCAGTGGATCAAACTCTTATTAACTACAAACAAGATTTACGTTTATCTTCACTTGAAGCTAGAAGTCAACGCTCTATACCTAACCAAGTGAAATACGCTTTAGCAGTAAGCTACGATGCAATCGTTGCAGCTTTAAAAGCAGTTATTGCTTTTATTGAAAAAGTTGGTAATACTATCAAAAATGGTGCAATTGCAACTAAAGACGCAATCGTAGCATGTGTACAAGCTGTTGGAAATGCGATAAAAACTGCAGCAATTGCTGTATGGGATTTTCTAAAGTTTGTTGGTTCTGCAATCAAAAGCGCTGCTGAAACAACCTGTTCTACTGCTGCTAGAGCTGGTAGATTTGTAGCTGGTGAAATCACTCGTAAAGCTTCAGATGTGCAGCATACAGTAGCTCAAGCTATTGATAGAGCTGATGAATATGTCTCTAGAAAATGTGCATCTGCTTTATACGAAGCATCTCTGAGTGTTGCAATGCATGCTGATGGTATAGCAGGAAATATCGAGAGTAGAGAAGCTGCCCATGTTGCAAAACCTGTTACAGTTATGGCTCCTGCAGTTGCAGCAGCTCCAGGTGCTGATGCAGTAGGACTAGCAGCAGCTCTAGATGCAGCAGATGCAGTTGTAGTAACCCTTCAGCCATAGTGAGTTTGTTTTCTTCCCCTTTAGGGGAAGTGGCGAA
>CAZSRF010000045.1:4819-14111 GCA_964609155.1 uncultured Gammaproteobacteria bacterium | reverse complement strand
TAATGACTTCAGTATGAGTGTCTCCTATTTCTTATAATAAGTTATTGGAATCAGTCGTAGTTATAGGGGGTACTTGATAGAAAGTTAGAAAGTCAAGAAAATAGATAGGTCGTGGTAAAATCACGCTTAGAGATTAAAGAAATATTGGTTTTTAGTAAGTTACATTTGTTAACGTGGAGGGTATTATGGTTATAACTATTAGTGTAGATGGTTTATGGCGTGCAACGGTTGATGTTCCTGAAGATACAACTTGGAGTCATCTGCAAGAGGTGATATATCGGGAGACTGGGGTGTTCAAAGATTATCAGAGAATTTCCTCTCCCTCCCGTCCGGATGTGTTTTATGATGGTCCTCTTCACTTTGAGGAAGGTGATGAAGTGGCCTTTGAATGGCAGTTTCCTAGAGGGGAGCATCCTCTGCATGGTGCAGCTCGCCTTGGTAGCCCGGAAGTAGTGCGTCGTTGGGTAGCTAGTGGTGCTTCTGTGGATGTTACAGATGACGAGGGGATAACGCCTTTGATGTCCGCAGTTTCAGGCTATCCTTGTCATGGGCAAACTGAAGTAGTTGCTGAGCTTCTTCGTCTTGGCGCGGATGTTCGCATGAGAAACAGATGGGAGGGGTCAGCACTAGATGCAGCTGCAACTAGTTTGACGTCTGTAGAAGTAGTAGCTCTTTTGGCAGATAACATGGTGATGCAAGGCGTTGAGGCGCGAGAAGTGTTACAAAGTATTTATGATAGAGTCAGAGAGGTGCGGATGGTAATGGCATATCATCTAGAAATGATAAAAGATACTGACCCTACTCGTTATTCCAATAGAGAGAAAATATTAAGGTATTGTCGGAGATTCGCAGAAAATCATGATTTGATGGACTTCTATCATAGACTGCCGTTACCAGAAAGAGGAGTTGATCCATATCGTGCTGATCTATTGGGTGCTGATCTATTAGGTGCTGGTGGTGCGGCTGCAGCAGTTGAAGAAAGGGGCTGGCCAGAAGAATTAGTTGAAGAGGTAGATGCAGCAGAGGTTGAATTGCGACCATTAGCGGTTCCTGAGGGCGTAGCTTTGCCTGGTGGATGGCCAATGCCAATGGTCAGAGTAAGAAGGTGGGTTGCAGTTCCAGCAGCTGCAGCTGCGGCAGAGGGAGAAGTTCCAGCAGCTGCAGCCGCCGCGGCAGAGGCAGAAGAAGCCCCGGCTCCTATAGCTCCTCCAGCTCCATAATTGTCGTAGGTTTTGGTGTGTTGAGATACTATCAAGGCTTATATTTGATGAAGATAAGATGTTACAATACAGTAGCTATAGCCGCTGTATTGTAATTTATTATGCAAATGTCTCATCAGTTACCATTAAAGTCCCATGACTATTTCATGGAATATGCTTTAAATCTAGCCCAAAAAGGTCGTGGTCAAACAGCACCCAACCCTATGGTCGGTTGCGTTATTGTTAAGAATAATCAAATTATTGGCGCAGGGTATCATCGCAAAGCTGGTCTTAATCATGCAGAAATTGAAGCTTTGGAAAAGGGCATTAAAAATGGTCACAAAAATAATATAATAGACTCAATAGTCTATGTTACTTTAGAGCCATGTTGCCATGTTGGTAAAACTGGCCCATGCGTAGAGGCTTTAATCAAGCATCAAATCAAGACAGTAGTTATTGCAATAAAAGATCCTAACCCTTTAGTTGCAGGCGTAGGAATCGATAAGTTACAAGCCGCTGGAATTGAAGTTATTTTAGGAGTATGTGCATTTGAAGCATATAATATCAATAAAGGTTTTTTTACGAGAATAACTAAAAACAGACCTTTTATTAGAAGTAAAATAGCCGCTAGTCTAGATGGAAAAATAGCTTTAAAAAATGGTGAGTCAAAATGGATTACTAACGAGGAGTGTCGTCAAGATGTGCACTTATTACGCAGTTATAGTGATGCTATTGTCACCACAGCGCAGACAGTTATAGCGGATAATCCTGCTATGACCGTTCGTATGCATGAGCAACCTATAAATCATCTTATAAATGATCCCATTGAACATAGTAAACGTCCAATTAGAATTGTTTTAGATAAAAATTTAGCGACAGATCCTGCTGCTAAAATTTATCAAGATCAGCAATTGGCACGGACTATCATCATAACAACTAAGCTTTGTCTTGAGCATAAGGGTAATTCAGATAAATTGCAAATATTTAGAAACAATAAGATAGATATTATTGCATTAGGAGATGATTTAAATATTGTTACACTATGGCAATTTCTTGCAGAGCTTGACTGTAATGATGTGTTGATAGAGGCAGGGGGTAGATTTAATGCTTATTTGCTGACTAATAAATTAGTTGATGAGTGGGTGATATATCAATCTGGGTTGATTATGGGCAATAGTGCACAAAATATGTTTAATTATGAGAGTAATGCTCATTCCCTATCTGGACTATTTAAGTTAAAATGTGAACATATTAAGCAGTTCAAGTCAGATTGGCGACTGACTTTTAGTTCGGAAAGCGTGTAGTAAATTATGTTCAGTGGTATTATTACAAATATTGGTTTAGTTACCATGGTTCCTTTTAACCCTGGTGAACAGGGAGAGAGAAATAGAACAGGGATCACTGTCAAACCAGGGCGAGTCAAAATCAAGATCCCGTTTGAGGCATCTGCTTTTTTAAATAATTTAAAATTAGGTGACAGTATTGCTGTTGATGGCGTTTGCTTAACAGTTATTGAATTTTCTGGTGATTATTTTATAGTAGACATCTCCCCAGAGACCATTGAAAAAACCACCTTTAAGTATTTAACATTAGGACGTAAAGTTAATTTGGAACGATCACTAAAACTAGGTGATAGTCTTGATGGTCATATCGTGCTTGGGCATGTTGATACAGTGATTGCTGTGTCCGACATTGAAGCTATTAACAAAAATAAAATTATTACTTTTAGTCTGAATATTAATAAAGCCCATAACTATTTAAAGTTTATAGCCATTAAAGGCTCAGTGACAATTAATGGTGCAAGTTTAACGGTGAATAGTGTTAATCATAAAAATTATACTTTTACAGTAAATA
Organism: uncultured Gammaproteobacteria bacterium; assembly: GCA_964609155.1. Lineage (GTDB taxonomy): Bacteria > Pseudomonadota > Gammaproteobacteria > JAGOUU01 > JAGOUU01 > JAGOUU01. The sequence goes on along the minus strand of CAZSRF010000045.1, from coordinate 11,058 downwards.
TTATACCTCATACGCTTGATTACACTAATTTAAGCGATTTAATAACCAATGATTTGGTAAATCTTGAAATCGACATGTTTGCTCGTTACATTGAAAACTATATGCAAACTGTAAAATTAGAAAATAGTTTATTAGCTGCGGAGAGTTTATAATGTTGGTTGTTGAACAGAATCAACACATTGTGTTTGATACTATCCAAGATATTTTGCATGACTTCGCTTTGGGCAAAATGGTCATTATGTTAGATGATGAATCTCGTGAAAATGAAGGCGACTTAATCATAGCTGCAGAAAAGGTAACACCCGAAGATATAAATTTTATGATTAAATATGGCCGCGGTTTAGTTTGTCTTGCTTTAACACAAGAAGATTGTAAAAAGCTGGAGCTAGATTTAATGGTTCGAGTTGATAATAATAATTCTCGTTTTGGTACAAGATTTACAGTCTCTGTTGAAGCAGCAGATGGTGTTACCACGGGTATTTCTGCTTATGACCGTGCCACCACTATTAGAGCTTGTGTGAAACCTGATGCATCCCCTAGAGATATTGTAAAACCAGGACATATTTTTCCTATTATGGCGCATTCAGGAGGAGTGCTTAGTCGAGCTGGGCACACAGAAGCATGTGTTGATTTAGCCACATTGACAGCGATGAGTACATCTGCTGCCGTATTGGTAGAAATATTGAATGATGATGGAACAATGGCTAGGCGTGATGATTTATTTATTTTCGCAAAAAAACATAATTTAAAAATAGGTACTATCGCAGATTTAATAAAATATAGGTTACAGTATGATATATAAATATAGCCAGATTAAATGCACAGAAGGTGAAAGTAATATTGTAGGGAACGTAAATATAGCTATCGTTGCCAGTAGATTTAATAGTTTTGTAGTAAATCATTTAGTAGAAGGTTGCATCTATACTTTAAATAGCAATGGTGTAGATAGTGCTCATATAGAAATAATTTATGTACCAGGTGCTATGGAGCTGCCATTGGCTGTACAAAATGTGATTAATAAAGTATCTGTTGATGGTGTGGTTGCACTAGGTGCTGTCATTCGTGGGGCTACACCACATTTTGATTATGTTGCAGGAGAATGTGCCAGTGGCTTAAGCAGGCTGAGTCTAGAATATAATAAACCTGTTGGTTTTGGCGTTTTAACTACTGATACAGTAGAACAGGCCATTGAGAGAGCTGGTTGTAAGGCCGGTAATAAAGGTAGCGATGCAGCAATGACTGTGTTAAGTATGATAAGTTTGATGAGAAAATTAAGAGTTGAGCAGTAATGAACCCTAAAGAGCGTCACCGTGCCAGAAGGATGATTGTGCAGGCTTTATATGAACAGGATATTTCTAAAAACGTAAGTCAGCAAATTATTGCAGATTTTTTGGTAAATAATGCGCGAATCAAGTTTGACAGAAGTTATTTTCAAACGAGTTTCACCAGTATTATAGAAAATATGGCCGAATTAGATAATTTATTTGTAAAATTTATTAAGCGCGATATTCTAGAATTAGATCCCGTAACTCGGGCTGTTATGCGTTTAGCAAGCTTTGAATTAAAAAATAAATTAGAAGTACCCTACAAAGTCATTATAAATGAGGCTGTTGAAATAGCAAAAATTTATGGTGCAGAAGATAGCTTTAAGTTTATCAATGGCTCGTTAGACAAACTAGCAAAAGAAATACGACAACATGGGTAAGACATGCAAGAATTTGCAATAATTGAACAGTATTTTAAGAAAGTAAATCAAAGTTCAAATACAAATTTAAATCAAGATCTAAAATTAGGTATTGGTGATGATTGTGCGGTTGTTAGTGTAAAGGGAGACACAGATTTATTAATTACTACTGATACCCTGGTAGAAGGTACTCATTTTTTATTGAGTGCTCCTGCTGATAGTATAGGGTATAAATCTTTGGCGGTAAGTTTAAGTGATATCGCTGCTATGGGGGCAATGCCGAAGTGGGTGTTATTGAATCTAACAGTTTCAGAGTATAATCCGAAATGGTTTGAAGATTTTTCTACAGGGTTTAAAAGATTATTGCAAAAATTTGATCTTAAGTATAATCTAACCCTTATTGGTGGGGATACCACAAGTGTTGTTAACCAAGGGCCTATTAGCATTACTACTACAGTAATCGGGGTTAATAACGAGTATAATAAAACATTATCGCGCGATCAGGCTAAAGTAAAAGACGGGATATTTATTACTGGTAATTTGGGTGAGCCTTATTATGTATTAAAGCAACTATTTTCTAATCAATCTGGACAATATAGCAAAAAAGCAATAATTGAGGATAATAATAAATTATACTACCCTGAACCTAGGATTGATGCTGGGTTATTTGTTGCTCAATACGCTCATGCTGCTGTAGACTTAAGTGATGGTTTGTTAGCCGATCTTGGGCATATCTTAAAGCAAAGTAATAAAGCAGCAATAATTAATATTGATGCTTTGCCGAAAGAAAAGAAGTTAATTGATGCTCTAGACATCAGGGACTTATTGACAAAGGGCGATGAATACGAAATCATTTTTACGGCACCCATAGAGTATAAAGAAATTCTTGAAAGCTATCACGAACCTATTACATGTATTGGACAAATTGAAGATTGCGATATACTAGAATACCGTAATAATGTTAATAATATTATTTTAATGGATAAAGAAAATAATATTATGTTGGATTTGATACATCAATTAAAACATTTAGAATCTGGCTGGGAGCACTTTTGAGCTTTAAAAATAAAATAAAGTTATCAAAAAAAGAAATTGCCAAAAATCCATTGTACTTTCTTGCTTTTGGATTAGGTTCAGGGTTTATGCCCTTTATGCCAGGCACGTTTGGAACTATTCTTGGAGTTTTAGTTTATGGCATTTTTAATTATTTTAATTGGCCACAGGTAGTTTTATTATTAACTATTTTTACTGGTTTTTTCTTGGGAATATACATCTGTGGTAAAACTGCTAAAGCTTGTGAGTATCATGATCACCCAGGGATAGTTTTTGATGAAGTTATTGGTTACTTGGTGGCGATGCTATATGTACCATATGGTAGCTGGGTTAATATAATTTTAGGATTTATTTTATTTCGAATATTTGATATTGTTAAACCATGGCCAATAAAACAAATAGATCAAACAGTCCATGGCGGCTTTGGAATCATGTTAGATGATATATTGGCTGGGGTCTATGCTAATATAGTATTACATATATTTCTTTATTATGTCTAATCGTAATACGGTAGTTTTGGTTGATATAAATGATAATGTAATAAGCAGTGAAGATAAGCTTATTGCTCATCAAAAGGGTTTATTACATCGTGCTTTTTCAGTTATGTTGTACAGATATAACAATCAAAAGCTCGAATTCTTATTACAAAAGCGTGCATTAACTAAATACCATTGCCCTGGGTTATGGACTAATACGTGTTGTAGTCATCCAAATATATCAGAAGATATTAAACAATCAGCTTTAAGAAGATTGCAAGAAGAATTAACAGATATAGATATCTTTAAAATAGATTTAAAATATATCGGTAATTTTATTTATTGCGCAGAGTTTGATAATGGATTGGTTGAGCATGAATATGATCATATATTTTTAGGTGAGTATCAAGATACGCCCATGAAGTATAATACGCAAGAGATAGCTGAGCTTGCTTGGCTGGGCTTAGATAAAATTAATGAAGATTATAGACTAAATAAAAATGACTATACACCGTGGTTTGAGCAAGTAGTAGTTTTTTGTGAAAATTATTTAACAAAAATGTGTAAGTAATAAGGATAAAACTTGGATCAAAATACAAAACAGAGATTATTTTTTGCGCTACTTCCTAATAAAAAAGAGAAAAATGATATCATTCAGTTTCGGAAAAGTTTTAAACTTCATGATGGCGTAAAAGTAGTAGAAGATTCTAAACTGCATATAACATTATTTTTTCTAGGTGAGGTTTATGAAAACTTGATACCTGAAATAATTGACAATATACAAACAATAAAGCTTAAAAAATTTACTATCAACTTAGATTATACTGGTTATTTTAGTAATAAAAGAGTATTTTGGCTGGGTTGTAATATAATACCGAAGCAGTTGTTGCAGTTGATAGATAACATAGCATTTAATTTAGAAAAAATACCTGATCTGGAATTACAATATTTGATCAATAAAAAAAATAAATATACACCGCATGTTACATTATTTAAACGTGCTGCTCTTGGGGATATACAAATTTGTGATAATATTAATCCAGCAATACAGTGGCAGGTGAATAATTTTTATTTAATAAGGAGTAAAAATTTGAACAATGCCTTACAGTATGAAATAGTAGAGAAATTTTGATGTTATCTTGGTCGGTGGCTAGATCGTGTTGCTGGTGGCCCTTCTGGTTCAGAAATAGCTTTTATTATCTCGGTTACAGCCCTACGTTGCTCAGATATTGTGCTAAAATCGCCAGTGTCTAATGTTCGCATTCCTATGTCACCTGCTCCAATCCTTGAAATGTCGCGACTATAGGCCGTGAAAGCTGGACCATGATCCGGAGTGCTATCTCTACACGCCAAGAGCTCAATATTGCTAGAGTGCTTGGTCACCCATGTTGTTAATTCTTGGCTTTGTCGTTGCACTTCATCGAAGCGATTTGAGGCGAGTAGTTTTTGTATTTCAGCGCATTTTGCCACCCATGGTGATAAAATACGTGAAACATTTTTGGCATGTAGCTCTGAAGGTGGCTTTCCAAGAAATGGGGTTATAATTTGTGCTCTGAAAGCTTCAATGGCTTCATGCGCTTGTTTTTTGCATTGTGCTCTACGTTCTTCAGTAGCGGGCATTTGTCTTGTTTTATCTTCATAGCCTGCTATAAGTTCCTGACCCTGTTTAATAAGTCTTTCAAATGAGACTAACCGTTCCTCAAATTGAGGGAGTAAATATGTAAGTCCATCTAAAGTAGGGCGTAAATATGGGCTTTCGTCTGCTACCATCCGGGATGCTCGAGATTGTATGCCCAAAACGAGACTTTCTGCCTTAGATATGCTTTCCATAAACGTTTGCTTTTGAAGAAGAAGCTCTGCCTTAAGATGTTTTGGAGAATCATGGCTCACATCAATTCTTGATAGTCTGTCCTCAAGAGCCTTTTGTACTCTAGACTCAAGAGCATCCACAGACCTACTAGCAGCGTCAACTCGTTGATCAAGCGCTGTTTTTTGTTCCCTATAACTTTTCATCTGTTCTTTTTCTTTTTCCATTTCTCTTAGCCATCGCGTGCTTCGATCCTCACCAAATCCGCCAGCTGAGCCAGATGTTGTTATAGTCGGTGTTCGTGGTGGAGTTTCTGGTGGCGTTGCTACTGGGGGGGTTGGTGGTGCTGAATCTGTAATGCTAGATGACGGATCGTACTCCTGTATTTCTCTATCCCCAAATGTCACGCCCTTTCGTGCTCTACGTTCCGGTTCCGGTACAGGTACAGGTACAGTACACTCAGCTAGAATCTTTTCAAATTGCTTGCTGTTTATTATGACACTAGCTGGTGTCTTGCTCGCTCCCCATTTCGCTGAGGCTTCAGAAACTTTGGTGAAGTAATCTTCTGTGACTTTGTTCCTATCACAGAGCGCTATTGTCTTATTTATAAAAGTTAATACATTTGTCCGGTTCAGCCCCAACTTTAACCAATAATTATCAGGATCGTGATCCCGGCCTACAATCTGGCCTATTATGGTCGTAAGTTTTTCTTTCAGCTTAGTGTTGTCTATAGGCATATCAATCAGCAATCCAAACTACTTTGCAGTTAGACTTTATTGTTTGATAAATAGTTCCACGAAATGCTAAAAAGTTGTAATATGCTGTAACCCTATGTTTTTACTAGCAAAACACTCTTAGCATAAGAGCTATATATAAGGTGCAAGATCTGATAGAATCTTGATTATTGTTACAATAAGTATTTATATGAATTACAAGGTTTAATATTATGGAGTTTGCGGCAGTTCCTATGCAATGGATTGGACCTATTCTATTGAAGGATGACAATAACCCAGCGTTGACAGAAGAAGTCTTTGTCCCCTTAGCTACCTATGAATCACCCCTGTGGCCCTCGACTAATCGTGGAGCAAAGGTTACTCGTGTTTCAGGTGGTTTAAATGCAGTTGTGACTCAAGATTTAATGACCAGATCTATTGCGCTAGAAGCTAGATGTGCAAGTGCAGCTCATCAATTTTGCCAAGAACTGGTTGCTCGTATTGCA
>CAZSRF010000045.1:0-4809 GCA_964609155.1 uncultured Gammaproteobacteria bacterium | reverse complement strand
CAGATATAGCAGAAGTTGTAGCTTGTTCTAGTAGTTTTGCAAAATTAGAAAGAATTGATACACAAATATATGGCAGAATAATTTATCTAAGATTTGCTATTGATACTGCCGATGCTTCAGGGCATAACATGGTAACAAAAGCTGCAGATCATATATTAGAATGGTGTACGCATCAATATAAAGATCTTAAGCATATATCTGTATCAGGTAATTATTGTGTTGATAAAAAAGTTTCTGCTGTCAATGGAATATTAGGCCGTGGTAAAAGTGTTATCGCCGATTGTGTTATTCCAAGGCAGCATTGTATAGAAGTTTTAAAAACTACTCCTGAAAAAATAGTAGAATTACATATTAAGAAAAACCTAATGGGTGGTATAGTTGCAGGTAGTTTAAGAACAGCTAATGCACATTTTGCTAATATGTTACTGGCTTTATATCTAGCTACAGGACAAGATGCTGCTAATATAGTAGAAGGATCACAAGGTATGGTTCATGCAGAGCTGGAAGGGAATGATTTATACTTTTCTGTAACCCTGCCAAATATTATAGTAGGCACGATAGGAAATGGTAAACACCATGATTTTGTTAAAAACAACTTACAAAAATTAGGTTGTTTGATTGATAATAAACCAGGCGTCAACGCAAAAAGGTTAGCCAAATTAGTAGCAGCAACGGTATGGTGTGGTGAGATTTCTTTGCTAGCTGCACAAACCAATCCAGGTGAACTTATGCGTAGTCATTTTGCAATGGAGAGAAGTTGCGGAATTAATGTCTAATTCAACCATAAGTGTCGCTGAAACATTATTAGAACCGCAGATTTCTGAAGATAAAGCTGCCAAGCGCTCAGTTGGTTCTGTTATAAATACTTTTGTTGAGCCAGTTATCGATCCGGTGATTAAGCCTGCTATTTCGGTATCTTCAAAAGCGCCAGCAAAATTAATATTATCAGGCGAACATGCTGTCGTCTATGGTCACCCATCTATTGCTATGGCTGTTGATTTATATGCTATCAGTACTGTATCCTACCGCTGTAATCAACATAATATGTTGGGTTTTAATTTTTCAAATCTAAAATATAATGCAAAACGTACAATAGGTACATTAAGCCGATTAAAAAATCAAGCTTATTTAGATTATCAACGTTTTTTAAGAGGTGAGTGTAGTATTAGAGAGGTTATTAATAAACCATTTGAGTTACTTCAATTTGCTATATCCCATTTTTTGGATAAACTAGATATATCTTTACCAGGTGGTATAGATATAAAAACAAGTTCTAATATACCAGCTGGCTGTGGTATGGGCTCGTCAGCAGCTACCATAATGAGTTTACTATATGCTGTTGGAAATTTGTTGGACTTAAATTTACCCAAAGCTAAATATATTGAGTTGGGTAAAGATGCTGAAAATTTGCAACATGGAAAATCTAGCGGTCTTGATCTGCATTTAACTACAATAGGTGGTTGTATGCGTTATCAAGATGGGGTATTTAAACCATTGAAGATGATAGCTACTAATAAATTGTATTTAATTAACACCGGCTGTCCAAGTGTTACAACTGGGCAATGTGTAGAGAGCGTTAGAAAATACTTTAATTCTGAGAACAATACTAATTTAGGTAAAGCTTTTGCTGAAGTAACACAGTGTTTAGAGAAAGAATTGTTGAACAATAGTCTTATTGAAATCATTATGTTGTTACGTGAAAATCATAAATTATTAAACTATATAGGTGTTGTACCAGAAAAAGTCCATCTTTTTATTCAACATATTGAACAGCATGGTGGAGCAGCAAAAGTTTGTGGTGCAGGAGCGGTGGCTGGCAATGCTGCCGGTGCAGTACTTGCTCTTTGCCCAGATGACGATTGTTTAGAACAAGTAAAAATATTGTGTGCAAGTAATCATTATTCTTTGCAAAAAGTTAGCATGGATAATCATGGCATTAGAGTTCTGTAAATTTATTGCTAAATGCCCTGGTAGCTTGATGATAATGGGCGAGCATGCTGTTCTGCATGGCTCTTGTGCGATTGTTGCCGCTATTGATAAATATATTAGCGTGGAACTTATAGTTCAAAAAAAACAAGCTAATATGGCAAACAATATTAGTATTGTTACAGATATTTTAAAATTTTCTAAAAAAAATAAAAAGCTTGTCTATAATGCTAATCTTGAATGCTTAAAAAAAAATATTAAAAAAGAGTGCGAAGATAATAAATATTTTAATTATGTTTTAGCTGTTATAAATTATTTTTACAAAGATCTAGTTCAAGATAAATCGTATGGTGATAAGAAATATATTATAAATATAAGCTCCAGTATTAACCCCTATATGGGGCTTGGATCCTCAGCGGCAGTCACAGCAGCAACGATAGCAGTATTTTTAAAATTTCTGAAGGGTAAATCAAAATCTAAATTTAATATTAGTATTAATAATAATATATTAAAAATAGGTCATAAAATTATCAATCAAGTGCAAGGCTCCGGTTCAGGGGCTGACTTGGCTGCTAGTGTCTATGGTAACGTGATAAGATACAAAATTCTTAACCACGAGGTAAAAATATTAGCTAAGAATATCCCGTTACTAGTTGTCTATAGTGGTTATAAGATGTCTACAAAAGAAGTATTAAAAATAATGGCGCAAAAAAAACATAGTTTAATCTATAAAAATATTTTTGATTTAATAGATAAATTAGTAGAAAAAGCACAAAAATATATTAAAACCAAAAACTGGCAAGAACTTGGGCATTTTTTTAATATTCATTATGGACTGCAGGAGTCTTTGGGTGTTAGTGATAAAAATTTAGCTGATATAGTATATGGCCTAAGGAATACTGCTGGTGTATATGGTGCAAAGATTTCAGGTTCTGGGCTTGGTGATTGTGTTATTGGACTTGTTGATGTTAATCTCACCAAGCAACATGAGCTTGATGTTAAAATTAAGACAAATGCAGTTCAATTAAACCTTATAACTAGTGATGTAGGGTTAAAATTTTTATAATTATGAAGTTTACTAAAGAAAAAGCAGTACAATTGGTGCTGGATAATTGTAACTCACACCAGCAAAGCCTAAATTTAAACATGGGCAAAGCTTTTGCCCCTACTAATATAGCATTAATAAAATATTGGGGAAAATCAAATCAAGAGTTAAATTTACCTATAACAGATAGTTTATCAATAGGACTTGGAAGTTTTGGTGCGCATACACAAATTGAAATTATAGATAAAAAAGATATTGTTATTTTAAATAATCAGCTTATTAGCGAAGATACTGAGTTTTATATTAGAATAAAAAGTTTTTTAGATTTATTTAGAAAACAATTTAATTATAATTTTAAAGTCCAGACTTGGGTTAATATTCCTATTGCAGCTGGTTTGGCTTCCTCTGCTTGCGGGTTTGCTGCTTTAGTTTTGGCTCTTGATGATTTATTTCAATGGGGTCTTAATAAGCAGCAACTCAGTATTCTAGCAAGATTAGGTAGTGGTAGTGCGTGCAGATCGTTATGGGATGGCTTTGTTTACTGGCAAAAAGGCGAAGACGTAGTTGGTTCTGATAGCTATGCCTATCCTTTGGAGAAGTTTATTTGGCCTGATTTATGTATAGGGCTGCTGATAGTATCTCAAGAGAAAAAATATATAAGCTCTAGAAAAGCTATGCAGCAGACAGTTGATAGCTCTGTATTATATACATCTTGGCCACAGCAAGTTGCAAACGATTTAGTTCTTATTAGAGAGTCAATCCAGAATAGGAATTTTGAGTTATTTGGGCAAACAGCAGAAAATAATGCTATGGCTATGCATGCAACGATGATGGCTGCTAAACCTGCAATATGTTATTACAATGAGCATACTCTCTTAGCTATGCAAAAAGTCTGGGCATTGCGTAAGCAAGGTTTACTGGTTTATTTTACTCAAGATGCTGGACCTAATTTAAAGTTAATTTTTCAAAAATCTAACCGCGCCATAATAGAAGAAAATTTTGCTTGTTTGCAAACAGTTGAACCATTTGCTATAAAATAAGATAACTTGTGATTAACAATAGGAATATTAATTTAATGAAACAAATAATTTATATAAAATTGTTGTCTATGTTTTTGCTAACTAATTTGAGTTGCTATGCTATTATTAATGTTAGCGGGACAGGTTCAGTAGAAATAGCGCCTGATATGGCTAATTTTGATGTTACAGTTGAAACTAGTGCTTCTACAGCCAAAGAAGCCGCTGCCACTAATGCGGAACAAACTGATAAGTTAGTATCGGTTTTAAAAGGCATACTTAAAGAAGAAAATGCGGTTACAACAGCAAACTACGAAATTTTCCCAGATTACCAATATAATGAGACTACTAAAAAAACCGAATTCGTTAATTTTAAAACTCGTAATCAAGTGAATGTTAGAACTACAAATTTAGCAGGATTAGGTGATTTACTTGATCAAGCTGTAGGTGTTGGCGTTACAGGGATAAATAACTTACGTTTTAGTTACAGTAAACCGGAAGAGGTTTATCTGCAAGCATTAGAAAAAGCTGTTGTTAGTGCAAAAAACCAAGCTAATGTGATTGCTCAAGCGGCTAGATTAAAGATCAAGAGTATTAAATCAATTGATAGTTATAGTTCTTTTACTCCAATGCCAGTCTATTCTAAAGGTCGCGCGAATGGAAGTGCAGATACTGGAGCTGTTGCCATTGCAGCAATGGCTGCTCCTATTAATCCAGATAATGTTAAAACGGAAGCTACAGTCAATATGTCTCTTGATACTGTTGCTATGGTAACCCTTCAGCCATAGTGAGTTTGTTTTCTTCCCCTTCAGGGGAAGTGGC
>CAZSRF010000044.1:0-14635 GCA_964609155.1 uncultured Gammaproteobacteria bacterium | reverse complement strand
AGTTTACACTAGTACTTCAGATGAAAATTTGTTGCTTATCCAGAACTGAGGTTATGAGCATCTGTTAAAACCAGTTGCGCGAACTCACGGCTAAGCGTACTCATCTAAACCTCCCCCTTATCCACTTACACTAACGTTGAACGTTAGATAACCGTCTCATATGAAAGTTCAATGAGTGAGTCGGTTGATATTTCAGTTATCAATGAGATGAAAGGTAGGCTAACCTAATAAGTTATCATAAACAGCCATACGAATAGCAACCCCATTCGTAACCTGCTGTAATATAACAGATTGTTTGCCATCAGCAACTTCTGAGCTAATTTCAACATTTCTATTGATAGGCCCAGGGTGCATGACGATGGCGTTTGGTTTAGCTAATGCTAAGATATCTTGAGAGATTCCATAGTTAGAAAAATAGTCGTTATCATCAAGTAGTAATGAATGCTGCATACGCTCTTTTTGTAATCTGAGTACTGAGACTACATCAGCGTCTTTAATGCCAGCTTTTAAGTCATGATATACATTTACACTGTTGCCAAATTCTGTGTTGTCTGGTAACAATATTTCAGGTCCAACTAGATTAATATTAGTGCAGCCCAATATTTTTAAGGCAGCAATTTGTGAACGTGCAACTCTAGAGTGTAAGATATCGCCAATAATCGTAATTTTAATATCAGTGAAGTTTTTTTTATGTTTATAAATCGTAAACATATCTAATAAAGCCTGAGTAGGGTGGGAATTCACCCCATCACCGGCATTAATTAGTACTAAATCTTCGCCACACAGCTCAGCAACAGAACCCGCAATGCCGTTTTGTTTATGTCTTAAAACAATACAATCAGCCTGCATTGCCTTGATTGTAAGTATGGTATCTTTGACTGACTCGCCTTTTTTGATAGAAGAAGTATCAAGATTTAAATTAATAACATTTGCTGAAAGATTTTTTGCTGCTAATTCAAATGTAGAGCGTGTTCTGGTACTGGGTTCAAAAAATAAATTAAAAATAGTTTTATTTTGAAGAAGCTGAGATTTTTTATAAGAAATTTTATGTGTTTTTGGACCTGTAACAAGATAGCTTTCTGCTTTATTAAAGATGTTTAAAATCTCTTCGTGAGTTAAGTCTTCGACTCTTACTAGGTGTTGGTGCATAAGTTAAATCTTAGTCTGTCGTTAATATTCTATTAGATATTATTGTAGATTCCAAGGAAATTGCAATACGGTCTTATCGCAAGACGGCGAAACTTTTCTTGACACTAAAACACAAAAATTTTATTTATAATTAAGATTATAACTATTGATATTTATTAATATATAGGAGAGATTATAAATATATAGCTTAAATTATAACAAATGTCATAGAAGGAGCCATTATGAGTGGAACCGGCGGTTTGGAAAAATTGACCCCAGCTGTTATAAGATTTCCTATTGAGAAGACCATAAAGGCTTTTGTCAATTTAAAGTTAAAACGAAAAACAGCAAGCAGTTATGTTAGGATAGTTGCGCTTATAGCTGGTTTAATTATGGGATATCTTTTTCCTCAGATTGGTGAAATCATGGCTGTATTGGTTGGTTTAGCCTCAAGTTTAGCAATTTCTCCAGTATTATTAACTAGTTTAACAGTGTTATGTAGTATGGTATTAACTGCTTCAGTATTTATTTATATAGCAAAAATAAGTTTTCAGTATTTTTATACTAAGAAATATGGTTATTCTAATTCGGAATACAGATTAACTGATAATGATAAAGAATTACTATTAGTTAAGTTCCAGCACATGAGTAAACAAGAGCAAGAAGAGATTTTCTCTACTTTAGAAAAATCTATAGTTTTAATTTGTTCTGACATCCAAAGGTTTAAACTAACGCAACAAATAGATTTTAAAAAAATTGCAAAAGATACTTTAAATCATTTAAAACTTGGTGATCTTAATGCTTATGATGAGTATTGTAAAATCGTTCCAGGGATACAGGGCTCAGTACCAACTCGGTCGAAAAGAGTGTCTGGTTATAAGGTTTATGATGATGATTTACAAGATCAGTACGCTCATACTAAGTCTCCAGCAACACAGCTTTATAAGCGTGATAAAAAAAAGGCTTCTAAGCCGAATGTTGAAGAAGATAGTAGATTAGATACAGAATATTATGATGATGCAAGTGAGAAAAGATCTGCGTTTTCACGGTAATTTGTACTAGTTTCGACTCGGTGTGAAAGTTATCCGACAGGACGATTGTCAGTTAACTTTAAATTAGTATGTTATGATAAAGCGAGCACTAACTTAATAACTTTATCTATTTCAATTATTTCTTTATATAATAAGCGACATATAAATCCATCTAATCTTTGTATATCAACTGCTCTAATTTGATCAAGCATAGCCTTCCCATTTTTTTCTTGTATACTTACTGAAGCCTCACAAGGATAAATTTTCGTATAATTAGAGGTAATAGGCGCAACAATAAATCTATTAGCTAAACTGTTTTGAATATCGTTTGAAATTATAACTGCTGGTCGTCGTTTTCTAGTTTCTGTACCAACAACAGGATCCAAATTAACCCAATATACATCACCTTTCAAAATTTTCTGTTTCATCACTAATCCTTCGATATGTCAGTATTAGTCACATCCCAGTCACTGATTAAATTGTTTCTGTCAGTATCTTGATACATCTCTTGATAAGCTTTTAGCAAAGCAAGCTCTTTGCTTTCTAATTTTTGCTTTATTGCATCTGATATAAACTGACTAATATTTCCCGATGGGACAAACTGTCGTAGTTTTGTATGTAATTCATCTTTGATGTTGATAGTAACTTTCATTATCAGCTCCTATTTATTATTCATAATTACATAATAACTTGTATGGAGTATGGTGTCAATAAGACATAACCCTTAATATTGTATAACTTATTGAATTTTTGTTAAAAATTAAAAGTTACTACCTGGAGTTGGATTTGCTGGGGCTATAGATGGCATCATGGCTTGCGTAACAGCCTGTAGTACAGACCTAATAATGGTTGCGTCTTTTAAAATAACTAAATAGTATAATTATTAGAAAACAGATTAATATAATGCTATTGACACCTAAAGACATAATTGGGGTTGAACCGCTGTAGCCTTGGATTTCTGAAACTAAAACACCTGTTTGAAATTGTGGTATTTGATTTAAAATTTTACCTCGCGTGTCAATGACAGCAGTAATACCATTATTAGTAGCTCGTACAACTGGTCGACCTGTTTCAAGGGCGCGCATTTGTGCTAATTGAAGATGCTGCCACGGTCCTATGGAATTACCAAACCATGCATCGTTACTTACAGTGACAATAGCATTGCCTAAATAAGCATGAGAAATAACGTACTTAGGGTAGGCAATCTCATAACAAATAAAGGGCACCCATTTAATATATTCACTTTGAATAATATTAAAAGGTAAGTTGTTGCTAACACCTGAAATAAAGTTTGACATGGGTAAATCAAAGAAAGCAATAAGACCCCGAAAGACACTTTCTAAAGGTACATACTCACCCCAGGGGACAAGTTTGTTTTTATAATACTGTGTCATTGTCCGTGTATTATGAATTGCTATTAAGCCATTATAGTATTGTTGCTTAGTATATGAAGCCAAGATAGGTGCACCAAAAATTAAGGTGCTGTTATTGTTTTTTGTTAATGTAGTCCAATCTTCTAGAAAGTTATTTATTCTATGCAGAGGTAAGGGTACTGCTGATTCTGGCCAAATAATGGTAGCATGCTGCCAGTAGGGAGTAGTTAATTTTATATATTGATAAATATTTTCTGTTAATTCTGATGTACGCCATCTATTTTCTTGCGGTATATTGCCTTGTACTAAAATTATTTTTTCTAGGTTTGATTTATTCCGTGCATCTTTTGTCGTCCATTGGATACCCGATAAACTATTACCTATTATAAAAACTATTGATATGGTAACTATATAAGTCAATAAAGAGTTAGCTGCACTTTGATCTCTGTTGTTTTTGAAAAAATAATAAAAATATTTAATAATCAAGAATAACAAGCTTGAAACAAAAAAGGTTATCCAACTTAAGCCAAATATACTAACTATAGGGGCATAACCAGCAAGAGTGGTATTAGTTTGACTATAGCCAATGTATAACCACGGAAATCCTGTAAAAATCCACCCCTGCAACCAGTCAAAAACTACCCAGATGGACGGAGCTAGTATTAATAAGTTTATATTATTAGAATTTTTTAAGAGATTTGATTGTACAGTTTGCTTCTTAAATACTAAAATTTTTAAGGCGGGAAAAATGGCTAATACAGCAATAAATAATAAAGTCAAACAAAATGCAAGAAAAGTACTTGCATTGCCATGCTCATGGATGCTGATGTATACCCAACTTACGCCAAAACCAAACGAACTTAATCCATATAAATAACCGCGCCATGCTGCTTTTTTGCTCGAACAATCATAAATACTATAGAGTAACCCTAATATACTGATAAATACCAATGGATAATAATTGAATGGAGACAAACTTAATGGTAATAAGAAGCCTGATAAAAAAGCTATGAGATCAAATAAAGAAGATCTATTAACTATTTTTGTAATTTTTTTAAACATCTACAGAAGCTAAGTGATTTTTTAATCTGCTAACTTTTAGTAACCGTATACGGCGTTTATCAGCATTTAATATTTTTAATTTAAATTGATCAATAATGACAGATTCATTTTTCCCTGGGAAATGCCCAAAATTATTGAGAACCAAGCCACCTATCGTATCAAATTCTTCTTCACTTAAATCAGCATTAAAATATTCGTTGAATTCTATAATAGGCGTTAAAGCTTGTACATGATAAACATTATCGTTTAATTTTATTATATTGTTATCTTCTTTTGGATCAAATTCGTCTTCAATATCACCAACAATTTGCTCTAAAATATCTTCAATAGTCACTAGTCCTGAGATACCACCGTACTCGTCGGCTATAATAGCCATATGGTGTCGGTTCATGCGGAACTCTTTTAGTAACATATTTAATCTTTTACTTTCAGGGATAATCATTGTTGGACGCAATAATTCTTTTACATTGATTTTTTTATCTTTTTGCAAAATAAAAGGTAGTAAATCTTTTGCCATAATAATACCTAATATTTCGTCGCGATTTTCGCCCATGACAGGAAAGCGTGAATGCCCAGATTCTATCATTTGTGGTAAGAATTCTTCTATTTCTGATTCTAAATCAAGTACCACCATTTGCGATCTTGGTACCATTATATCTCGTGCTTGCATGTCTGAAACCTGCATAACACCTTCAATCATATCTAAAGCTTCTTGAGTGATAATTTCATTAAATTTAGCTTCTTCAAGAATAGATAACATCTGTTTATGATTTTTAATTTTTTTGCTAAAGAAGTACCTAAGAATTTTAGTTATCAGTATGTTACACCAATGATGAAATTTACTTATTTTACTATCAGGCTCGGCCATAAAATTCTCAAGTCTCCTTTTTTGATGGTAATGCGGAATGATCAGATAGAAACGGGTTATCAAAATTCAATTCTTGCATCAAGGCAATCTCATGGTGTTCCATGATTTCAGCCTCATTGTTATTTTGGTGATCAAAGCCTAATAAATGCAGCGTGCCATGGATAAGCATATGCGTAAAATGTGCAAGAAAGGATTTACTTTGTTCAACAGCTTCTTGACTAACCACTGAGCTAGCAATTACTATGTCTCCTAAAAGCTCATGCTCAAGTTTAATGCCAGTAGGCAGTTCAATAGGGAAAGATAAGACGTTAGTAGGGTAATTTTTATGCCTATACCGGCTATTTAAAGCAGTTATTTCATTATCATCCACAATTCTTACTGATACTTCGGCATTATTGCGAAACTTTTTTAGGACTAAAGTTAAGACCTGTTGAATAAACTTATCAGTAGGGAGCGTTATAGTTGGATCTGAAAACGCTCGTTGTATATCTATTATAAAACTCAAATTATTTCTAGCTATTAATGGGTTAGTAATTTTTAGTTATTTGCAACGCTATGAGCGTGCAATTACATATTGTTTCCTAATTCTAGCTAATCTAAAAAAAACTGCAATCTGATTCTTATATTTAAGAATGATAGGCTTAATAAGAAGTAATCTAACTGGATAGTAATTTGGTTGTTAATGAGATGAAAGATAAAGACATCAGGACCAGGAAGGCCTTAAGCAATGACAATTTCACCTCGTAGGCAATTAGGTAGGTTCTCCGTAATTTTGATAGGCACAAACTGACCGATAAGCTCTTGTGAGCCCGTAAAGTGGACTACTCTGTTATTTTCAGTGCGGCCAGTGAGCTCGATTGATTTATTTTTTTTAGATTGACTTTCTACAAGAATACTTTGAACAGTGCCAACCATTTTTGCACTAATAGCGTTAGCCGATTGGAGAATTCGGGATTGTAAAATATTTAATCTTTGCTTTTTTGTCTCTAAGGTAACGTCATCCGGTAAGTTTGCTGCAGGAGTACCAGGGCGTTTACTGTAGATAAAGCTAAAGCTATGATCATAATTAATTTCTTCTATTAATTTCATAGTTTGGGCAAAGTCTTGATCAGTTTCACCAGGAAAGCCAATAATAAAATCAGACGAAAAACTAATATTAGGTCTAATAGCTTTAAGACGTCTTAATTTTGCTTTGTACTCTAATACAGTATGTCCACGCTTCATTAATGCCAATATTCTATCTGAGCCACTTTGAACAGGAAGATGAAGGTGATCAACAAGTTTTGGGACTTCAGCATATACCTCTATAAGTCTGTCAGAAAACTCAACAGGATGTGACGTTGTATATCGTATTCTATCTATACCATCTATTTCAGCCAACGTGCTTATCAATAGGGCCAGATCTGCACGCTCAAGCGAATCAGGATTACTCCCTATAATGCCACTATAAGCATTAACATTTTGGCCTAACAGATTAATTTCGCGAACACCCTGTTCAGCTAACGTAGCTGCTTCTAACAGAATGTCTTCAAAGGGTCTGCTTACTTCTTTACCTCTTGTGTAGGGTACGACACAAAAACTGCAGTATTTGCTGCAACCTTCCATAATAGATACAAAAGCAGTTGGGCCATTTGATTTTGGTTCAGGCAAGTTATCAAATTTTTCAATCTCAGGGAAGCTTATATCAACTACAGCTTTATGCGTGCTTTGTGCTTCATTAATAAGATCAGGCAATCTGTGGAGCGTCTGCGGGCCAAAGACAATATCTACATATGGTGCGCGTTTGATAATATCAGCGCCCTCTTGGCTGGCTACACAACCGCCAACGCCTATTATAATATTAGGATTTTTTTCTTTTAGTTTACGCCAGCGTCCTAATTGTGAGAATACTTTTTCTTGTGCTTTCTCGCGGATAGAGCAAGTATTTAATAGAATGACATCAGCTTCGGATTCGTTTTCCGTTAATTCTAAACTTTGGGCAGTATTTAAGACATCAGCCATTTTGTCTGAGTCATAGACATTCATTTGACAGCCGTGAGTTTTAATAAATAATTTTGCCATAAGTTCAGATAACGTTCAGATGTAAACGCTATAGAGTACTCATTTTCAGCATTAAATGCAAATAATCACCAAATAATTCGGAATATTATCATAGCATTCATTTTTAGTTAATTAGATGATGTTATTTTAGTTTAGATAATAAATAACATTATAAATAAATGAGGTAATTTATGAGCAAGTATTATAAGCGACTAAAAACCAAGATGCCTAAGTATAGACATGTGAGAACCCCAAATTCTAATTCTAAAAGTGTAGGTGGAGTTGCAGAATCTGGAATAATTTTTTTTTCTGATTTATTTCATTCAGCTTTCTCGGGAATTAAATCAATAGTAAGTTCTTTTTTTAATATGTTTACTGGGACAATTGTATCTGGGATAAAGTCTGTATTCTCTTTGATGATAGACTCAATATTTGGTTTTACTAAACAACCAACGAAGGCTAAGTCATTTAGATCAAGCTCATCTAAAGGATCTAAAAAACCAGGAGTTAAGAAAAAAGGTGGTTTAGAAAAAGATGTTACTTTAGAGACTGACTTTTCATCGCAAGCGCTAGTTTATCTAAAAACCATGGCTGGTGAATTAATTAGACAAACATTTGTACACTTAGCTCAAGGAAAGCAAATAACTAGCGTTGCAACTGCACTTGGTACAGAACATGCCAAAACAATGGTTGAGCAAGTGACAAGCAGGTTATCAAAAGATTTAGTTGCTGAAGTAGCTAATTACTTAGCGACTAACCCTACAGCTGCTCCTGTGCGTAAATTAAGTGCTCATTTAATGCATAAAGCAAGCAGCGAAATTATTAAAGGTATAGAATCAGGAGATTTGTTAAGAAAATTTAGTGAGGCGCTTACAAAACCTACAGTTACTCCAGCTCGTGCACACTCGACATCTTCTATTCGCAAATCAGCAAAACCAGCATTTGTGAAGGTAGTAAAAGAAGATGCTGTTGATGCACCAGTTAAAGGCTTTGAAGCGGTTGCGGTAGATGTAATGAAAAAAGTAGCTACAGGACTTGTTCAGGATGCGGCAAACACTTTTGTGAGTGGCACAGCTGATAAAGTAAGCAGAGGATGCGGGTGGCTGTATTCTGGTGCAAGAAGTATGCTAACAACCACTTATAGTGCAGCTTGTCGTGCAGCAAATACAGCTATGGCATATGCTAAAGCTACAGTAGAAGAACCTGAAGTTGAAGTAGCTGTAATACCAGTAGAAAAGGCAGCAACAGGAGCTAAACCATAAGTTGGTGTGAGTTATCCTCTAAAACAGTTTCCCGGTGTAAGCCGGAGAACTGTTTGTAATTGTTTGTAACTTGTAAACTATAGCGTTATAGGTTATTGTGTGATTCAAAATTACGGACATTAAATAAATAAAATGATAGTTGTACATGGCTTTAATTTCTTTGATACAGCTAAAAAGTTATTAAATAAAGGCATTGCTCAAGGCTCATGTGTGACCATTGGTAATTTTGATGGTATTCATTTGGGGCATCAAGCTGTTTTTAATCAGTTATTTACTTGGGCTAGTTATCATAATCTTATAAAAGTTTGTATTACATTTGAGCCGAGTGCAAAGGAGTATATTAACAAAAAAAACGGTGTTGATACTCTGCATACACGCCTTACTACATGCAAAGATAAATTAAAATTATTACAGAATATTGGATTTGATTTAGTCTGGGTGATAAATTTCAATAAAAACACAATGAATCTTGATCCTGCGGTATTTTTATCTCAAGTAGCAAAGACTGTAAATTTAAAATATCTGATTATTGGTAATGACTTTAAATTTGGTAAAGATCGTAAAGGCGACATATCTTTTCTAAAAGAGAATGCTAACCAATATAAATATATGCTAGAGACTGCAAAAGATTTTTTAAGCGATAATCAGCGTATTAGCAGTAGCCTGATAAAAAAAATTAATTATAGCTCATGGCTAGATAATGTAAGAAAATTATTGGGGCGTTATTATGGCTTTAGCGGTAAAGTCATCTATGGTCAACAAAGGGGCAGGTTAATTGGCTTTCCTACAGCTAATATTCATGTTAAATCCAAGCAATTACTTTTACCAACTGGAGTCTATGCGGTTCTAATTAGGCATCAACATATTGACTATAAAGCCATGGCGAACTGGGGGGTAAGGCCAACGGTTGCCCAGAAGCTTGACTTGGTGTTGGAAGCACATATATTTGACTTCGATAAAGAACTCTATGGGCAAGAAATTTATATTGAATTTATCAAGTATATACGCCCAGAGCGTAAGTTTGCTTCAATAGATGACCTAAAGAACCAGCTTACTCAAGATGAACAACAAATAAGAACTTTTTACCAAAATTTATAAGCTTATCTTAAAGGCATCGGTTTAAATTTTAAAGCATTAGTGTTATGATTGTCGTATTTTTTTAAAGGGCTAATTAAAAGTATTAAGAATAGATAATAAAAAAATAATAATAGTTAAATGTGAGACAAGATGACTAATAACAGCAGTAGTGCCAATTTTGATTTCAAAAATACCTTAAACCTGCCTAATACAGCTTTCCCAATGAAGGCCAATTTACCACAGCGAGAACCCTCTGCGCTTAAACAATGGCAAGATCAGAATATTTATCAAAAAATTAGACAATGGTCTCATGGTCGCAAAAAATTTATATTGCATGATGGACCTCCGTATGCCAACGGTAATATTCATTTAGGGCATGCTTTGAATAAAGTGCTTAAAGATATTATTATTAAATCTAAAACTCTAAATAACTATGATTGTCCTTTTATTGCTGGTTGGGATTGCCATGGCCTACCTATTGAACGCGAAGTTGAAAAAAAACTTGGACGCGCAGGTGAAAAAGTGTCTTATGAAGAGTTTAGAGCTGCTTGCCGTGATTATGCGGGAAAACAGATTATTAATCAGAAAAAAGAATTTATCCGCTTAGGAATTTTTGCTGATTGGGAAAATTCTTACCAGACGATGGATTATAGTTTTGAAGCCAATATTATGCAGGCTTTGAAAATAATTTATCAAAATGGTCATTTGCAAAAAGGCTATAAACCTGTGCATTGGTGTACGGATTGCCGCTCGTCTTTAGCAGAAGCTGAAGTAGAGTATAAAAATAAAACTTCGCCATCTATAGATGTGAAGTTTGAAGTGATAAATGAAAAAGATTTTTTAAGTAGATTTAATTTAGAGGATGCATTAGATAAACAATTGGGTTTGGGAGAAGTCTCTGTATTAATATGGACAACCACTCCTTGGACATTGCCTGCAAATCAAGCAGTTGCACTAGCAAAAGATCATAAATATGCTTTAGTGCAAGCAGAAAAAAATGGCCAAACTGAACGTTGGGTTGTTGCAAGCGATCTTGTTTCTGAACTAGAAAATAAGTATAGCTGCAAATTAACTATTATTGCAGAAACTTTAGGTAAGAATTTAGAACGATGTAAATTAGCCCATCCATTTCTAGAAAAAGAAGTGCCAATTGTTCTGGGTGATAATGTAACTTTGGATAGTGGTACGGGTTGTGTGCACACAGCTCCCGGTCATGGTCCTGATGACTATATATTAGGCTTGCAATACAATCTTCCTGTTGAGCATGATGTACAAGGTAATGGTGTATTTAATTCCCAGGTTCCATACGTTGGTGGGCAGCATGTATTTAAAGCAAATGATATAATAGTAGAACTTTTAAACAATAATAATAAATTAGTTGCTTTTAGTAAATTAGAGCACAGCTATCCGCATTGTTGGCGCCATAAAACACCTATTATATTTAGGGCTACACCACAATGGTTTATTAGCATGTCAAAGCAAAGTTTGCGACGTGATGCTTTAAATGCAATAAAAACTGTAAAATGGATCCCAGAGTGGGGTTATGCCAGAATTGAAAAAATGGTAGAGCAACGGCCTGACTGGTGTATTTCAAGGCAGCGTATGTGGTGTGTTCCGATGCCATTATTTATTAATATGAACACTCAAGGGCTGCACCAAAAAACCGATGTAATAATAGATTATATTTGTGAATTGGTTAAGCAATCGGGTATTGAGGCTTGGTATAAATTAGATACGCAGGAAGTATTAAGTAAATTTACTGATGGTTCTATAGAGCAAGATCCTGCTAATTACGAACAAAGTAAAGATACTTTAGATGTGTGGTTTGACTCAGGTGTAACACACTTTGCAGTTTTAAAACAAATACCAGAATTATCATGGCCAGCAGATTTGTACTTAGAGGGCTCTGATCAGCATCGCGGTTGGTTTGGTTCGTCATTAATGACTAGTGTGAGCATGTATAAGCAAGCGCCATATAAACAAGTGTTAACACATGGTTACACAGTCGATCAAAATGGCTATAAAATGTCTAAGTCAATTGGTAATATTATTGAACCTCAAGAGATTAATGAGAAATGGGGTGCGGATATTTTAAGATTATGGGTAGCTAGCACAGACTATCGAGGTGAAATTGTTGTTGGTCAAGAATTATTCCAACGCACAGCTGATGTTTACCGTAGAATTAGAAATACTGCCCGTTTTTTATTAGCCAATCTTGGTGGCTTTAACCCTAACACTGATATGGTCAGCCTGGATAAGCTTGTAAAACTAGACGCATTTGCTCTACAAAAAGCCTTACTTATCCAACAAGAAATTATTGAAAACTATGAGAATTATTCTTTTAGAAATGTATATCAAAAAGTACATGATTTTTGTTCTTTTGATATGGGAAGTTTTTATTTAGATATTATTAAAGATCGTCAATATACTAATAAAGAAAATAGTCTGGCTAGAAGATCAGCGCAAACAGCTATATACCATATTGTAAAAATGTTGGCACAATGGATAGCGCCTATTTTAGTGTTCACAAGCGAAGAAATTTGGCAAAATATACCAGCGTTAGAGCATGATAAACATAATGCTGATACCGTTTTTATGACAGTATGGTATGAACTAGATAATAAAGAAATGTTGTATGATACTAATTTTTCTCTGGGATATTGGGATAAAATTATATCTATTCGTGATACTGTAAATAAACAGCTAGAGTTAATGCGAGCAAATGGTACCCTGGGATCTGCTTTGCAGGCAGAGGTAAGTATATACGCAGACCAAGAGCACTATACTTTATTAGAGCAATTAAAACAAGAGTTACGTTTTGTGTTGATTACTTCTAAGGCAGAGATAATATTATTAGAAGCAGATAGTGCAAGCCAAGCTCAGCTGAGCTTAATAAAAACTGATATGGATGGTATAAAATTACTGATTAATAAATCAGAACAACCTAAATGCACGCGTTGCTGGCATTATTGTGCTGATGTTGGTTTAAACCAAGAATATAAAGAGGTGTGTGAGCGTTGTATAGAGAATGTGTTTGGAGAAGGTGAGACGAGATTATATGCTTAGTCTTAATCATATCGGAGCCGCGCGCGTTAGCAAGCGTACTCCGAACTGTAAGCAGGCAAATGTCTCATTTATTATGTAGTGAACAGCTCTGAATGGTGAGTTTCTCGCAGCTTTAGATTCGCGCGCGGCTCTGTTCCTAAATTGATGGCATTTAGTGAACATTTATAAAAAATTAATAGTCTACGGAACTGTGACAAATAAGATAATCATGATAAATAAATTAAACAAACTAAATTTCGGTAAAATTAAATTATTAGCCCTATTAAATGTAATTCTAGTATTAGTATTCGATCAAGTTAGTAAATTTTTTATGGTAAAAAATTTTGATTATCATAGAGAATGGACGATTTTCAAGGTATTAACACAGAAATTAAATTTTGGATTAAATTTGTTTGTAACAAACAATTACGGGACTTCTTTTAGTTTAATCAAAATAGCCTCAGAGAGTACCATTGTTGTTCTTATTGCGACTTCTGTGACTATTTGTTTAATATTAGCTTATTGGTTATACAGAGAATCTAGTAATAATAAAGTAACAATCATAGCTATCAGTTTAGTAATGGGGGGTGCTTTAGGCAACATAATAGACAGATTTACGTTGGGTTATGTAGTAGATTTTGTTGATATGTATATTGGTCAATATCATTGGCCAGTGTTTAATGCTGCAGATATTGCTATTTCGATAGGAGCTTTGGTCTTGTGTTATGAATTAATCAAACATAAAAACTAGATGTTGTGATGTTAACAATAAAAAGCAATATTGGCTTTTGTCTCTTTTGTTTTTAAATTCAATTGTTCTTCAGTCATTTTTTGTAGCTTATTATTTTTAGATAAAATAATGTCTGATTGAGTTAATTTTTGTAGATTTGCTTTAGCAATCGCGCAGTTTTTTGCTTGTTTAATTAATTTATTTTGTTTTGCAGAAGTAAGTTTAGATGTTGATTCAAGATTTGACTCAAGTTTACTGTGAGGCGAAGAAGTAGTATCACTAGGATTAGTCTTGGCGTCAGGTGTGGCTGTTCCGAAGGGAACAGATGTTGTATTGCTAGTAGTTGTTGGTGTATTACCAGGTGTATTTATATTATTTAGATCAACGGTATTGTTGCCAGATGCTTTATCTTCTTTAAGCTTTTTGAGAAATTCACTGGCATCCTCGTCATCACGGCGATTTTTAACTCTTTTGTAGTCTTGAGTTTTTTGCTCAAGCTCGGTTTCAATATCTTTATTTTCAATTTTTTCTACTAAATTTTTTTTAGTGTGTGAGTCCATCTTATTAGCACTAGAAATATTGATTTCTTGAACATTCCTAGCTTCCTTGCTGTCAGGTGGTATGTCAGAAAAGCGAATATTGCCATCAGTATCAGACCATTTATATACAGCTCCAGAAGCGTTGTTCAAGCCGGCAAAAGATAGCACAAAGGTTATTAATATAATTAGTTTGCTCATATAAATATTTTCTATTAAATTTTTAAAATTATTTTAATTTTAGCAGTAATACCAGTATTTAGTGACAAATGCTATAAACATTACACATTAATTATTTTTGTTAGTAATACTCTTGATATAACTTAACTTACCTTGATAACTCCTTGATTATACAGAGGAGAGGTATTTCAAAGCTTACATATAAGATCTCTTATTAAGGTTTATTTAAGAAAGATTAGTATATACTTATAACCTCAGTTCTGGATAAGCAACAAATTTTCATCTGAAGTACTAGTGTAAACT
>CAZSRF010000043.1:0-15392 GCA_964609155.1 uncultured Gammaproteobacteria bacterium | reverse complement strand
ACCATTTATTTGGAATTTTTTCAAGTTTTTTATGCAATTTCGCGCCAGCGACTATATAACGTCCTTAAAAAATTTGCACTGGTTCCTAGTGCTAAGACTTTTGATGATATCACCCCTATCCTAAGGCGCGATATCCTTACAAACTTCCTATATGATTGCATGCATAAGTTTAAGACTAGCTTTAATAAGCCAATTGATGAAAATTTTATTGTATTGAGAAGTACGCGTACAGCGGAAATCGCTGTACTAGAATTTCATGTTAAAGAACCCAAGGCTATTAACAGGATTAGAATTGTGCGTACTAGCGATCCTTTAGCTACGACAATTGTTTTTAGTGGCGATTTATCACGGTTTACTTCACATATATTTGAACAACGTACAGCAGGACATGAATACCCAGCTATTGCAATCAATGAGCATGAATTGATAATCCGTATTCATGAAGCAAGTGATACAAATATACAACGTATTTGTGATGTATTTGATGTATTTGCGCAATACCCTGCGCTATCAATATTATGGCGTGAGACACCTCGTCTTCTATGTGATACTAAATACATGCCTGTAGAATTAGAAAACCCCGCTGATGTAACTGTGAGATTAAGATTAAGCGCTCCTTAATTCGGTAAATATATTCATGTTGCCATACAGGCCTAAATTAACAATAAAATAATCAATATTGCTATTTGCTATGACTAGATATAATGTTGTTTTAATACCCAGCACTTCTCAAGATAGCGCTTTTTTTACTCAATTTGCTATCAGGCATTTTTCTGAACTAACTGCTGGTTATCTATTAGGAGACGCCAGCCTGCCTCATATCACGGTTTGCCAATTTGAGCTTGATGATGAAAGCAGAGTTTTGGAGATAGCTTCCAAAATTGCAGCAATAGTTAATTCTAGCTATAGTCTAGAAATCCCTGGTTTTAGTACTGTCAGTCTTTCAGGCCAATTTACAGGACAACAAGCTGTAGAATTTAATATTACTAAAACAGATGAGTTACGTTCCCTGCACTATCGAATAGTTGAGTTCATTGAAAGTGAAGGTTTAAAACCACTAAATGCAGCGCGAGAGTTATATAGACCTCATCTTACATTAGCCATGCTAGATCAAAAAAAATAGATAAAGATAATATTGATAGTTATGTACCGTCAGTAGTACCCAGCAGGTTGGCCTCTGTTGGATCATTCCAAATTGCTGTTGGCAGAGCAGATGATAACTGGCAGTTCACGAGAAGTTTATGGACTGCGTCAGAAAGATTTAAGATTCCTCTTCCCAAAGCAACAATAAGTGATAAAGATCATACTGCAGGCTCATCAAAGCTCTCTTTACCATATCAACCATCTGCCCCAATGTTAACAGCATTAGAAAGACGTTCACGTTTAGCCAATAAAGACGCTCGTTTAATGATTACTTCACGAGAACCAGCAACAAGTAATCCGATTGCAGTTTCGCTAGCTCTTATCATATGTATAATTGCTCTAATAATCCCTTTTACTTGTACTATTGCTAAAGCACTAAATAAGCCAAAACCTGGAAAAAGTGACCTTTCTATCTGACACCAAGAAGGATAAGCATCAGCCAGCAGAGGCTACTCTTAAACATAGGATTCGCTAATACATTTAATATATCGTTATTCTAGATTGATTAAAGCAAAATCCTTGATAGCTCTCAACATGCCCCACTGCCTCATCTTCTGGAGGGAACAATTTGAATTGACTTTGTTTTAACCATCTTAAAGTCATCGGACGTCTTACGCTATGTTCAACTGCAGAATCAATATCAGTTTTTTTAAAGCCCCAGTGGGTATAAAATGAAATGGCATTGCTATTAACAGTTCTGGTATACAACTCCAGGCCCTTAAACTCAGAATAACGCTTTAAAAGCACCTTAAGCATTTCACCGCCTATTCCATAACGATGCACCACAGGATTTAGGGTAACCCAACGTAAATAAATTCTACCACTTTTATAATTAGGCTGAACTACGATAAATCCTACAGGATACCCAGCTCCAGTTCTGGCTAGTAAATATTGCATTCTATAAAGATCAGTAATTTCAGCAAGAGCTAATTTATTTCTTTCACTTTTAAAATCAGCCAAAAATGACAACTCTAAGCTTTTTTCTTTTATGTATCGCTCAGATTTATCAGCACTTATTCCTGCGGCAGCACACATCCTACGAGCAGTTGATTGATAAGTTTCTGCGATATCTAACTCTGCAAGCTCTTTAGTAATATAAGACGATTTGTAAGCTGCTACAAATAAGCGCCTGATGATATGCCAATCTCGCTCAGTTGCATCATTCCATGTGAAGTTTATCTCCCCAATCATATTAGACATCAGATACATAACTAGTGAATGATAAAGATGTCATTATATAAATTTGTAATATTTTTTTGAACATAAAATCTCTATTTTTATTCAAGCGGGATATTAAAATAACTTTATTTAGGTTTTTATATTATGTCGAGAGTAAAAACTACCCAATTTTTACTAACAAAAATTAACTTGATGACTTATTAAATAATAAAAATTTATGCAAAAATTTCAGACAAAATGACCGTACAATTCTTTTGTAACACTGATTTTGGTATATCAAATGCATACCCAGCATTCAGTGCCGCAGAAAATATTTTACATTTTTTCATATACTCTCCGTGCAATAATAATTTAGAATTAACAACAATTTTTGTATTTTTAATAATTTCTCAACATTATTTTGTATAGGTGCATACTTCTCGATCTTCATAATCTCTTTGACTAGAGTCAACCATGTCGTGACTTTTACGTACCGTTGTTATAACAAGTTTGTGATCAATCACTTCATAGGTAGATGTATCTTGCCAAGTTAAAATGCTATTTGTTTCTGGAGAGTTAATCGTGTCATTAGAGTATAAAACAAGAGTTTTTTTATCAGCACTGGTTTTTAAAACTTTTGTGTATGTCCAAGAACTCGGTGGTCCAGAGTTACTTTGTGTCACAAGATGGTTTAAATAATACTCAGAGTCATTAAAGGTAAATAATAATTCACCAATGCCTGGAACCACGTCAACTTCCAACTCTAATTTTCCGGTAAGCCCAGAATCACATTTACCACTCCAATTACCAACAAAATCTGAATAGAGATTGATAGAACCATAACCAGTTAATGATAAAGAAGTCATTATATAAATTTGTAATATTTTTCTGATCATAAAATTTCCCTTTTTATTCAAGCGTAATATTAAAATTACTGTATTTATATTTTTGTATTATATCAAGAGTAAAAACTACCCAATTTTTAATGTTAAAACCAACTTGATGACTTATAAACAATGAGATATTACACGATACTCTCAGATAAAATGACCGTACAATTTTTTTGAAATATTGATTTTGGTATGTCAAATGCATATCCAGCATTCAGTGCTGCAGAAAATATTTGACTTTTTTTACTTACCCCAAAACTTACCTTAAGTTCATCAATATATTTTTCTACAGTTCTAGCAGAGCGATTCATGAGACTTGCAATTTCTCGATTGGATAAACCACGTAATAAAAAAAATAATACTTCTTGAGCTTTTTCTGAAAAATTTCTAATGTTGCTATTTACAGAATAGCTAACATCTCGACTACCAATGAGTTTTTTGTTATAGGTAGGATCAAAAATAAAATTGACTCCACGAATAAACGCACTATCGAGCATGTTACCAGCAATAATTATTCCTTTAATAAGATTTTTTTGATAATAAGGTTTCTTGACTCCAACAAGAATACCTCGGCGATTATTGGCCCAGCTGCTTACATCGAGCGTATGTATAGTTTTACCAGAAAGAACAAGTTGATCTTGCTCATGGAATAAAGATGTTAATTGGGAAGCTTTTCCCTGAATATCTTGATTTCCAAGACCAAGTATGTTGACATCAGTTGTTCCAAAACATAGCTTCTTAGTCTCGTTATTCATGACTAAAAATCTGGAGTCTAGATCTAAAAGCCCGGCATATACGGGCAGTTGTGTAAAGCATTCTTGCCAGAAATGGTTGTCTAAGTTCATTCAGTTCTACCCAGATATGATAAACTAATACATAAGTTCGAATGTTAACACACTTACCCCTGTGCGACAAGATGTTATATTAAAATGTTATATTAAAAATGTTAAAAAGAGTAGTTTTTACCTTTTTTCACCATTAGCTTTGCCCTACAATTTATATTTTGTATGGTGACTAAGTTTTATGCCTAATTATACCGTTATATTAGAATCAAAGGGTTTTACCAGGGTACTGGGTACTATCAACATAATAGCAGGTACCCTAGAGATAGGGGTAAGTGTTCCTATTACCTATGCCACAGGTGGGTTTGGGATCCCTTTGTCAGGCATTATAGCCACGCATGGTGCATCTACATTTAATGACGGGGTGCACATGATCTGGACCGGCACCCCAGGCCCTAATTTATTTGAAAAAATACTAACCCCTCTAGTTGGTAGAGACATCGCATTCACCACTGATCTGAGCTTAGGAATAGTTACATCCGGGGGATGTGCGGTTATTAGAGGATTTGATTTATATAAAAAATTTGGAGTATTTAGTCCCAAAGTCTTTCCTAATACTATTAATGACAAAATTAGAAATTTATTTCATCATTTAACCCGAGACGAGATAAGAGCCACTCAAGGAACCCAACGCTATAAATGGGTTATTACAACAGATGGCGAGCTTATAGTAGGTAAACCAAAAGTACATGGAATTTTAGATATTTATGGGAAACCTAAAGTTACAGATTTTTTAAAGCACTCAGATCTTGCTAATGGCGCTAAAGTAGTTGGAGCTGGTGAAGCAACTTTTACAAATGGTCTATTAGTAGGTAGAGGTGCAATTAATAGTTACTCAGGGCATTATATGCCATGGGGCAATACTAAGCTTGTTGAGACTGTATTTAAGCACCATGGTTTTTCAGAAGCTTCAGGTCTTTATATAGACGTTGCAAAATTAGGTTTATTAAAAGGCAGTAAAAGAGCTACATATGGACTAGATCCTTTATTAGAACATGCCTTAACTCAAATGTACGCCGCTACCCCTTTAACATTAGGAAAAACACAAAGATTATTTGCACGATCTGAATCCCCTATGATGTACTCATACGTAATGCCAGATGATGATGCGCTAGATAGTGGTAAAGAATTTAGTACTTTTGATTTTGGGGATACGACTCCAGTAGCAGCAAAAATAACAGGTATGGCAAATGCAGGCATTCCAACATCAGATATTATGCAGCATTTAGCGCAAGAGTTAATGTATTTATCTTCTGGGATAGATTATCAAACCGATCATCAAGCTGCAGACAAAGCTGTTAAAGCTACTTTAATTGATGAATATACGAAACAATACATAGCAAATTTACAAAGAGCCGAACAAATACGAGTCACGCAGGCAGAATTTGCTGCTGTGATTGATGATATGCGACGTCTAGAAGGATTTGCGCAATTTATTGGTAAATTTGATCCAAAAGCCGGAGAAATCCTGCATAGTTTAAATAATGCTGCAATTGGAGTATTAACAATTGCCACACAAGCACTGTCCCCTCTTGCAATATTTGGTTCAATATTTGGTATTTTAAATAATATTGCGGAACTATTTGGAACACACAAAGATCCTAATGAAGATGTTAAAAAAATGATTGATACCTTAGGCAATTATGTGCATAAAGGTTTTACTGATATACACAACGCAATGAAAGGTTATTCAGACTATCAAATCCTCGCAATGGAATCTTACTACAATGCAACAAGAGATTTATGTGTAAGAGGATTTCGCCAATTAGCTGAACAAGGGCAAATAAATTATGGAAGTCTTAAACTATTAACAATTCAAAGTGCTCACTCCTTTACGGTTTTATCATCTATGGAAGCTAAAGTCATTGGTGATATTGAAAAAGTTATGGCCTTGTTAACTTCAGAAGGATTTAGCCGTGTAAGCAGCAGAGCAAGAAGACTACTGCAAGAAAAAATCTATACTGTTGAAGATTTATATCGATATATTGATGATGTCTCAAATTTTGCTCACGATCCAGAATATGGAGCTTTAAGCTATTGGGCAACAGAGTCTTCTGGACATGTACCAAGTTTTTTTAAGATAAATGTAATACAAAAGAAATTATTGCAGTATTATAGCGATAAATTTGTATACACAGGCCAGCAGGCAAATTTACAATTGATTATACCATTGATTATAAATTTAGCACGCATGTTAAGCATTTCAAAAGTAGCCTTAGACTTTAATAGGTTAATGCGCTTGATTGACCAAATTCTTGAACCATTATTACAGTATCAGAAATTTGAACCAAAATTTCATCATCCTGTACTATCAGCAGCTATCTTTTCTGATTACCAAAAGGATCTAAAATTATTGCGAGATGTGGTTTTAGACAACTTGAAACAAGAAAATAGTAGGATAGATTTAGGTGAATATTTAGATTACCGCAAGATTATCAGCTCTCAAAAAGCATCAGAATTATCAGATTTTAGGGCTGATAAAGCAGTAGAGATTACTGCAGATTATGGTCGCATGGATAGAGATACAGTTTTAGCAGAAATAAAAGAGAAATATTGCCAAGAAATATTTCCCACTGATGAGGGATTTTATCAATGCGATAAAATTGACGGTAGTATTAAATGTTTTTCTGGGACATCACTAAGTCCATATGGAAGACAGTATCTTCTATTTCAAAATGGTGGTCTCAAAGGCCTCATAGGTTGTAGCATGCCTTATGGGGGCGGTGCAGCGGTAGCTGAACACGAAAGAGATTATCAATACGAACTTTTGTTTAGCGATCAGCCTAGATTTGCAGATTGTCGTCAAAAACCAAAAGAAAGAGCACCAGCATGCCCAACTTGGTATATTGATGAAAGTGGTCGTCATGATGTTAGTTGTGATGAGTATGCTAAGGTTGCTATCAGAGTATGCCAAGAAAAAATTCAAATACAAATCACCGACTCATCTCCCGGGGCCTATTCACAATTCAAGTGGTTTGGTAACAGCAGTGCTACAGTTGCTATTAATATCACTGTAGCACCCAGCGATTATTCTTCTTCACATATACAGACAACTTATGGAATTTGGAGTTTCCCAGAAATAGTACGAGTTGTAACAAAGCGCACATTACTCGCACCACACAAAGCTTCTGAAGAAGCTTACTCAAAAGAGCAATCAAGCAATATTATTAAAAGTAAAGCAGAAGTAGAGTCAATGTTATCAGATCGCCCCCTGGACGGTATTGTTCCAGCGTTAGTACTGTACCCATTGAAACCTGGATATCCTATTCTACCCTCACCATCTATTGATTTAAATTTATTAGATGAAAAGCACTGCACACTTATTCAAAAAAACTTAGCAACTGTTAAATTAACTTATGAATCTACAGCAGATAACATATTGCTTTATGTAAATTTACAATCAACGCGTTCCAAAGAAGAGACCGCGGATAAAGTTTGTACCTTTAAAATAGGAATGCAAAACCACACCTTATTCTTAAAAGACGAAGCACGCGTTTTACGTGAGACATTGGGTGGGGAATGGCCAATCAGTGAAACAGGAACATTTAAGGTAGTAAAACTAGAGGGTGAGCATAATCAGGATTTAGTACATGTGCCCATTTTTACTGAATACAAAGGGTTAGCAGAAACTGGTCTTCCTAAAGATGTAGTAGTTCTACACAGTGCCTCTGATCTAGCGAAAAATATTACGCAACGTTGGTTAGATGTATATCAACAACAGCGCGAGATACAATTAAGAGCATTAAGACACGTTTTTCAAATGGATGTTTATCAACCATTAATTAATCATCTTGATGATATTGCAGAAATTGCTCAAACGTTATGTGAGTCTTATGAGGTATTATCAAAGGGTAATAGCAGTTATATTAAGGAATTTTACCAATCTGGAAGTTATGTTGTAAGTGCCAAACAATTAGAAGAAATCATAAAACACGGCGGAGCACTTACAGAGACAAAACTAAATCAAATATTTGAAGATACTTTTGCGATTTTAGAGAAAATAAAACAACAGATTGATATTGTAAATCAATTAACTCAATATAAAAGTAGTACTTATCCTCCTTTAGATTTAGCCATTCAAGTAATGAAGGGGCTATTAAAACAGCATATTAAAAGAGTACAGATTCATGAAGGCACAGAAAGATTTATTCCTCCTCATTTTGTTGAACAATACCCAAGCCAAGTTACTCTGTGCAGTGAATCGACCACACCTTTAGCATGTGTGCAAATTGGAGTTTTAAAAATTATAGCCAACAATCTAGGTGTGGTATTTGAGATGCCTACGGATGTAAAAAATTCTTCAAAATTACAAACGGCAGACCGCTTCTCCATGCATACTTACGAATGCGAGATTGTATCTGTAGATAAACAAATTTGTCGCGATTCTGTCAACAATTGGAAACGAGAAATAACTATATATCGAAATGTTACCCTGTCATGGGGTGAGGAAGGAATGAACTTAGATGTTTATAAATGTAGGGATTTAGAAGGCGGTGTTCCTGGCAAATACTGTGAGGGCTTAAAAACAGAGTATATTGAAACACCATTAGTTGAAATTGAAATATCAACTGCAGAACCAAGCACTTTAAATATTTTGGGATCTGCAGCCTTATATGGTGCTACTTATGCAGCCTTACCAGAAGCTATGGGTGACTTATTATACTTATACGGATGTATTAGCGAACAAAATGCCTCAAGAGTAAAATTTGCAGCTAGTCTACTATTGCTTGGTTTATCGGGCTCTTGGTTAGGTACTGGTACTGGCATGGTTACCCATAAAGCACTCACCTATGCTGGCGTATCAGATTCAAAGGCACGAATTACAGCCAATACTGCTGCTTTTGTGGTTAACACTGGAGGCAAAATTACTCCTACGGGCGTAGCTGCAACAGTAACAAGTTATCTAGGTGGAAGATTCGGTTTGTGGGCGGAAAAATGTCTCGTATCACGACTACGCGATCGCCAGCCTTCGTCATCAGCTGCTGTCCTTAGTTTACGATAGGAATTATTGACAAAACTAATAAGTGGAATTTTCAATATTTAAAATTAGGATCCATTATGAATAAAAGCACACAAACTGAAGATAAAATAGTTAAAAAATCTGCTGTAAAATTCCGAACATCATTCGTAACTGTATTTCTAGTGCTCTTAGGGGCTATGATTTATCCATTATTATTCCTACAAAGAAAAGAGCATGCTTCTGATATTGATAAACCTATGCATGATCCTAGAATTTCAGGCAAATGTTTAAAGGATCCAATATTAGAAGCACATAAAAGAGAAATAGCTAAAAAATGGAAAGACACATTTGATAACGCCTTTCCAGGAAAACACCGCGTTTCTCCTGATCTTGATTTTGATCTGAACGGTTTAGAGTTTAGCGAAGAAGATCTAAGCGAATCAAAAACAAAGATGAAGAGACGTTTTTCATAGTAGTGATCTAAACCAAAATTTCAAATTTTATTGTCGATATAAAAATTTAAGCGTAAATAAATAGTCATAAAAATGGCAATTTTATTGTCAACGTTCATCATTAACCCTTGTGCGTGTTGCCCACAATAAATCTTGTTGAAAAGTTAGTTTTTCACTGTAAAATGGAATCTTATAGTTTATACGATGGTGGCTCACTTAGAAGATTAAAAATCAATGTAACTATATGTTCACTCAAAACATGTTATCTCAACTTACAGGGGTAGTTCTTTTAAAAGATTTAGACTCAAAATTTTTGGCCATAACAAAGGAGTGCTCAGTATTACTTTTTGGCCATCCCAAAGCAGATTTATGCGTAGGATTATATGACAAAGATATGAACTGTCCAGCAGTGAGATTAGCCAAAGACTTTAGAGATCAAGATAAGTTAGTCTTGAGTGGAAAAACATTAAAAACTATAACGCTCAGCTCCTGGAATAACAATGTAGAAAATCCTATATACTCAATTAAACAACCATATTATGACAATGATAACATTATAAGGGGAACAATGATTCAATCTATGATCATTGATAATAGCTTATTTAGAGCTGCTAATTTTATTTTTGATTCAGACTATAATAAAAGATTAACTGGCCATAAAAAAGTAAGCTATACCATAGATCGCAATCAAATAAACCTTTCAAAAAAAGCTCACGATTGTTTATTTTTATTATTACGAAATTTATCTAATTATGACATAGCCATTGCACTTCATTGCTCGCCTAGAACAGTCGAGCATTACATTACAGAACTTAAGCAAGTCTTTGATGTTAATAAAAAATCTGCTATTGTTGATGCCGCTATTAACTGTGGCTATGCTTTTGATATTCCAAAATCTATCATGACCGAACATTTTACAGCTATTTTAGAGATTAAAAGCTTGTATGAATAATTCGTGTAATATTATTTATAAAATTGAAAATTGCGTAGTTTTTACGTTGCGTATAGCATTATATTAACCTATTGTAATTCTATCAAATGTTATTCATCAGTAACCTCATAGGTTATAAACATATTCATATTATAATTAAATGGAGATTAATCATGATAAAAAAAGTTATCACTTTATCCTGCATATTGCTAAGTTCACAAACTTTATTTGCTGGCTGTCAAGACTTTATTGATAATGGTAAAATCTATCCTATGGGTTATCAAGAACAGTATTGCGCTTCCTATCAGGAAACTTGCGACCCAGTTTACACCACTAAATGTACTTTTGAATTAAACTGCGCAAATAGACAAGGCAATATTGTAAATAAAGTATATTATTACAAAGACTTTATACGATGTGTACG
Organism: uncultured Gammaproteobacteria bacterium; assembly: GCA_964609155.1. GTDB lineage: Bacteria > Pseudomonadota > Gammaproteobacteria > JAGOUU01 > JAGOUU01 > JAGOUU01. Next base: position 4,592 of record CAZSRF010000043.1, on the reverse strand, counting down.
GATAGAAAATATTAATGGTGTTTTAAATTGTAAAGACTAAATTTCTATTTGCAAGTATTAATTTTCTATACAATTAATATAATTCAGAAAAATATCTATTACATAAGGATCTAAGATGCGCTTTAAATTATATTTTGACTCTTTTTACTGCATTAGTTTGCAATATTTATGCTGAACACGCGCAATGCGAATTTAAAATACAGCGCTTGGGCGAGGGAAAAATAATCGATGTAGCTTCGACAATCTTTAATTTTGAAAAAGGCGCGTCGTTTGCTGAGGATTTTGATAATTTCAGATTCCATATGCTTCCTCATCATGCAGGTCCCAGCAATGGGCCTTTTGAAGTGGCAATTCAATCAGTATTGATTAATGCTGAGACCATAGCAGAATTTCCCGCAGGTGCCACATCTATTCGAACTATTTTAAACATTCCTAATTCTGATTCAACAACCATTTCAGCTGTAATGAATTGTAAAGATTTATAATAAAACCACCTCGACAGCGACTACTATGAGCAAAATTTAGCTATTTCGTATCCCTCGAGAAATTTTTGATACATTAACAATTATAATCTACGTACACCTCATAGATAAATAATCCGAATCCCCGGGAATAGCATTTTTTATTGGTTATTTTTAAAAACTGTGGATCCTGATCGCTATTACAATAGAGCTTTGCTTTTTGGAATGCATCTTTTAAAGCTAAATCCCAAACATCTTTTGGTTGCTCATTGGGCTTCGGTGGAATAGTATCATCATATATGTACCTACCCATTGTTTGTATAGTCCTTTCATCAATATCCTCGGCTTTGTTTACAAAAGATGCTGATACATAACTACCACAATTATCAGAAACATCATATTCCTGGCTCTGTAACGAAGATACTTGCTCATATTCTTGTTTATTACCAGGCAATTTGCTATATGCGTTATTACGTGCATTTGTCAAAATCGTTTTTTTATCAGCACATGAACCTTGATAGGAACCTTCAACGATAATAAGATTAGCCGCAGAAACATTTATAGCTAAAGAAAACAGCAAAATACAGAATATTTTTTTATTAATCATAATCTTCCTCTAATTTTTAAAATCTCAAAAATAACATATCTCCAAACCGCCTTATATTCAAAATATAGCTAGTAGGCCATTACAAGTACAATGAAATATCTTGAATACTGTGATATAATATATTCATGACTGCAACTCTTAATGATATTAAATATTTCAAGATTGTCGCTGAAACTCACAATCTTACTAGAGCGGCTGAACGCATTGGATTATCACAATCTGCTTTAAGTTATGCCATCAAACGACTTGAAAACTCTCTTGATATTGAATTATTTATCCGAATGAAAAATGGTTTAGCTCTAACCAAGTCTGGTGAAATCCTCTTTAAGCAATCTAATAATTTGATTAACGAATGGGATACAATTAAACAACTAGTCTATATTGATACGTTAGATAAAAAAGACATCACTGGCGAATACAGTTTTGGCATACATCAATCAGTGGCATTGTATACAGTGGATAAATTTTTGCCAAAAATTTCTAAAACCTTTCCTAAGTTACGGTTTAATTTTATCCATGGCTTATCACGAGAAATGACTGAAAAAGTAATTAATTGGAAATTGGATTTTGCCATAGCTATTAATCCTGTAAAACATAATGACTTAGTAATCATTAAGCTTGGTGAAGATAAGGTAACATTATTTAGCACTGATTCTGTACACAACTCACTAATTTTTGATCCTAATCTATTACAAACCAAATCGATACTATCAAAAATTAATAAAAACAAATATAAAAATTATCGCCCTATTACCTCAACTAGTTTAGAGTTAATTGGCTCTTTAGCAGCCCATAATATGGGTGTCGGAGTTTTGCCAAATAGAGTAGCTTGTAAATTTCCTAATTTATCACCGGTTCCTGATGCACCTTATTATATCGATAAACTTTGTTTAATATATCGTTACGAAAAACATCAAAACAATATTAGTCAAGAAATCATAAATATTATAAAAGAATCAGTGAATTAACTCCAACTCAAATTAGGTGTATTGACTTTTTATGACAAATTATGCTCAGCATACTCTCTCATCGCCGTTGTCAAGTACTTTCTTAATCTAGAATCATAACCAGAATAATATTTATTAAAATCATCACTTTCACAGTATAATTGTAAGCGTCAACTAAACCCACCTTGATTATTTTTTGAATATTTAAATTTTTAATTTAAAAATGAATTAGTATAGGCCTGTTTTAATAACTGCGGCTCTATAAATTGTGGCAGTAGCGCCTTGAGATCGCTTTTATCCCAAGAGCTAATGTTGGCTAGTACATATTTAAAATATGCGTATGGTTCAATTTGGTTTAATTTGCACGTTTGAATAAGACTATAGATAACAGCGCCAGCTTCAGCGCCTTCTGGGCTACCAAAAAAGAGCCAGTTTTTGCGTCCAAGTGCAAATGGTCTGATTAAATTTTCAACAATATTGTTATCAATCTCAACCTCACCATTATCGACATATTTAATTAATTCTGGCCAGTGTCTTAGTGTATAGCTGATTGCCTCACCAATTGGGCTTTTTGGTGGCACAGCAGCAGATGAATCATCAAGCCAAACTTTAAATTTATTTAATACTGGTAAAGCTAGTTCTTTTCTTGATTTTTTACGCTGCTCAAAATTAAGATTATTTTCTCTTGCTTGCTTTTCACGGTAAGTGGTCTTCATATTTACTAATTAATATTTCAGCCAAAAGTCCAGGAGTTGCAATGCTTTTTGGTATTGGTAGCTTAGGCATTGGGGCAGATTTAACCATTTCTTCGCAGTCTCTGCATGCATATTTAATACGCACATGCTCAATAACTTTAACTTGTGCTGGTATCCACTCAAGCTGTTCGCTTTTATCTTCACCAATCTTGTGCATTTGGCAGCCGCAGCTACAAGTTTTCTCAGCATCGCTTAAATCATGAATAATTTGCTCGCGAGGTAAATCTTTTGGAAGTGGTTTACGGCCAACTTTTTTGCGAGTATGCGCAGCTATGGTGATTTCTTCATCAGCTGTTTCTATAGCTGTTACTTCAGTTTGCTCTGGTAACATTGCTTCGTCAAATAAATCAATTTGGCCTTTGTGCTTTTCTGATTTAGAGGCGAATCGTGCTGCAAGTTGAGCCTGTAATTTATGACGCAACAGTTCTATTTCTGTATCTTTGTTTTTAATGTCGATATTTTTGTTTTCTATATCTGCAAGCAACGTTAGAACAAGCGACTGTAGCTCTACTATATTATCAGGTATTTTATGGCTTGCTTTCTTTGTTTGCATGCTGCATTGTAACATACAACCTCATGAAAAATAACAATAAAACAACAGAAAGCTAGAAATAATCTTCGAATTTAATAGCAGTTTTGTTATCAATTCTAGCAAAATCAAAGCCTGATAATAACCAACGTAGTTGCTTATGGCTAATCGATAAGGTGTGCATAGCAGATATTTTAGGAAATTTAAATTTATGTTCTTCAAGCCTTTTATATATCAATACAAAGCCGTCAAGATCCCAAAACAATGCTTTTATTAAATTAGAAGCTTTATTATGAAAAATATACAAATCTCCAGACTGAGGCTTGCCGCTCAAAGCCTCTATAACTTCTACAGCCAAACCATTAATTGACTTTCTCATATCAACTGGCTCTAGAGCTACAAATATCTTCATGTCTTTTTTAGGCACTAGCATTGTAAAACTCCTAGAGCAGAAAATATTTTTTGTAAATTTTTAATGTCAACTTCTGCTGGTAATTCTAAATATATATTTTTATTTAAAAATAGTTTTACTAGTGGAGCAGCTGGTTGTTTATCAGCCCCGATAGCGATATCAAGTATATTAACAGCAGCAAACGTGCTAGTCTTAGGCTCAATTGGGATTGCAATGGTATTTGAGAGCTGAGCTCTCTTTTGTTTGACTTTTGGGTGTTCTGCGTCCGGTGGAAACTCATTTGAAAACTTATAACGCCAGCTCTTAAATTTAGCATAACTAATATCATTGTCCTTGCAGTATTGTTTTTGTGTTTTTTTACTTGCGATAAAATTTGATATGTGGCTATGCCAATACTGCGTTCGTTCTTGCTCTGTTAAAGTTAACATTTATACCTCCATAATTATTATGAAGATATTTTGACTGAATTATTTTAAATGAAAAGGTGGGTTTAATTGACGCTTACGTATAATTCTGCTAAACCAATGTAACTTTTTTTATCAGGAGTCCAAAAGTTTTTAATCCATTGATAATGCTCTTCAATTAAAGCTTGAACCCTCGAATCTGTTGGACTTACATTATTCTGTAGATACTGAGTTAATTGCTTATTAATTTCATTTTCTACAGACTTAAATTTATCCCAACTATCTTTATCCCAATCTTTAACATTTTCCCAACTTTTGTCTAATTCTGTTTTGCTAACCACCCCAGATTTTATCAAATAATCTTCATATTCTTTTTGTTTCTTGGGATCGAATCCCTCGAATATCTCTTTGTCTCTCATAGTTCTTTATTTGCGGAGCATAGAAATCCAAAATATAGTTCCCAAAAGGTTTTTGTCT
>CAZSRF010000042.1:4157-15806 GCA_964609155.1 uncultured Gammaproteobacteria bacterium | reverse complement strand
TACGCGAAGGTGGTAGAACAGTAGGCGCTGGTGTTGTAACTAAAATTATTGAATAGTTATTAGTAATAATATACTATATGCCATTGGTGTATAAAATGTGGTAGCCTAGGATAGGCCAGTAGCTCAATTGGCAGAGTGGCGGTCTCCAAAACCGCAGGTTGGGGGTTCGAGGCCCTCCTGGCCTGCCATTACTAACTAGGCGCATTACATGGTACATGGTACATGGTACATGGTACATGGTACATGGTACATGGTATATGGTACATGGTATATGTTATTTAGCAGATTGTATTAGTAAGTTAAAAAGGGTTCCCATGAAAGACTATATAAAATGGACAATTGTAGGGGCCGTTTTAGTGTTGGGTATTGTTTCAAATTATATTGAGCAGTTATCTCCGTTTTTGAGAGTTGTAGCGGTATTAGTGGCTTTTTTGATGGCTATTGGTGTCGCTAGGACTACATCATATGGTAAAAAAACCTGGGTTTTTATTTTAAGTTCTCAGGGTGAAGCTCGTAAGGTTGTGTGGCCGACTCGGCAAGAGACAATACAAGCATCTATTATTGTTGTGATAATGGTTGCTATCATGTCATTAATCCTCTGGGGTTTTGACAATATTCTGTTTAAAATGATGGCTTGGGTTACTGGGCAAGAGGTATAAAGTTAATGCCAAAGCAATGGTATATTTTACAGGTTTATTCTGGGCAAGAGCTGGCGGTTAGAAAGCTCGTACAAGAAAGGATAGCAGTAAAAAAATTAGAAGAAAAATTCGGTGAAATTCTAGTTCCAACTGAAGAAGTTATGGAAATGCGCTCTGGACAAAAGCGTAAGAGTGAGCGTAAGTTCTTTCCTGGTTATGTTCTAATAGAAGTAGATCTTGACGATGAAATTTGGCATTTGATTTGTCAAGTTCCTAAAGTTATTGGGTTTATTGGTGGAAGAGCGGATAAGCCTGCTCCTATTGGAGAGAGAGAGCTGCATAAAATCCTTCAAAGAGTTCAAGAGGGTGTAGATAAGCCTAGGCCTAAAGTGTTATTTGAAGCTGGTGAAGTTGTTCGAGTAAATGATGGACCGTTTGCTGACTTTAATGGAGTAGTTGAAGACGTTAATTATGATAAAAGCAGACTGCGTGTTGCTGTATCAATATTCGGGCGTTCAACGCCTGTTGAACTTGAGTTTTCTCAAGTAGAAAAAATTATATAGCAAAAATATATAATTAAGGGAAGCTAAATTAAATTGATTTTAATTTAACAAAAGCGTTATAACCCATGTATTAAAGAGAATCACAATGGCTAAAAAAATTGAAGCGTATATTAATTTACAGGTTCCTGCCGGAGCCGCCAATCCAAGTCCACCAATCGGTCCTGCATTAGGTCAGCGTGGCGTTAACATTATGGAGTTTTGTAAAGCGTTTAATGCGCAGACACAAAGCTTGGAAAAGGGAACCCCAATTCCTGTTGTCATCACAGTTTATAGTGACAGAAGTTTCACTTTTATCTTAAAAACGCCCCCGGCGTCTTTCTTGTTGAAGAAAGCTGCAGGTGTACCCAAAGGTAGCGGTAAGCCTAATACTGATAAAATAGGTAAAGTAACTAGACCTCAACTAGAACAAATCGCAAAGCTTAAAGAAGTAGATTTAACTGCGGCTAGTATGAATGCTGCTGTTAGAACAATTGCTGGTACTGCTCGTAGTATGGGGTTAAATGTTGAGGGTGTTGAATAATGGCTAAATTAACTAAGCGTAGAAAATTATTTGCTCAAAATGTACAGTCAGGCGCATTGTATTCTATTGAGAAGAGTGTAGAAATTTTAAAAACTATTTCTAGTACGACAAAAACTAAATTTGCTGAATCACTTGATGTGGCAGTTAAGCTAGGTATTGACTCGCGCAAGTCTGATCAGGTGGTGCGTGGAGCTTTAGTATTGCCTAATGGCACAGGTAAAACTGTTAAGGTGGCTGTGTTTGCTCAAGGTCCTAATGCAACAAAGGCAAAAGATGCTGGTGCTGATATTGTGGGTTTTGAAGATTTAGCTGAAGAAATTAAAGCTGGAAAGATGGATTTTGATATCTTGATAGCGACTCCTGATGCAATGAGATTAGTTGGGCAATTAGGCCAAATTTTAGGTCCAAGGGGGCTTATGCCTAACCCAAAAGTTGGTACCGTTACAATGGATGTTGAGACAGCTATAAAAAATGCGAAAGGCGGTCAAGTACAATATCGAACAGACAAGGCAGGCATCATTCATACTACTTTAGGTAAAGTAAGTTTCGATAGTAAAGCAATTCAAGAGAACCTAGTAGCGTTATTAGAAGCTTTAAAAAAGGCTAAACCAAGTGCTGCTAAAGGGGTGTATTTAAAGAAAATTACCCTATCTTCTACAATGGGGCCAGGTATTACTGTTGATCAATCTAGTTTGCCTATATAAGTTTTTTATAGTATAGTATTTGATTTTGTGAATATTTAAAGAATTTGAAGTTGCCTCAGGCATCGTCAAAGACCGTCAGCGCTTGGGTTTATAGGCTTAATTGTTGTTTACAACAGCTGACGCAGATGGTGTTGATAACACTAAGACAAAGGTTACATATATGTCATCTTGTCATTAGAACTGCGCCATTAAACTTAAAACCATAAATTCTTAGAATAACACTCAGGAGGTGTTTGGTGGTCTTAAGACTAAATGATAAAAAAGCGATTGTAGCTGAAATATCAGAGCAAGCTAAAGTAGCCGTATCAGCAGTAGGTGCTGACTACCGAGGATTATCTGTTGTACAGCTTACAGAGCTTAGAAAAACTGCTCGCGATAATGGTATTTACCTTAAAGTCGTGCGCAATACGCTTGCTAAACGAGCAGTAGCTGGGACACAGTTTGAGTGTATGCAAGACTCATTGAAGGGTCCAATGCTATTAGCTTTTTGTAAAGATGATCCAGGTGCACCTGCCAGATTGATGAAAGATTTTGCTAAAGCTAATAGTAAGCTTGAAGTAAAAGTATTGTCTATCGGTGGTAATGCTTATGGTGGAGAGGCTATCGATAGAGTTGCTTCGTTACCTACTAAGCAGCAAGCGCTAGGACAGTTGGCATCTGTTATTAACGCGCCTGTTACTAAGTTGGTTAGGACAGTTGCGGAAACATACACAACAATTGTGCGTGTTATTAATGCAGTAGCTGAGCAAAAAAAGCAACAGTGACGTTTAGTAGTTATTAAAAATTGAGGAGTTAAATTATGGCGTTAAATAAAGATGATATATTAAATGCGATTGCATCAATGAGTGTAATGGAAGTAGTTGAACTAGTTGAAGCTATGGAAAAAAAATTCAATGTTTCTGCTGCTGCTCCAGTAGCCATGGCTGCTCCAGTTGCTGCGGCTGGTGGTGAAGCTGCTGCTGAAAAAACTGAATTTGATGTACACATGACAAACTTTGGTAGCAACAAGGTAAATGTCATTAAAGTAATAAGAGAAATCACTGGCCTTGGCTTGAAAGAAGCTAAAGATCTAGTTGAAAGTGCTCCTGCGTTAGTTAAAGAAGGCGTTAATAAAGACGATGCAGCTAAAATCAAGAAGCAACTTGAAGAAGCTGGTGCTACTGCAGAGGTTAAGTAATAATACAAAGCTAATAATGTTACCAAGGTGATTTGTCCCCTCTGGTAACGTTATTACGTTTTGTTTTTTTGTTTATAGTTCATAAGATTATAAGTGTATAAATAATTACTTCTGAGGAATACGCATGTCACTGTCACATACTAACCAAAATGGTCAACCAGTACGTTTTGTTAGCAAACGTATACGTAAAAATTTTAGTGATTTACAATCTATTATTGACGTGCCGCCATTGCTAGATGTTCAAACTGAATCTTATGAAAAGTTTTTAAACAGCAAAAATGGAGTAGACTCTGGTTTAGAATCGGCATTTAAATCGTTGTTCCCCATTAAAAGTTATTCAGGACTAGCTATTTTGGAGTATGCCGGTTATAGATTAGGAACTCCAACATTTGATGTCAAGGAGTGCAGAATTCGTGGTACTACTTATGCAGCACCAATCCGAGTAAAAATACGATTAGTGCTTTTAGAGGAAGGTTCAGTAGAAGATAAGCAAATAGTTAAAGATATAAGAGAACAAGAAGTTTACATGGGTGAGCTTCCCTTGATGACAGACACAGGTTCTTTTGTCATCAATGGTATAGAGAGAGTAATTGTTTCTCAGTTGCATCGTTCTCCAGGGGTCTTTTTTGAGCATGATCGTGGTAAAACACATAGTTCTGGTAAAAAGTTATATTCAGCGAGAATTATTCCTTATAGAGGTTCCTGGTTAGATTTTGAATTTGACCCAAAGGATAATATTTTTGTTCGTATCGATAGAAGAAGAAAACTACCAGTCAGCGTTATTTTACGTGCTTTAGGACTGTCGCAAGAAGAAATATTAGACACTTTCTTTGATACGAATACAATAAATATCAATGGTAATCAATTTGTATTAGATGTAATACCTGAAAGGTTGCGTGGTGAAACAGCATATACTGATATTAAGGATAAAGAAGGTAATACTATTATTGAAGCCGGTAGGCATATAACATTTGCACACATTAGAAAAATAAAAAATTCTGATATTAAAACAATGGTTGTTCCTGCGGAATATTTAACAGAGCAAACATTGGCCAAAGATATTGTTCACCCAGAAACTGGTGAGTTGCTTGCAGAGGCTAATGCAGAGTTGACCATTGATCTAATTAATCTTATAGCTGATTCTGGTATTGCTCAAATAAAAGTACTGTACACAAACGATCTGGATAAAGGCGCGTATATATCTGATACCTTAAGAGTTGATACGACAAAAACCCAGCTAGACGCTTTAGTAGAGATTTATCGAATGATGCGTCCTGGTGAACCTCCTACAAAAGATGCAGCAGAAACATTATTTGAATCTTTGTTTTTTAGTGAAGATAGATACGATTTATCTGCAGTAGGGAGAATGAAATACAATCGCAGAGTTGGCAGAGACGAAATTACAGGACCTGGTGTTCTATCGAAGCAAGATATAGTTGATGTTATTAAAGTCTTAATTGATATTCGTGATGGTAACGGGCAGGTTGATGACATCGACCATTTGGGTAATCGTCGTGTTCGAAGCGTAGGCGAAATGACTGAAAATCAATTTCGAATAGGGCTCGTACGTGTAGAACGTGCTGTGCGTGAACGTTTAAGTGTGGCTGATTCTGAGAATCTTATGCCACAAGATTTGATTAATGCAAAACCAGTTTCAGCAGCAATCAAAGAATTTTTCGGTTCGAGCCAATTGTCACAGTTTATGGATCAGAACAATCCACTTTCTGAAATCACACATAAAAGACGCGTATCAGCTCTAGGCCCTGGTGGTTTAACCAGAGAGCGTGCAGGTTTTGAAGTACGTGACGTGCACAATACACATTATGGCCGTGTTTGTCCTATCGAAACACCTGAGGGGCCAAATATTGGATTAATAAATTCATTAGCTATTTACGCCAGAATTAATGAATATGGCTTTATTGAAACGCCTGTACGTAAAGTAGTAAATAATCGAGCTACAGATGAAGTAGTCTATCTGTCAGCGATTGAAGAAGGAAAGCATTATATTGCTCAAGCAAATGCTAATCTGAATAAAAATAATGAACTAACGGATGAGTTAGTTCCATGTAGACATCTAAATGAGTTTACATTAACTTCACCAGATAAAATTGACTATATGGATGTTTCACCACGTCAAATAGTTTCAGTGGCTGCTTCTTTAATTCCTTTTTTAGAACATGACGATGCTAACCGTGCTTTAATGGGATCAAATATGCAACGTCAAGCAGTACCGCTTATGTGTGCTGAAAAACCGTTAGTTGGTACTGGCATGGAGCGTAGTGTCGCTCGTGATTCAGGTGTTGCCGTAGTAGCTAAACGTGGTGGTGTAGTTGATTCAATCGATGCTTCACGTATCGTAGTACGTGTAAATGATGAAGAAACTTTAACTGGAGAGGCTGGTGTTGATATTTATAATTTAATTAAATACACTAGGTCAAACCATAATACTTGTATCAATCAGCGTCCATTGGTTGCGCAGGGTACGATTATTTCAAAGGGTACTATTATAGCTGATGGTCCATCAACTGATATGGGTGAATTAGCCTTAGGTCAAAACTTATTAGTTGCGTTCATGCCCTGGAATGGCTATAACTTCGAGGATTCTATCTTAATATCAGAACGAGTTGTACAAGAGGATAGATTTACTTCTATTCATATTGAAGAATTAACTTGTATTTCACGTGATACTAAATTGGGTGTAGAAGAAATTACAGCTGATATACCAAACGTAAGTGAATCGTCGTTAGCTAAGTTAGATGAGTCTGGAATTGTTTACATAGGCGCAGAAGTTGAGGCTGGAGACATTCTGGTTGGTAAAGTAACACCAAAAGGTGAAACACAGCTTACACCTGAAGAAAAATTATTAAGAGCTATTTTTGGTGAAAAAGCTTCTGATGTAAAAGATACATCATTGCGTGTTCCAACAGGTATGACTGGTACTGTAATAAATGTACAGGTATTTACTCGTGATGCAGTTGAAAAGGATGAACGTGCTTTACAGATAGAGAAATATGAATTAGAAAAAATTAAAAAAGATCTGAATGATGAATACAGAATCCTAGAAGGTGATTTGTATGGTCGTTTAGCAAAAATGTTGGTAGGTAAATCTGCTAAATCTGGTCCTGGATTAAAATCTGGCGATACTATTTCTGAAAATTATTTAAAGGGTCTTGCTCGTGATAGATGGTTTGATATCGTAGTAAAAGACGAAGATCTATCTGATCAGTTAGAGTCAGCGCAAAAACAACTTGCACAACAAAGAATAAAATATGATGAAGATCTTGAAGAAAAGCGTCGTAAACTAATAAGTGGTGATGATTTATCTCCTGGGATTTTAAAAATTGTAAAAGTGTTTTTAGCAGTAAAACGTAGAATTCAACCTGGTGATAAAATGGCAGGTCGTCATGGTAACAAGGGGGTTATTTCTACTATAGTGCCGATTGAAGATATGCCATATATGGCCGATGGAACACCAGTTGATATAGTATTGAACCCACTAGGTGTACCTTCACGTATGAACGTAGGGCAGGTTTTGGAAACACACTTAGGCTGGGCTGCAAAGGCGCTAGGTTTAAAGCTAGGTAATTTAATGAGCCATAATGCATCGGTTCCTGATTTAAAAGCAGCTTTAAATGATATTTACAATGATGGTTGTGGTAAAACAGAAGATATAGATAGCTTGTCAGATCCAGAAGTAATAGATTTAGTCAGTAATTTATCTGCAGGTGTGCCAATGGCAACGTCAGTTTTTGATGGTGCAAGTGAGGCAGAAATAAAGAAAATGCTTAAAAAAGCCGGTCTGCCTGAAAGTGGTCAAACACAATTATTTGATGGTCGTACTGGTGATGCATTTGATAGACCTGTTACAGTTGGCTATATGTATATGCTGAAATTAAATCACTTAGTTGATGATAAAATGCATGCTCGTTCTACAGGTTCTTACAGTCTTGTGACACAGCAACCGTTGGGTGGTAAAGCTCAGTTTGGTGGTCAAAGATTTGGGGAGATGGAGGTCTGGGCCCTGCAAGCTTATGGTGCAGCCTATACATTACAAGAGATGTTAACAGTTAAATCAGACGACGTTAACGGCCGTACAAAAATGTATAAAAATATCGTTGATGGTAATCATAAAATGGATGCAAATATCCCAGAGTCGTTTAATGTATTAATTAAAGAAATACGTTCATTGGCAATTGATATTGAAATCCAAAGTAATTAAAAATTATTATGTTAATTGTAATTAATAAATATTAAGAAATTAAATATTTAGGAGAAAGACCTTGAGAGATTTATTAAAAGTACTCAAACCACAAGGACATGAGCTAGAAGTTGACTATATCCGTATTAGCTTGACCTCTCCAGAAAGTATCCGTTCATGGTCGTATGGTGAGGTAAAGAAACCAGAAACCATTAATTATAGGACTTTTAAGCCAGAAAGAGATGGATTGTTCTGCGCTAAGATTTTTGGTCCAGTTAAAGATTATGAATGCTTATGCGGCAAATACAGAAGATTGAAACACCGAGGAATTATTTGCGAAAAATGTGGTGTTGAAGTTACTCAATCTAAAGTGCGCCGTGATAGGATGGGGCATATTGAGTTAGCTTCTCCAGTTGCACACATTTGGTTTTTAAAGTCATTACCGTCAAGAATTGGTTTGCTTTTGGATATGACTCTAAGAGATATAGAAAGAGTACTTTATTTTGAAGCTTTTGTTGTAGTTGACCCAGGTATGACGAACCTAGAAAAAGGTCAGTTGCTTTCAGATGAAGCTTATTTGGATGCTGTTGAGCAATTTGGTGATGAGTTTACTGCTCGTATGGGAGCGGAGGCAGTTAGGGACTTATTAAATCAAATTAATGTTACCAATGAGATTAATAAGATTCGCGAAGAGTTGCCAACGACTAACTCTGAAACAAGAATTAAAAAATTAAGTAAACGTCTTAAATTGCTTGAAAATTTTGCGCAATCAGATAATAAACCTGATTGGATGATTTTGGATGTTCTACCAGTATTGCCGCCAGATTTAAGACCGCTGGTCCCATTGGATGGAGGCAGATTTGCTACATCTGATTTAAATGATTTATACCGTAGGGTTATTAATCGTAATAATCGCCTTAAAAGACTGTTGGATCTTAATGCGCCGGATATTATTGTTCGTAACGAAAAACGTATGTTACAAGAATCTGTTGATGCTTTATTAGATAATGGCCGTCGTGGTAGAGCTATAACTGGCTCTAATAAGAGACCGCTGAAATCACTTGCAGATATGATTAAAGGTAAGCAAGGTCGTTTTAGACAGAACTTACTAGGTAAACGTGTAGATTATTCAGGTCGTTCAGTTATTGTAGTAGGGCCTACATTAAAGCTTCATCAGTGTGGATTGCCTAAGAAAATGGCATTAGAGCTGTTTAAGCCGTTTATTTTTAGCAAACTAGAGTTACGTGGTATTGCAACGACTATCAAAGCTGCAAAAAAAATGGTTGAAAGAGAAGAGTCAGAAGTATGGGATATTCTAGAAGAAGTTATCCGCGAACATCCAGTTCTCCTCAATCGTGCACCAACGTTGCATAGATTGGGTATTCAGGCATTTGAGCCGGTATTAATTGAAGGTAAGGCTATCCAACTGCATCCTTTAGTTTGTGCTGCATTCAATGCAGACTTTGATGGTGATCAGATGGCCGTGCATATTCCATTAACAACAGAAGCGCAATTGGAAGCTAGAGCGCTTATGATGTCTAGCAACAATATATTGTCACCAGCAAATGGTGATCCTATTATTGTTCCTTCGCAGGATGTTGTCTTGGGACTATATTATATGACACGCGAGAAAATCAATGTTCTGGGTGAGGGGATGATTTTCAGTGATGTCGCGGAGGTTAAGCGTGCGTACTATACTAACCAGGTTGCATTGCATGCAAAGATAAAAGTTAGAGTTAATCAAGACCCTAGCAATACAGTTATTGTAGATAGCACAGTTGGTCGAGCAATATTATTTGATATTTTACCGGTTGGTTTACCATTTGCTTTAGTTAATAAAACAATGAATAAGAAGCAAATATCCGGTTTAATCAATATTTGTTATAGAAAAGTGGGGCTAAAAGAAACTGTTATTTTTGCAGATCAGTTGATGTATACTGGTTTTGAGTTTGCAAAAAGAGCAGGCTGTTCAATAGGTGTTGACGATTTAGTAGTTCCAGATGAGAAAGCTGAAATTATTGCGCAAGCTGAAAATGAAGTTAAAGAAATTGAAGCTCAATATGCTTCTGGTCTGGTAACAAATGGAGAACGTTATAATAAAGTTGTAGATATTTGGACTGTAGCAGGTGATCAAGTAGCAAAAGCGATGATGGAGAAGCTTGCAACTGACGAAGTTGTGGATGCAAAAGGTAACACTGTAAAACAAGAATCATTCAATTCTGTTTATATGATGGCAGACTCTGGTGCGAGGGGTTCTGCTGCGCAGATTAAACAGCTGTCTGGTATGCGTGGATTAATGTCAAAGCCAGATGGTTCTATTATGGAAACGCCTATTACAGTGAATTTCAGAGAAGGCTTAAATGTATTGCAATACTTTATATCTACGCATGGTGCTCGTAAGGGGTTATCAGATACTGCGTTAAAGACTGCAAACTCCGGGTATTTAACACGTCGTTTGGTAGACGTTGCACAAGATGTTGTTGTGATGGGGGATGACTGTGGTACGACCAATGGTATTTGGGTTGCACCATTGATTCAAGGTGGCGATGTCGTTGAGCCATTGCGTGAGCGTGTTTTAGGACGAACATTAAGTGAAGACTTATTAGATCCTGAAACAGGAAGTGTCTTTTTACCAGCTTATACTGTACTTGATGAAAATAATATAGATTTCATTGAGCGTGCGGGCTTGTATAAAATTAAAGTTCGCTCACCAATTTCATGTGAATATAGTTTTGGTATCTGTGCTAAATGTTATGGTCGCGATTTAGCACGAGGGCACATGGTTAATTATGGTGAAGCAGTAGGTGTTATTGCCGCACAATCAATAGGTGAGCCGGGTACACAGTTAACAATGCGTACGTTCCATATTGGTGGTGCAGCTTCACGTGCGACAGCGGTTAATAATATTCAGGTTAAAGCTGAAGGTCATATTAAATTACATAATATGAAAACAGTGCAGAATAAAAATAATAAAAACGTTGTAGTATCGCGTTCTGGTGAATTAGCAATTATAGACGATTATGGTCGTGAGCGTGAACGTTACCGTGTTCCTTATGGTACAGTTATAGACAAGAATGAAAGTGAGAAAGTAAAAGCAGGTGAGGTAGTTGCAAATTGGGAACCACATACTCATCCAATCATCACTGAAGTAGCTGGTAAGATTGTTCTTACTGATATGATTGAGGGCGTGAATATGCGTCGTCAGACAGATGAGATTACAGGGTTGTCAAGTATTATTATAATAGATACTAAACAACGTGGTATTGGTGGTAAAGAATTGCGTCCATTGATCAAATTGGTAGATGACAATGGTGAAGATTTAAATTTACCTGGATTAACACTACCGGCTCAGTATTTCTTGCCAGTTGATGCTATCTTGTCATTAGAAGATGGTGCAAGAGTGGAAGTGGGTGATACAATAGCCCGTATCCCTCAAGAGACATCAAAAACAGGGGATATAACTGGGGGCTTACCGCGAGTAGCTGATCTATTTGAAGCAAGAAAACCTAAAGAATCTGCAATACTAGCAGAAATATCGGGTATTGTAAGCTTTGGTAGAGAGACTAAAGGTAAACGTCGTTTGATTATCACACCTAAGGACGGTAGTGAGTCATATGAAACTCTAATACCTAAGTGGCGGCAAGTCGCTGTATTTGAAGGTGAAACAGTTGAAAAAGGTGAGGTGATCTCAGAAGGTGCAGCAAATCCGCATGATATTCTAAGGTTATCTGGGACTACTGAATTGGCTAATTATATCATTAATGAAGTTCAAGATGTTTACCGTTTGCAAGGTGTTAAAATTAATGACAAGCATATTGAAGTGATTATTCGTCAGATGCTAAGAAAAGC
>CAZSRF010000042.1:0-4147 GCA_964609155.1 uncultured Gammaproteobacteria bacterium | reverse complement strand
AGCAGAAGTGACTTCTTCTGGTGACAGTAGCTATATAGCGGGTGAATTAATTGACCTTGCTGTTTTACGTGAAGAAAACAAAAAGTTACAAGAGCAAGGTAAAGTACCAGTGATATATGAACAATTATTAATGGGGATCACAAAGGCTTCGTTAAATACTGATTCGTTTATATCAGCTGCATCATTCCAGGAAACTACGAGAGTTCTAACAGAAGCTGCAGTTACGGGTAAGCGAGATGACTTGAGGGGCTTGAAAGAAAATGTGATGGTTGGACGCTTAATACCAGCTGGTACAGGAGCAGCCTATCATCAGGATAAGCGTACAAAAGCTAAAAATGCTAAGCTTAAAAACAATAACTTAAGTAATAAAAATAAGAATATTGATGAGGTCAATAAAATATCAGCTAGTGATATAGAAAGTGCTTTAAGTGATGCCTTAAATTCATCAGATATAGTTGATAAGACTTGACTGTAATAATAATGCTAGGTAAAATCCGCTTCACGCGGTTAATATAATTTGTTATAGATTGTGTAATAGTTAAAGAAAAGATTTGGAGAGTAATACATGAGAATTGGTCAGTTGGTTCGTAAAGCACGTCAGCAAAAGCTCAAAAAAAGTGCGGTGCCAGCATTACAGCGTTGCCCACAAAAACGGGGTGTTTGTACACGTGTGTATACAACAACGCCTAAAAAACCAAACTCTGCGTTGCGTAAAGTTGCTCGTGTTAGATTAACTAATCGTCAGGAAGTAACTGCTTATATTCCAGGTGAAGGTCACAACCTCCAGGAACACTCTGTAATTGTTATTCGTGGTGGTCGTGTAAAAGACTTACCAGGTGTTCGTTATCATATCGTGCGTGGTAGTTTAGATACTGCTGGCGTTAACGATAGAAAGCAAGGTCGCTCTAAGTATGGTACAAAGAGAGCAAAAGGTGGCAAAGATGCTGCTGGTGCTAAGAATGCAAAAGGCGGCAAGAAATAGTTTAAATAATAGGTGGAAAGCAAATGTCTAGAAGACGTCAAGCAGAAAAAAGAAGTATATTACCAGATCCAGTTTATGGAAGTAATTTATTAGCTCAGTTCATTAATCTTATAATGAAGAGCGGTAAAAAATCTATTGCTGAAAGAACAGTCTATAAAGTGTTGGATAGTCTTAAAGAAAATGAAAATGATGATGTGTTAGCAAAGTTTGAAGATATCTTAGATAAAGTCGGACCTCTTGTTGAAGTTAAATCAAGACGTGTTGGTGGTGCTACGTATCAAGTGCCTATTGAAGTACGTCCAGTACGCAAAAGCAGAATAGCCATGACTTGGGTTATCAAGGCAGCGCGCAAACGTCATGAAAAAGGTATTATTGCTAGATTGACTGGCGAATTAAAAGACGCATTAGGTAATCGTGGCGCTGCATTAAAAATGCGTGAAGACATGCATAAAATGGCTGAAGCTAATAAGGCATTCGCTCACTATAGATGGTAGTAAATCATGAAGAAAAGTAGCTTGGGTATAGAAGCACCTTTAAACTCGGATAAAAAAGTAGGCATGGGAATTGTAGCTTGTTTACGTCGCTTTTTTCAGCATGATAGTATCACAGTACCTAGCAGTAAAGTTGAAACTTCTCAAGGAGATATCTGGGAAGACCAAACAAGAGAAAGAAGCAGATCTGTTTACCATAGATATTGATTTAGAACTAATTAAAATAAATAAATATATTTATTACAAAGGATAATTAATGGCTCGTACAACTCCAATTGAAAGATATCGTAATATAGGTATCATGGCCCATATTGATGCTGGTAAAACTACTACGACAGAAAGGGTTTTATTTTATACTGGTGTTTCTCATAAAATTGGGGAAGTGCATGACGGCGCTGCTGTTATGGACTGGATGGAACAAGAGCAAGAACGTGGTATTACTATTACTTCTGCTGCCACCACTTGTTTTTGGAGTGGTATGGCTAAAAATTTTCCAGAGCATCGAATTAACATAATTGATACCCCGGGTCACGTGGACTTTACTATTGAAGTAGAAAGATCTTTAAGGGTGCTAGATGGCGCTTGTGCGGTATTTTGTGCAGTAGGTGGTGTTGAGCCACAATCAGAGACGGTCTGGAGACAGGCTAATAAGTATGGCGTACCAAGACTGGCCTTTGTAAATAAAATGGACCGTCAAGGTGCTGATTTCTTGCGTGTGGTGAAACAAATCCAAACTAGATTAGGCGCTAATGCTGTTGCGTTACATTACAATGTTGGTAGTGAAGAAAACTTCAAGGGCGTTGTTGATTTAGTCAAAATGAAAGCGATTTATTGGGATGAAGAAACTAAGGGTAGCAAGTTTGAATTAGCAGATATCCCGGCTGATATAGCAGATAAATGTAATGAATTAAGAGAAGCAGTTCTAGAAGCTGCCGCGGAAGCTAATGAAGAGCTAATGGAAAAGTATTTAGAGACAGGGGAGTTAACAGAACAAGAGATTAAAACGGGATTAAGAATAAGAACACTAAAAAGTGAAATTGTTCCTGTGTTATGCGGTTCTGCTTTTAAAAATAAAGGCGTGCAAGCTATGCTTGATGCAGTGATTGAATATTTACCGTCACCGGTAGATAAAAAACCAGTAACAGGTGAAGATGAAGACGGTAGTGAGATTACTCGTACAGCTAAGGATGATGAACCATTTTCAGCGTTGGCATTTAAAATTGCCACAGATCCATATGTGGGTACTTTAACCTTCTTTAGGGTCTACTCAGGCGTTATTAAATCAGGTGATACTGTTATTAATTCTATTAAAGACAAACGCGAGAGGTTTGGTAGATTATTACAAATGCATGCTAACACCCGTGAAGAAATTAAAGAAGTAAGAGCAGGTGATATAGCAGCAGCGGTGGGCTTGAAATTTACCACGACTGGTGATACTATTTGCGACGAAAATAAAGTGATCATGCTCGAAAGAATGGAGTTTCCAGAACCAGTTATATCAGTAGCTGTAGAACCGAAAACCAAGCCAGATCAAGAGAAAATGGGTATGGCTTTAAGTAAATTAGCACAGGAAGATCCTTCTTTTAAGGTACATACAGATGAAGAGTCTGGTCAGACTATTATCGCGGGTATGGGTGAGCTACATCTTGAAATCATTGTAGATAGAATGAAGCGAGAGTTTAAAGTTGAAGCAAATGTTGGTAAGCCTCAGGTTGCATACAGAGAAACTATCAGAACAGCTGTAGAACAAGAAGGTAAATTTGTCAGACAGTCAGGTGGCCGTGGTCAGTACGGACATGTATGGCTTAAAATTGAGCCTAAAGAACCAGGTTCTGGGTATGAGTTTGAAAATAAGATTGTTGGTGGTACAGTACCAAAAGAATATATACCAGCAGTAGATAAAGGTGTACAAGAACAGATGCAAAATGGTATCCTAGCGGGCTACCCAGTTGTTGATGTTAAGGTTACTTTGTTTGATGGTTCTTACCATGACGTTGATTCCAATGAGATGGCATTTAAGATTGCAGGTTCAATGGGCTTCAAAGAGGGGGCCAAAAAAGCGAGGCCTGTATTATTAGAGCCAATTATGGATGTGGAATCTGTAACTCCAGAAGAATATATGGGGGATGTTATGGGTGATTTAAGTAGGCGTCGTGGTATTATACAAGGCATGGAAGATGGTGCGACTGGTAATAAGCATATTAAAGCTGAAGTGCCGCTATCTGAAATGTTTGGTTATGCAACAGATTTGCGATCAATGTCGCAAGGCCGTGCAACTTATACTATGGAGTTTAAGAAATATAGCGAAACTCCAAATAGCGTGGCTGACGCTATCATTAGCGAGCGTAGTGCTTAAGATATTGTATTGAAAAAATATAATTATAGTGAGGTAAACTTATGGGAAATGAGTTTGAACGCACATCTAAAGAGCTTAAAAAAGTTCAAGATACCGTTCTAACTGCTGGATTATACCCATACCTAACTCATTCAATAACCAAATTATGGGGTGTTGCTAGTAAACCAGCAAAGCCCAAATTAAGTGAACAGTCAGAAGTGCCAAGTTATGGTACTTTTGAAAATAAAAGTTAAAAAATTGATTATCGACAAGAGGATCTATTAATGGCAAAGGCAAAGTTTGAGCGTAATAAACCGCACGTAAACGTAGGCACAATTG
>CAZSRF010000041.1:7776-15808 GCA_964609155.1 uncultured Gammaproteobacteria bacterium | reverse complement strand
CTTAAGTTTTTGCGGTTGCAATTGTGGCCGTTATAGGTCTGTGAAAATCGGTGTTCAATGTGTACAGAAAGTCTGAACAAGGTGTTGAATGAATGGTCTAAACTAGATGGAGCACCAACTGCAACAAATGATGAATGGTGTAATGCCGCACAAGTGTACAGCAATATGGTAATAAGCCAACATGGCCGAGATATAAAGGAGTCGATCAAAAAATTCATACGTGAGCAAGGTGGAAAAGCTGCATTGCGGTTTAACCAAGCCACACATTGTAAAGAGTATGATGCACAATTGATCCAAAATTTGCAGAAAGCTAAAAAACTATTAGAGAATTCTGGTTTTACACATTAGCCCCAAATGGTAATGAAAGATTTTCGTGGTTTCTCACGGATAATTTCTGTTAAGATCAAGAATAAATCAAAAATCTGTGCTTGTGAGTCCGCTTAATTTTATGTTAATTACTTTAAAGTAGTTATTAAGTTAGGTGTTAATTTGACCGCAAAAAATAAGACGATATGTTTTGCGCTCTCTCAGGACAAACAGCACTATATTTAATGCTTATCGCTAAAATATAATAAGCTTAACCCATTAAATACCACCAATAAGCTAGCACCCATATCAGCAAATACTGCTGTCCACAAAGTCGCTAATCCAAATAAAGCCAATACGAAGAAAATAGCTTTAATCCCAATAGCAATGCTTATATTTTTGATTAATTTTTGCCAGGTGCGCCTGCTTAATGCAATAAAAAATGGTAATTTTTTTAGATTATCTTCCATCAATGCAATATCTGCAGTTTCAAGTGCTACATCCGTTCCTGTGCCGCCCATAGCAAAACCAATTGATGCCTTAGCCAGAGCAGGAGCATCATTGATCCCATCACCTATCATGCCCACTACACGATATTTTTTTAATAGTATGTCAATAGCAGATGATTTATCTTTAGGTAACAAGTTAGCTTGGACATCATCAATACCGACAATTTTTGCAATCGCATTTGCAGTAGTGGTGTTATCTCCAGTAATCATTACAGTTGTAATGCCAAGCTTATGAAGCTGTTCAATAGCTTCTACACTGGTTTCTCTTAAAGTATCTGTCACAGCTAATATGCCAATTGCTGTTTCTTGGTTACCTAATACTATTGTTGTTTTCCCCTCCTGCTCTAACTTTTTTAAAATAGATTCTATTTCAGCGTTGCAAACTTTCCTCTCCTCGGCAAAACTATGGTTACCTAAAAAATAAAGGTGATCATTAATATATCCTGTTATGCCCCTTCCTGGAATGGTTTCAAATTTATCTACTACCAATAAATTTTCTTTTGGTGATAATTCTTTCCACTTGCTTAAAATTGCTTCTGCTACAGGATGTTCCGAATGCGACTCAAGGCTAGCAGCAAGGTGTAATAAAGTGTTTTCTGAAAGTTCAGAGATTTGTACAATATTTGTAACTGTTGGTTTGCCGATAGTTAAAGTCCCTGTTTTATCAAAAGCAACAGCTTTGATTTTATGACCTAACTCTAAGTAAGTTCCACCTTTAATTAAAATACCATGTTTAGCTCCGGCCGCCAAGCCACTTACAATAGTTACAGGTGTAGAAATTACCAAGGCGCAAGGACAAGCTATAACAAGCAATACTAAGGATTTATAGAACCATGGATAAAATGGCGCACTAAATAAGAGGGGCGGCATAGTAGCCACCAATATGGCTAATAACACCATAACTGGCGTATAGTATTTAGCAAAATGATCAACTAATCGCTGTGTAGGTGCTTTCTCTGCTTGTGCTTGCTGTACTGCTTTAATAATTTTTGCAATGAGTGTTTCATTACTTGGCGCTGTTACGCGAAATTCGAATGATCCACGCTCATTAATCGAACCGGCATACACAAGATCACCTTCTTTTTTTTCTACAGGTATAGATTCTCCTGTAATTGGCGCTTGATTGACGCTGGATAGCCCTTTGGTAACTTGCCCATCTATAGGAATCCGCTCACCTGGTTTCACCCATATAATATTGTTTAATTGAATTTTATTAACTACTTTGGTTTGCCATCCCCCCTCTGTTGTTTTTACTATGGCGACATCGGGAGTAACTTCCATCAATTGTCGAATTGCATTACGAGCTCTATCAAGAGAGTAGCTCTCGATCATTTCAGCAAGAGCAAAAAGAAAACTTACCATTGCTGCCTCTGGCCATTTACCAATAATCATGGCGCCAACAATCGCAATCGTCATTAAGAAATTCATATTAAGAGCGAAATATCTTACCGCCTTAAGTCCCTTAATGACGGTATATTTACCTCCTATCAAAATTGAAAATAAGGATAAAATAATAACAAATACTGAATTTTCTACGGTAACATAGGCAAATAATTCCGCCATAATGGCTAGCAAACCTGCAATGCCCAATATAATCCAATCATTAAAATTTACCTTTGATTGTAGTAAGTTGAGGCTGTTGTTAGTATAAGTGTTGTTTCTGATTTCTGCCTTCATTCCTATTGAAAGTAATGCTTTTTGAATAGTTATAACCTCTATATTTTCATAGGTAACTTTCAATTCTTTCTGGATAAGATTAAAATTCAATTCTAAAATTCCCGGCAAAGAATTTAAACGGTTTTCAATCATTGTTTTTTCAGTCGGGCAATCCATTTGGGGGATATTAAAAACGACGAAGGCCATATTTTATTACTCATTAATAAACATAATACTATTTTAAATATTTTGAATCATAGCACCAACAATAGAAGTTTTTTTAAAATACAATTAACTTTTAAGTGATTATTAAATCATACAATATTAGTATGAAAAACCAACATTATAAGCCAGATAAGCAGCGGCTAGTAACAGCCGCTGCTTATCTGGCTCTTAAACCAATGACGCTTGAACCAAAATGCTACATTAACCATCATTATCAATACTGGTACTTCCACCAATGCTCCAATTACTGTGGCGAAAGCCACTGAAGAGCTCAGGCCAAATGCTGCAATCGCAACAGCAATAGCCAGTTCAAAGTTATTACTAGCAGCAGTAAAAGCTGCGGCTGTTGTTTTACCATAATCTGCACCTATTAATTTACCCATTATAAAACTTACAAAAAACATGACTACAAAGTAAATTGTTAAGGGGATGGCAATTCGGATAACATCTAGAGGTAGTTTTAGCACCATATCGCCTTTTAAGGAAAACATTGCTAAAATTGTGAATAGCAAAGCACCTAATGTAATTGGGTTAATCTTGGGCAAAAACACAGCTTCATACCATTTATTGCCTTTTTGTTTGATTAGAATTTTACGTGTTACAAACCCTGCAAAAAATGGAATTCCAAGATATATAAAGACGCTTTGTGCAATTGTTATGAAATTTACATCTATGAATTTTGCCTCCAATCCGAAAAATGGTGGCATAATAGTCATAAAAAACCAGCTATAAATACTAAAGAATAAAAGCTGGAAAATGCTATTAAAAGCAACAAGTGCAGCCACATAGTGATTATCCCCTCTTGCAAGCTGATTCCAAACTATTACCATGGCAATACAACGTGCAAGGCCAACTAGAATTAATCCCATCATGTATTCAGGATAACTAGAGAGAAATAAAACAGCTAAACTAAACATTAACAATGGACCAATTAACCAGTTTTGTACAAGTGATAATAAGAGAATTTTCCAATCTTTAAATATGAGCGGCAATTCTTCATATTTCACACGCGCTAAAGGTGGATACATCATCAAAATAAGACCTATTGCTATCGGTATATTTGTAGTGCCAATAGATAAACTGTTGAGTAAATTAGGCACTGTCGTAAAAACAGATCCTACGGCAACACCAGCTACCATGGCAAGAAAAATCCAAAGCGTTAAGTAACGATCAAGGAATGGAAGTCTATTGGTTGAGCAAGATGTCATTTGAAGTAATCCTCAATATAGTTTTTCAGCATGTTAAATGTGTTATCAAACGCGGCTTGAATCTCAGCCTTTGTACCAGTAACTTTTGCAGGATCTGGTATGCTCCAATGCAATTTTTTAGCTGATCCTATGAAGATGGGACAACTTTCTTTTGTGGCTTGATCGCAAACAGTAATAACTAGATCAAATGATTCCCCAGAAAATTCATCCCAAGATTTACTTCTAGGCCGTACGGGATCAATACCATGACGCTTAATGGTTTCTAAAGTTTGCGGATTAATATAACCAGTCGGATTGCTACCAGCACTAACGGCTTTATATTTTTTTCCAAAGGAATGATTAATCAGCGCTTCAGCCATAATTGAACGACATGAATTACCTGTACAGATGACCAAAATCTTTTGCATTTAACTTTCCATTATTTAGATGTTATCGATTCTTTAATGCATATCTAATACTATATCAGTAGTGAAAATTTATGGTAAATTTAAGTTACTACCAATCCAACTTTTTTCAAACGCAGAGCGTTTAACACAACAGATAGTGAGCTACATACCATAGCAATGCTAGCGATGATTGGGCTTAGTAATAACCCAAAAAATGGATATAATACTCCAGCAGCAACTGGCACACCAATTGCATTATAAATAAAAGCAAAAAATAAATTTTGACGAATATTTTTCATTGTTGCATGACTTAACTGTCTAGCCCGAACAATAGCATTTAAATCCCCTTTTACTAAAGTTATGTCGCTACTTTGTATGGCAATGTCAGCTCCAGTTCCCATAGCAATGCCAACATCAGCTTGCGCTAGCGCAGGAGCATCATTTACACCATCTCCAGCCATTGCAACCTTATATCCTGACTCTTGTAATTTTTTAACTACTTGACTTTTGCGATCTGGCAATACTCCTGCCTCTATTTCATCAATAGCTAATTGTCCAGCGACAGCCTTAGCGGTTTGTTCATTATCGCCGGTTAGCATAACAATACGTAATCCCTGTGCGCGCAAATCATGTAAGGCCTGTGCTGAGGTTGGCTTAATTGGATCAGAAACGCCGATTAATCCTGTTATGATACTGTCAATAACTATAAATATAACAGTTTCGCCATTTGCTCGATGGCTACCTGCTATCCTACAGATATCTGTTTCTGTTATTTTTAAGGCCGCTAGTAACTTATTATTACCAAGAGCAATTTGTTTTGCATCGATTACACCTACTACCCCCATGCCGGTGAATGATTTAAAATCTTCAACTAAAGCAAGCTTAATATTCTTTGCTTTAGCACTATTTACTATGGCATTTGCAAGGGGATGCTCACTATTGCTCTCAAGACTTGCAGCAAATTTTAATATATCATCTTCTTTATATTTATCAGAATTAGCAGCAATGATAGAAGTAAGTGTAGGCTTACCTTCAGTTAAAGTACCAGTCTTATCAATAACTAATACATTTATTTTTTCCATCAATTCTAAGCTTTGTGCATTTTTTATTAATACGCCCATGGTTGCACCACGGCCAGTACCAACCATGATTGACATTGGTGTAGCCAAACCAAGCGCACAAGGACAGGCAATAATTAATACAGCAACTGCATTAATAACTGCAAAAGCCAATCTCGGCTCTGGTCCCCATGTTCCCCAAATAATTGCCGCAATAATAGCAACAGCTATAACTGCAGGAACAAAATATCCAGCAACAATATCAGCCATTTTTTGAATTGGGGCACGACTACGTTGTGCCTCGAAAACCATATGAACAATTTGAGCTAATACCGTCTGGCTACCAACATGTTTAGCTATCATAACAAAACTACCTGTTTGGTTTAACGTACCGCCGGTTACAATATCACCTTCTTTTTTTACTGCAGGCATAGATTCTCCAGTAATCATGGATTCATCTACAGTGCTTTCACCTGTAAGTACAACACCATCAACTGGAATTGATTCGCCAGGACGTACACGCAGCCTATCATCAATTTTTACTTGATCTAAAGGTACATCTTCTTCATTGCCATTAGGCTCAATAATCCGCGCAATTTTTGGGGCTAAATTAAGTAAAGCACGTATGGCGCTATTGGTTTGAGATCGAGCTCTCAGCTCTAATATCTGGCCTAAAAGTACCAAGGTAATAATCACAGATGCAGCTTCAAAATAAACAGCCACCAGGCCATGGTTCATTTGCATTCTAGCTGGAAATACGTTTGGCATAATTGCTGCGATAACACTATATAAATATGCCATACCAGTACCTAAAATTACCAAGGTAAACATATTTAAATGCAAGGTAATAACCGAACTCCAAGCTCGTTTAATAAACGGCAGAGCTGCCCAAAACATAACAGGTGTAGCAAGCGCAAATTGAATCCAAACAATACTATTAGCAGAGATATATGACTCTATAGACGTTCCAAATATATGTTCGAGCATTTCTAAAAATAATATTGGCAAGGAAAATACCAGCGCCAACCAAAAACGTCGCGTCATATCATCAAGCTCGGAAGTATCTTCTTGGCCTGTGGTGACATTTTTTGGCTCTAATGCCATGCCACATTTAGGACAAGATCCAGGGCCAATTTGTTCTACTTCAGGATGCATTGGGCAGGTATAAATACCCATAGTATTTGATGTAGATGGCTGAGATGTATGAGTATTATGGCATTTCTTTTTGATCATGGTCTTATTTCAATTTATTTTCTTATTAATCTTGCAGATTGCGGAAATTGTAAATGGTTGAAATTAAAACAACATTGACACGCCAAATGTTACAGTGTTTTGGCTGGTCTGTTCACTCCTGTTTCTCTGAATATTTTTAAATGCACCATAGTCTTGCTCATTTTCATATTCAATAAATAAATTCAGTCCGGGTATTAGACGATAATAGGGCCTGACAATATAGCGCATTTGATTAAGGCCGTTACCTATTGCAGCTTGCTTGATTGTCTTGGTTGCTAAAATGCTGCGTATTCCTGTTCTGATAAAAAAATTATTTGTAATTTGTGTATCACGAGCTAGCGCAACATCCAATTTAGCGCTACCTCTGTAATAATACCCACGCAGATTCGTATCAATGAAATAAGGCATTAATCCTTCAATGCCAATACCAGGCTGCCAATAAGGTGTTTTTGTAGGACGATAGAAATAATTAACACCACCCTTAACCGCCCAAAATTGATTGATTAGCTGCCAATAAAAAATATCAATATCTGCATTATCTATTTTGCCTTTTTTTATTTCGGCATCATCTATGAATAATTGAAGTTTATTATAATCTTTTCCATATAATCCTTTATAATTGATTTTTTGAACGTTATTGAATGGATCTGCGCCAATATCTAAAAATGTGGCAAGCCATAATCCTATGGAATGTGCCATTGGATGTTGAACAAGATGGTGATCTATAGGGATTATTTCATCTACTCTAACAATAGGTCGGTTCTTATAAGATGTTTTTTCAATGATATTTTGAGGAGCTGCTTCGTTTTTGGTAATAGCAATTAATGTCGAGTATTGAAATGTTCGAGACATACCGGTCATCATGTGATATAGCATATGGCAATGAAATAACCACTGGCCACTTGCATCGGTATCAATATCAGCTGTAATAGTAGCGCCTGGTGCTACATCTATTGTATGTAATAATGGATCATAAGCGTCATTTCCTTTTCGTAAAATGAACCAATGGCCATGAATGTGCATTGGGTGATGCATCATTGAGGTATTGGTAAAAACCATACGATAGCGTTTGCCTGGCTCTAGAATCATTGGTTTTGCGTTATATTCAGGAACGCCATTTATAAACCAAATAAATTTATCCATATAGCCAAATAATTCCATATTGATCACCGCCGTGACTGGTTTATTCGGATCATTGGTTTTAACAGCAGCTATTAAATTTTCATATTTTGTTCCAGATGAGGTTTTAAACGACGCACTTGGTGGTGACATAGTATCACCAATTATTGTTGGTTCAGTTTGCATGGTCATATCCATCTTCATGCCTGGATCCATTTTCATGCTATGATCCATCTTCATGCCTGGATCCATTTTCATGCTATGATCCATCTTCGTACCTGGATCCATTTTCATGCTATGATCCATCTTCGTACCTGGATCCATTTTCATGC
>CAZSRF010000041.1:0-7676 GCA_964609155.1 uncultured Gammaproteobacteria bacterium | reverse complement strand
CTGGATCCATTTTCATGCTATGATCCATCTTCGTACCTGGATCCATTTTCATGCTGTGGTCCATCTTCATGCCTGGATCCATTTTCATGCTGTGGTCCATCTTCATGCTTGGATCCATTTTCATATTATGATCCATCTTCATGCCTGGATCCATTTTCATGCTGTGGTCCATCTTCATGTCCCCCATCATCATACCCATCATTTCACGGGTTACAGGTAATGGTTCTGGAAATTTATTGACATGCTGATAATCAACAAATTGGTTATGGGAGGTTACTAAAGCACCATAAGCTGCTCCTACGGTATCCATTGATTCTGCGTAAATAATATAGGGATCATTTTTTTGAATTTTGACTAACACGTCATAGGTTTCACCTGGCGCTATGGTAAAATCTGAGATTGCATATGGTTGCACATCGTTACCATCGACATGTACCATCTGCATCTTTGTTCCTGGAATCTTAACATGAAAAATAGTACTGCCACCAGCTCCAATAAAACGTAATCTAACTATATCTCCCATTTTTACAGGGGCGGTCCATGGCTTGGCTTTTGATTGGCCATTTAATAAAAAAGCATCATATGCAATATCACTAATATCATAAATGCTCATTCGCATTTGTTGCATCATTTTATAGTCATCTATTAATCGTTGACGTTCATCTGTAGATGCTTCTCGATAATCATTAATAAATTTTGTAAGAGATGCCTGAAGTGGGAAATTAGGAGAGTAATAATCCCCCTCTTTTTTTAAATTGGCAAGAATTTGATCAGGGTGGGTATTGCTCCAATCAGATAAAACAACAACATAATCTTTTGTGTATTTATATTGAGGTGGCTGCGGAGGATCAATTAAAAAGGCTCCATATAACCCTTGCTGTTCTTGTAAACCCGCATGTGCATGATACCAATAGGTGCCAGATTGGTTAATAGTGAATTTATAATTAAAATTTCCGCCAGGCGGTATACCATGCTGAGTAATACCTAAAACACCATCCATTTGCCAGGGAATAATTATACCGTGCCAATGAATGGCTGTTTCTTGATTTAATTTGTTGGTAACATTTATAGTAACGTGGTCACCTTGTTTAAAGTGCAACGTTGGAGCAGGAATTTGATTATTAACAGCAATTGCTTTTATAGGTTCGCCAGCAAAATAAACTGTTTTATATTCAACTATTAACTCTATTTTTTTATTATCTGCAAAAGGATTTGCTATGATGAGTAAGCTAAAAAAGATAAATAAAAAAATGTTCACTCGTATATTTCCAATCATGCTACTGTTTATGATCATGCGGATGATTACTTTGTTCATGGTGTTCCATCGCTGGTATCTTTGAATGGTCCATTCCGCTTTCATTTGTTTCTTCTTCATGATGATGATTGTGACCTTCTTCTCCCTCGAATTTAGGCATCGACATCACACCCAATCCATAACGATACACAAGTTCACTGCCACGCCATGCTGTTACAAGTACTAAGGCTCCTGCAATAAATAATGCAATGATGAATGTAATATTAAGAGATTTACGGTTGTAATGACGCCAAGCCGACCAACTAGCAATGACTAAAATTGTAGCCGCTGTGCAAAGTGCCCAATTGCGATGCACGGTCATTGCAGCGTGAGAAACAGCATCATGCCTCACAGTATTATAAGCATAAAGACCAGCAAGTACAGTACCAATGGTTACAAAAGAGGCCATCCATAAACACCAGCGGCTTACTATCTCAAGCTCCATCAAAATTGTTTTGGAAAAGATTCTTAAATGATTGGATATATATGTCAATACATATAAAATCACAGAGATACTAAATAAAGCTATAGTGAAGTGAACAAAAATAGGATGCCAATTCGGAATAATTTCTATCATGAAGTTCCTTCCTTGGTTTAATGAATTAATAGCAAACAATTATAACTTTAACATTATGCTTAATCAATAAAATTGCCATAAGAGATTTAAGGCAGAATATTTTCTGACTTAACTGAAGCTCCCTAGCCATATTTTTATAAAGCATGTGTGAATGAAGTGAGCGCATCTTATGAAATAGCGAAAATTTTCTCGCGCTCACTATCCACAAACAACAGAGCGTACAGCGTGCGCTATATACTATAGATATATTATTCAACTGGATTGTATTTAAAACTGGATGCTATAATAATATAGTTTTCAAAGGGAATATGAAAATACATAGCATTTATATTTTATAATAATTAAGGAGAAATAAATTGAAACTCACTAAACTAATCTGTTTTATAACAATCTTCATGTCACTACAATTAGGCATTGCCTATGCAGACCACGAAAAAGGGTCGTCGGCAGCTCTTGCTTTTGAAACTAGAACGCTGAATGATTATGTCCAGAACTCAAGCTTAAGATACAATGTTAAAGAAGCCGTTTATCGCTTTAACTATGATGTTATGAATCTTGTCCAATGTGTACGTTACCAGGGGGTTAACTCCGCAACGAATGATCATACAGACAAACCTGGGATTCCTATGGCATGCGAGTATAACTTTAGAATAGCTCAAGATAGCTTTCGACCAGTAGAACGCTACCTTTACGACACTAGCTTTGATTATCCAGGCGTCTACCAAGCGTTCTTAGAGGTAAAATATTCACTTTATTCAATTATAGTTACAAACTGAAATTAACTTTAATTTTTGGTCTTTCAATGTTTGTTTTAGGAGAGATTACTTAAGCTTAAGACTATAACTAAACTTAGTGGATTAGATATGAGTACATATTTACTATACAACTTAGGAGGACCACTAAAATGATACTACCAATGAGTATAACAATAATTTTAGGACTTGTTGCTTTAGTAAGCGGTATTGTTCTATTAATTTGGTCAAAACGAAACAATGGAAAAGGGGTGAATTTAGCAAGAATATGTGGGTATATTCTACTGACTTTAGCTTTTTTGGTTATTGTTATTGCTATGTTTATGCGCTTTTCTGCGTCATCTGAAATGAAAAATATGACGTACGAGCAACATATGAATATGATGAACAGATGAACCGCCAAGGAGCAGGACTACCAGAATGACAAATCCATCTTATAAACAACGAGAAAAAAACAGAGGAGGAAAAATATCCGACTATTGGCCACTTTTTTCCCTGATTTTTATAGCAATATTAGTTGGTTATGCCATTACCTATGGTATTGATGGTGGATTAATAAACTGGATGCATTATTCCATGGGATTCTTCTTATGTTGCTTCTCTATGTTAAAAATATTTAACTTATCAAGTTTTGCTGATGGTTTTGAGATGTACGATCTATTGGCAAAGCAAACTCGTATATACGCTTATATCTACCCATTCATAGAACTTGGATTAGGGCTTGGTTTTTTATCGCTGTTTAATCCAATTATAATTTATAGCGTTACAATATTTGTTATGACAATAGGTACAATCGGAGTTATTACTGCCTTAAAAAAAGGATTAGATATCAACTGTCCATGCATGGGATCGGTGCTTAACGTACCATTGTCCACGGTGACATTAACTGAAGATATTAGTATGGTAATTATGTCTATAATTATGTTACTGAACCATGTGAATAAATTTTTTTAACTCTTCTCACTAAATCTATTTAGGAGTTAGGTTTATTAGCACCTTCGTTAT
Source organism: uncultured Gammaproteobacteria bacterium (assembly GCA_964609155.1). Taxonomy (GTDB): domain Bacteria; phylum Pseudomonadota; class Gammaproteobacteria; order JAGOUU01; family JAGOUU01; genus JAGOUU01. The sequence continues at coordinate 4,048 of CAZSRF010000041.1, read as the reverse complement.
CTTTTGCTTGGTCTTTCACTAAATTCATGCCACATATTGGACACTGCCCTGGCTTACTTTCTCTAATCTGAGGATGCATAGGACAAGTCCACACTTCTGTTTGTTCTTGATGTTCTGGGTTTGACTGTTCTTGATTAGAGTGTGAATATGCAATTGTAGAAAATAGCAATAATCCAAAAAATAATCTTAAAATTATCGAAAATTTCATAGTTACCTTCCAAAATAAAATGTGCTTATGAGTATATAAAAATCAAATTTGATTTTATAACACTTAAAATTATAGTAAAACCAAATCAATAATCAAGCAGCTCTATTTTTCTTCATTTCAAAATTCCATTTCCAAATAGCAAATAAAGCCGGATAAACCAGGAGTTCCAACGCAAATGAAGTAATAATTCCTCCCAACATGGGCGCAGCAATTCTCTTCATTACATCGCTACCAGCATTAGCTGTACTTGACCACATAATTGGTAAAAGTGACATAACTAAGCAAGTCACAGTCATTACTTTAGGCCTAATACGTTTAACCGCCCCATCAAAAATAGCTTTATTAAGATCTTCTAATGAATTCATTTGTCCTTTTTTCTTAGCTTTTTCAAAAGCAAGATCTAAATAGAGTAGCATGAAAATTCCAGTTTCAGCATCTATTCCTAAAAGAGCAATTAATCCTACCCAGACAGCAATACTCATATTGTAACCTAATAGGTATAATAACCATATTGCACCTACAGCTGAGAATGGGACTGCTAATAAAATTATAGCTATTTTGGGCCATGATCTAATATTCATATATAAGAGAAACAGAATAATAAATAAAGTAATTGGTACAATTACTTTAAGTTTCTCTGCTACTCTAGCCATACTTTCATACTGTCCGCTCCATAGTAGTGCAACTCCAGTTGGAGGTTTTAGATTTTTCTCAATAAGGGCTTTTGCTTCTTTTACATAACTACCAATATCACGATCAACGACATCAATATATACATAGCTTGATAAAATACCATTTTCATTGCGAAGCATTGCGGGACCGCCAACCATTTCAATTTGAGCTACTTCACCCATAGGTATTTGTATACCCTTCTCAGTGGGGATGAGAACGTGATTAAGAGCATCGATATCACTTCTAAAATCCCTTGCATATCTAATATTAATAGTATAGCGCTCTCTGCCTTCAATGGTCTTGGAGATTACCTCACCACCTACAGCAATTTTAAGAACTTCTTGAGCTTGATCAATGCTTATACCATAACGAGCTAACTTTTCTCGGTTAAATTTAAAATCTAGAAAATAACCTCCAGCCACCCGTTCAGCGTATACGCCCCTAGTACCATTAACCTGCGGCAATAATTTTTCAATTTCAATACCGACTTGTTCAAGCTGCGCAATATTACTACCCAAAATCTTAATACCTACTGGTGTTCGAATACCAGTTGTTAACATATCAATTCTGTTGCGAATCGGCATCGTCCAAGCATTTGTAGTCCCTGGAAATTTCATCTTAGCGTCCATTTCTGAAACTAGTTCTTCCCAACTCATAAATCCAGGAGAAATCAAAGTAAATGGCCATTGCAAAAATCCAGGTAAAAATGAATACCAGCGTTCTTTTTCTCGCCACTGTGTTTGTGGTTTTAAAATTACTGTTGTTTCCATCATTGAAAACGGTGCTGGATCAGTAGAGGTATCAGCCCGTCCTGATTTACCAAAGACACGTTCTACCTCAGGGAATGATTTTAATATTTTATCTTGACGCTGCAAGAGATCCTGTGCATCTTTGACAGAAATACCAGGCAATGTTGTTGGCATATATAAAATGGTCCCTTCATTTAAAGTAGGCATAAACTCAGAGCCTAATTTAAAATAAATCGGGATTGTCAATATCATTATAATTAATGCAGAAATTACAATCTTAAATCGATGAGCAAGAACCCAATAAATTACAGCTCCATAATATTTAAAAAATGAGCGGCTTATCGGATGCTCTTCTTCTGAATATATTTTACCAACCAAGATAGTATTTCTTAAATCTGAAAGCCATTTTGGTTTAAATTTGGTTGCTGAAAAATGAGTCAGAGAAATTCTCATTGCTGGATCAAGTGTAATACATAAGATTGCTGCTACAAACATTGCCAAAATTTTTGTATATGCCAAAGGTTTGAACATTCGGCCTTCTTGTGCTTCAAGCACAAGGATCGGAAGAAATGAAACAGAGATAACTAATAAAGAATAAAAACTTGCTGGTCCAACTTCTTTTATTGCGGTAATAATAACTTCTTTAATATTCTGTATTTTTCCAGATTCTTTCCATCCTTCTAGGTGTTTATGCGTATTGTCAGCAACAACAATTGATGCATCTACCATGGCTCCAATTGCAATTGCAATCCCTCCTAAGCTCATTATGTTGCTAGAAACTCCCATAAGATACATAAATATAAAGCTAATCAAAATAGCTAATGGAAGGGTAATGGTTGGAATTATTGCGGTTGGTATATGAAGAAAAAATATAAAAATAACCAAGCTTACTATGATCATTTCTACAGTTATTGTATGTTTTAATGTATTAATCGCACGGTAAATTAGATCTGAACGATCATATGTAGTAACTAATTCTATTCCCTTAGGAAACGATGGTTTAAGTTCTAAAAGCCTTTGTTTTATCGCGTCAATTACATTGGTTGCGTTTTCCCCGTGCCGCATTACAATAATACCACCGACAGTATCACCTATACCATCAAGATCAGATATCCCCCTCCTCATTTCTGGCCCTATAGTGACTTTGCCAACTGTTTTAATATAGACTGGGACACCATTAGCATTATATGAAAGAACGATATTTTCAATATCTTTGATATTTTTCCCATACCCGCGACCACGAACCATATATTCTGCACCAGATACTTCAAGTAAGCGTGCTCCTACATCATTGTTCCCTTGTTTTACTGCTTGCGCCACTTTCTGAATTGATATGTTATATGCCAAAAGTGCGTTTGGACTTAGCTGAATTTGATATTGCTTCTGGAACCCTCCGATAGAAGCAACTTCAGAAACACCACGTACTGATTGTAAATGATAACGAAGATACCAATCCTGAAAAGATCTTAAATCAGCTAAAGAATTAGTTCCTGATTTATCAACAAGAGCATACTGATAAACCCAGCCAACTCCAGTTGCATCAGGTCCCAATTCTGTTCGCACGCCTTCTGGTAATTGAGGAGTAATTTTAGACAAATATTCTAATACTCTTGATCTTGCCCAATACGGATCAGTACCATCCTCAAAAATTATATACACATAAGAAAAACCAAAATCAGAAAACCCTCTAATATCCTTTACATGAGGAGCACCCAACATAGCGCTAATTATTGGGTAAGTCACCTGATCTTCGATAATATCTGGACTTCTATCCCATTTAGAATAAACAATGACTTGAGTATCGGAAAGATCTGGAATAGCATCTACTGGAATATTATGTAATGAAAACCAACCAGCTATCGCAGCTATTGCAACCATCGTGAAAATTAAGAATCTATTGTTAGCTGAGAATTCAATTATTTTTTCTATCATTACAATAAGTTCCTTCTAATCCGGCATACACATAGCCATAGGAGCATCCCAGTGTTGCTCTTTTGGACAGGAAGGTTTATTACCTGAGGTCTCTTGAGACGTAGTTTTAAGTGCATTTATTCTTGATTCAGAATCAATAAGAAAATTAGCACTAGTTACAATTTTCTCTCCCCCATTTAATCCGCTACCGATTGCAACTTCATCATTAGAATAAACCTTTATTGTAATTAGTTTTGGAATAAAATTATTTTTTTCGTCAACAACAAAGACCCATGCTTGCCTTCCAGTATCTAGAACCGCATCAAACGGCACTACAATTTGCTCGCCCAAAGGAGCTAGTATAGTTACATCCACATATGATTCAGGCCGAAGAGCTACTTTAGCTGCATTAACTAAAATTCTGGCTTTTGCTGTTCGAGTAGCGGGGCTAATTAGTCGCTGGCGCGAAATTAAATACGCATAATTAAGCGACCTTCTTTTTAATTTT
>CAZSRF010000040.1:0-17055 GCA_964609155.1 uncultured Gammaproteobacteria bacterium | reverse complement strand
TTTATAGTTTTTTTGCTTTTTTTCAATATTTTAACGAGGGGGCTGAGCTATTACAGATTTAAAGCAAAATATTGAAAATATTTTAGTTAGCATCGTAGATAAATATCAAATTAATTTTTCGTGAGTACTTATTTAGCAAAAGCGAACATGAACCCTAAGAGTAAAGTAAAAATGATGGTGGCTCTCCTTGATGTTGGTGCTGATATAACAGCATTTGATGCTGATGGAAAAAATGCGCTACATTATGCGTGTGAGAAATCCGATTTAACTATGGTACGAGCTCTTATTGAACTCGGTTGTGACACCAGAAAAGAAGATTCAAGCGGTCGTACACCTCTTGATGCAGCACACTTCAAGCTAGAAAAAGAGCCGCCTATCCCGACAGATATGTTTAGAGAAGCGCGATTACGTGGAATTCTAAGAACGCCACTTGAGAGACAAATGACACAGATATTGCAAGATGAGGAAAATGCTAGAATTGATCAACAGGTAGCAGATCTCAGGGAAATTGTGACTTATCTAACAAGGGGGCTAAGAGCGGAGCCATAACTCACAACAAGCCTGGTATTTTTAAGTAGTTGTATAACTCATCAAGCAACCCCATAAAGGTAGGGTTGATATGCTGCGCTTTTTTAATCAAAAAATCATAAGCCTCTTGGGCTGACATATTTTGAGAGTACATAAGATACCCCAATATAGCTGTTGGCGAACGACTGGCTCCTGCCTTACAATGCACTAAAACTTTATGACCACTTTTGAGCTCTTGATCAATAAATTTTATAGCTTTTAGTAACTTATCTAAAGTAAAAGACTCTTCAGCTAGTGTTTCACTAATATCATTAATATGCAGTAAGTTTATGTCACCTTCATAAACATTAGAATGAATAGTTAAACATACAACAGAGGTTATACCATATTTTTTCAAAACATTGTAATTTGCAGCATTAAAATTACCAAGATATAAATTATCGATAATTTTAACTGGAACATCTGGAGCCATCATTCTTAAATTCTCATGCGACTTGAGTTGATGCATCTAGATTAAAATTTTTTTTATCTATAGATACATTTTTTATATTTCTTACAGACAATGCATCTAGCAATCTTAGCATTTCATTAAAGTTACGTTCTACACCCTCTGGATACATATGCATTGAAACTATTTTTTTATCAGGAGAAATCAAATAAGTGGCACGCGCAGTAGAATCTCCTACAGTAATTTTGTCACTGTTAGACACAACTGAGGCATAAACCATATTATACAACTTAGCGATACGCATGCTCTTGTCAGAAATAAGAGGCATAGTTATTTTAACTTTATAATCATGTTTGATATCATCTAATAACTTACTGTATTGAATAAGCTTAGCAGCACTTAAACTAATTACTTTTGTATTTCGCTCAGCAAACAATGCTTCGTTTTGTGCTATCCAGACTAATTCAGATGCACATATTTTGCTAAAGTTGTCAGGATGCGATAATAATATAGTCCAAGAGTTACCCATCCATTCGTAAAAATTAATCATTCCATGTGTCGTATCTGCTGTAAAATTTGGTGCTATATTTCCCAATTTTAAGGACATTAAAAACTCCTTTTGTTTTATATATAATATGCTACATTTTATGTTTAATTTAGCTGAACATTTACATTATCTTTGCATCACTTAAGCACGAGGAATTATAAATTCATATCTATCATTTAGCAAGAATTAATTATCTAAACCATTTCAAAGATACCAGCAGCCCCCATTCCTGTCCCAATACACATTGTCACCATACCATACTTAAATTTATTTTTTTGCATATGATGTAAAATAGTACAAGCTTTAATAGCACCTGTGGCACCTAAAGGATGGCCAAGAGCAATAGCTCCTCCTAATGGGTTAACCTTATTGGAATCAATATGTAATTCTTTTATAACAGCAAGAGATTGAGCAGCAAAAGCTTCATTAAGCTCTATAACGTCTATATTATTCAAGCTTAAACCACATTGAGCTAAACATTTCGGAATAGCAGCAATAGGACCAATGCCCATAATTTCAGGAGGAACACCAGCTACACTAAAGCTTTTTAGTCTAGCAATAGGCTGTATATTATATTTTTTTACAGCCGCTTCACTCATTAATAATAAAGCAGCAGCACCATCACTCATCTGTGAACTATTACCAGCTGTTACTGTACCATTTAATTTGAAAACCGCAGGCAATTTGGCAAGTTTTTGTAAATCCGTATCAGATCTAGCACCATCATCCACTGATATTAAAGTCGTAGATTGTTCTCTTTCATTTCTCTGTACTACAGTATAAGGAATTATTTCATCAGCAAATAAGTTATTATTTATAGCACTAACAGCTTTTTTATGGCTATTTAAAGCAAATTCATCTTGTTGATTGCGAGTTATTTCCCATTTATTTGCAACCAATTCAGCTGTAATACCCATACTATAGGCTATACCTATATTTTCAGGTTTATCTTGATCAAAAAAGTTAACATTAGCACGATAATTATACCCCCCTAACGGTATCATACTCATACTTTCAACACCACCTGCGATAACAATATCATTACAACCACTAGCAACTTGGTTAGCTGCTAAAGCAATAGATTGCAACCCTGAGCTACAAAATCTATTAATAGTCATTGCAGGAACTCTATCAGAATATCCTGCTAATAATGTGGCTACACGAGCAACATTCATTCCCTGCTCTGCTTCTGGCATTGCGCACCCAATAATAACATCTTCAATAACAGCTGAATCAATATTCGTCCCTGCAAGCAACCCCTTTAATACATGAGCTAATAAATCATCAGGACGAACTTTAGCAAGCCCTCCTTTATAAGCTTTGCAGACAGGAGTACGTTTAGCTTTTACTATATAAACATCTTGCATCATAATATACTCTTAATTACGTAATGGCTTTCCAGTGGATAACATATGATTAATTCTTTCCTGCGTAGGTACAAGCTGTAGAAGCTCTACAAAAGCACGTCTCTCTAATTGTAATAACCATTCTTCACTTACTTCACTCTCAACATCTACATTACCGCCGCTTAATACATCAGCTAGTTTTGAAGCAATTGTATAATCATGTTGTGTGATAAAATTACCTGCAAAATAATTAGCTAGTAAAGCTAAAATATTTGCTTTTAATCTATTGGAGCTTACCTTTAATTTATTTTTTGTTGGTGATTGATAATTACCATATACTATATGATTTGCTGTTGAAATAGCTGTATTTAATAATTCATCTGTATTGGCAATGATAACATCATTAACTCTAAGATACCCTAATCTAATAGCATCTTGTGCACTAGATGACACTTGTGCCGTTGCGATAGATTTAAAATATTGTTCAGTAATTTTATCAATCTCCGCATAATTAGTATAATAATGATTGTTAGCACGTAACAACATTTCTTTACAACCACCACCAGCTGGAATTACTCCAACACCCACCTCTACCAGACCTATATAGGACTCTAAAGCAGCAACAACTCTATCACAGTGCATTAATAGTTCCGTTCCACCACCCAGTACCATGCCCTTACAAGCTGCAATAACAGGAAAATTGCAATATCGTATTTTTTGACATAGATTTTGAAACCGACAGAGTACCTGATCCATTAATTCATAATTGCTTGTCTCTACACAACCAAGAAACCCTTTGAGATCAGCGCCAGCACAGAAATTATCACCACGATCTTGCCAAATAATCAAATATGCATATTTATCATTGTGGTCTGTTATGTAATCTATCGCGTCACTAAGAAGAGATATTAAATCTGATGTAATAACATTTGCTTTGGTCTTAAAACTAAAAATAAGGTTATCAATATTGTTTTTATGATAAATCCAAAGTTTTGCATCCTTATTTTCAAGAATAATTTCTTTTGCGCTCATGCTTGTATATTTATATTGCCTTTTATATACCGCTAAATCAGCTTGCTCAGTAAAAGTATTAGCCCTGGCATTAAATGCTAAACCTAATGAGTTATTATAGACTCCATTTTTACATAAATCAGAACTCACCCAATTGGGAAACGTTATGTTTTTTACTAGTGATTTATTATTATTTATATCATCGCTGATTAATTTATTAATATTTTGCCATCCTGATGCCTGCCACAACTCAAATGGACCATGTTGCCAACCAAACCCCCAGCGCAAAGCCTTATCCACATCACGTACACTACCTGAGATATCCGTCAAATGATAAGCAGTATATATCCAAAGCTCACGAAAACTTTCCCATAAAAATTGAGCTTGTGGGTGGTTATAATTCTTTAAATCATTATACTTAATGTTAATATCTTTATTTTGTAAAATTGATAACAATTTTTTATCAACATTTTCTAGACTAAGATTAGACTTAGAGTAACTATCAGTATTTATGTTATATACTTCTATTATTGAACCAGATTTTTTGTAAAAACCCCGCCCGGATTTTTGTCCAAAAGATTTTTTAGCAATAAGGTGAGATAAATACTCAGGGGATTTTAAATATTCTTTCCATGGATCATCTAAACATTGCTCTCCCATTGTTCTAATAACCAGATCAAGAGTATCTAGACCAACCACATCAGCTGTTCTAAATGTAGCACTTTTAGCCCGACCTATTAGCTCGCCCGTTAAAACATCAGCAAGATCTAAAGATATATCATATTTTTTTGCATAATACATAACCGTCAGCAAGGAAAAAACACCAATACGGTTCGCTATAAAATTTGGGGTATCATTTGCTCTTACAACACCCTTTCCTAAATATCTTGTGAAAAATTCTTCTAAGCCATCTAATACATCTGGAGATGTTTCATCATGCCCGATAAGCTCAACTAGTTTTTGATAACGTGGTGGATTGAAAAAATGTACACCACAAAATCGCGAAGATAGATTTTTATTATTTTTAACTGCTTTAAGCGCGGTTGCTAATTTATTGATACTTAATCCAGATGTATTAGTACAAAATAATGCGTTATGATTTATAAAAATTTTTATTTTTTCATAAAGATTAATCTTTATCTCTATATTTTCAGCAACAGCCTCTATAATTAAATCACATTGCATCAATAATTCTAAACTATTATTCTCGTAATCTAGAGGCATAATATTAGAAACAGTAAGTTTATGGCCTGTTGTTACGGCCAATGGGCTGGGTTTTAACTTAGTCAACCCTTGAATTGCTTGCGCAGCCCTTCCTGGCAAATCATACAATAACACAGTAAAATTACAATTCGCAAAATGGGCAGCAATTTGCGACCCCATAACTCCAGCACCTAACACCGCTACTTTGTTAATCACACATTTGCGCATACTTTCCTCTTACTTCTTCAAACATTGCATCAGGTTTAAATCTAACGCCATACTGACGTTCAAGCTCTAATAATTTTTTACGGACTTGTTCTTGCCCTAATGTTTCTAAGTAATTCATAGGACCTCCTCTAAATGGCGCAAAACCTGCGCCAAAGATCAATCCAGCATCCACAAGCTCAGCATTGTCGACTACACCTTCTCTTAGGCAGGTCATACAAATATTTAAAATTCGCATTACTAATCTATCTGTTATATGCTTTAATTTATCCTGATCATAGCTAATACTGTTACATTTTTGCCTAATTAACTTGCCGTTTTTATATTGGTAAAAGCCCTTATTTGTTTTTTTGCCCAATTCTTTAACTGAAACTTTTTCTTGTAATATTTCCGGGATATCCTCGTTATAGTATTTAGAAATATTTTTAGCAACGGATAAACAAATGTCTAAACCAACGATATCAGCCATCTCAACTGGTCCCATGGGCATACCAAATTTCTTCATGGCAAAATCTATTATTTCAGGAGATTTATTTTCTGACAGCAAAATAAAGGTCTCGTGCATATATGCTGACAAAACACGATTAACTAAAAACCCTGGGCTACTTGTAACAGGCAAAGGAAGTTTACCAATCTGATTCACAAAACTATAAGCACGTTCGGCAATGCTATTATCTGTATGATCCCCTTTGACAACTTCTACCAACATCATTTTAGCTACCGGATTAAAAAAGTGAATCCCAACCAAACGTGATCTATTAGTTAACACCTGGTTAATCTCATCTAGTAAAATACTTGAAGTATTTGTTGCTAACAAAGCATCTGGCTTTGCTTCTTTTTCTAAATGAACAAATAAATCTTGTTTAACTTTTAAATCTTCAAATATTGCTTCTATAATTAAATCAGCATGTTTAATACCAAAGCCATCTACATCTGGCGTTATCCTATCAAGCATTAGATTGGCCAAGTGATCTTTTTTAACCTTGCTCTTAAACAATTTAAAAGCGCGCCCCATTGCAGGAGCAATAGCTGTATAACTCTGGTCTTGTAATGTAACTTTAATGTTTCTAAAAGCACACCAAGCTGCGATATCACCACCCATGGTGCCAGCACCGATTACATGCACGTGCTTAATTTTTTTGTCTGCTTTTTTTGCAAATTCTTTTAGTTTTTCCTGTAAGAAAAAAACACGCAGTAAATTTTTTGTAGTGCTATGCTCTATTAATTTAAGATCTGCTGAGAGCTCAGCAGCATAAGATTTCTCAAAGTTATCTATACCATATTTTTCAAAATTATTTAAAATCGCAAAAGGTGCGGGATAATGTTCTTCTTTAGCTTTAGCAACAAGTTGCTTGCGAGCAAAATATGTAAATATATTTCTAAAAGGTGCTTGATTAGATAAACTTGCTAAAAAGCCTAACTTTTTGACATATTTATTTTTTGCCCCAGCTTTATTCATTACTAGTATTTTAACTGCTTTTTTTAATTGCCTGATAGGCACACAAGCATCAACCAAACCCATTTTATAGGCCTGTAGGCCGTTTACTGCTCTACCCTGCATCATCATAGGTAAGGCATTTAGTCCTCCAATCAGTTTTGGCAATCTTACAGTGCCTCCCCAACCTGGGATAATACCTAACATAACTTCAGGCAATCCTATTTTAGTACCTATTTTATCTGAAACCACACGGTAGTCACATGCCAAAGATAACTCACAACCCCCACCTAAACAAAAGCCATCAATCATAGCAGCCGTGGGAATCGGCAAGTTTTCTAGTTGTTTAAAAACATTACGACCATTTTCTAGTAATTCTTTTGCATCATTCACTGATTTCACTGTCGTAAACTCAGTTACATCAGCTCCAGCAACAAAACCAGTATCTTTACCAGAATAAATAATTAACCCAGCAACTTTATTATCATCAAGTGTTTCTAATTTATTAGCCAGTAATTTTGTTAAAATAACACCCAATTCTTTAACAGCCGCTTGTGATAAGCTATTGACTGATTTCCCTTTTCTGTCAAATGCAAGCCACAGGATGCTGTCAGCATCTAGCTTATAATGCCAGTCGTTATATATTTTATTATTCATAATATCTACTGTTTTTTAATATTTTAATATCTTTAATCTTTTCACTGCTACTCAAAAATTAAGCTGCTTCCAGTAAAATTGCTCCTCCCTGTCCTCCACCTATACAAAGACTCGCAACAGCATATTTTTTATTATTCGCCTTTAATAATTTTGCAGCTCTTAATGTTACTCTTGCCCCGCTTGCACCTATAGGATGACCTAGTGCAATTGCACCTCCATTGACATTTAACTTATCAAGATTAACTGTCCCAAAAGACTCTGTTAAATTTAGTTCTTTTTTGCAGAATTCTTCGTCTTGCCATGCTGCAACACAGCCTAATACTTGAGCAGCAAATGCTTCGTTAATTTCCCAATAGTCTATATTTTCTAGATTTAAATTATTGCGTACTAATAGTGGCGTGCTAGCATAGACAGGCCCTAATCCCATGACTTTAGGATCTAAAGCAGCCCAATTGATATCTTTAATTTTAGCTATAACATTTAGATTGTGTTTTTTTACAGCATCTTCGCTAGCAAGCAATAGCAAAGCTGCACCATCAGTAATTTGTGAACTATTAGCTGGAGTAACTTCTCCATATTTTTTATCAAAAAAAGGTTTTAATGTTGCAAGTTTGTTAACATTGCTATCTCTTCTTAATCCATCATCAGACATATATACTTGGCCAGATGGACTATATAAAGGCGTCACTTCTGATAAAATATCTTGGCTGATTGCATCTGCTAATCTTTTATGACTAGATACAGCATATTCATCCATCTCTTTACGACTTATATTAAATCTAAATGCCACCTCTTCTGCTGTTTGCCCCATATTCATAGCAACAATAGGATCTGTCAAACCCCGTTCAAGAGAAATAATGGGTGCAAGAAAGCTTGGCCGAAAACTTAATAATGTTTTAACTTTATCTAAAATAGTTCCTTTAGTATTGAGTTTTGCAAAAAAATTTACCATTTTTGCATTATATAATAAGGGAGTATGACTCATAGCATCTGTGCCACCAGCTAATACGATATCATAACGCCCTATGGCTATATCTTTATAGGCGCTGTCTACAGCCTGCAATCCAGAAGCACAATTGCGCATGACTGTCCACCCGGTGGTTTGCTCAGGCAATCCCAATCTTAAACCTATAACTCTAGCTATATTAGCCTCATCAGCACCAGGCATAGCACAACCAATAATAACCTCTTCAATTAGATCTTGTGAAAAATTTTGCCGTAAAAGTAATTGTTTACCCGTTTGAACAGCTAAATCTGATCCCACAAATTCACCTGGTTTTCCTTTAGCTTTTAAAAATGGGGTTCTTGTGCCATCTACTATATAGACATTACGCATAGGTTTATCCAATATTTATTACTTTATATTTATTATCTACAAATCTCTTACAATTTATAAGCTATCAAATTCATCAACGTTGATTATTTCTTGTACATTATCAGCATAATCTTTTATTTTTTTAAATTCCGTCTCTGCAATTAATTTTTTTTCAAAAGCTTCTGCTAACATTTTAGAGAGATCATTAGAAAAGATAATTTTCTTCTCTGCCGCGAAATTATACAATAAATTTAAAGATTCATGTATTTCATTCTTCTGTTTATATGTTTGAACTAAGATATCAACTGGCGATAGGTTATTATCTTTCGTTCCAGAATACACCAAGCTAACTAATGGATCTGATAAATTTAACGCCTTATTTAAACTAGCATCTTGCCTATCATTAGGCTTTTTATAACTTAGCCCCCAAGGAAACATAACTACTCTTAACCATACGCCAATTATTCTTGTCGGAAAATTTCTGGTATAATCTACTAAGCTTTTTTGCGCCTGATATAAACAATAATCCAAGCACCATTTGGTGATATGTTGATATTCATCTTTATGGGGAAGATTTTGATAATATTTTATAACACAAATCCCCATATAAATGTAACTTACTACATCCCCTAACCTACTTGACAATCTTTCCTTGGTTTTTAATTTGCCACCAATAAATAATAAAGCCATATCTGTAGCTAATGCTAAGGCGCATGAAAGTCTAGTAAGATCTTTTTGATAAGCTTTTAACCAGTCATTACTCTTGGTAATTTTATAAAAAACTCGTTGCAAGTTATAAGTTTTTAGTCTAGTTAATGTACTAAAAGTATATTTAATATGTTTAAATAATACCTTATCAAAACGTCTTAACGCATAGCTAGAATTTCTTTCTTTAAGGGCAAGAATTTCTTCTAACACAAAAGGATGAGCACGAAAAGCACCTTGTCCAAAAATAATAAGATTCCTTGTTAAAATATTCGCGCCTTCAACAGTTATAGCCACAGGATTAGCAATATAAGGACTAGATAAATAGTTTTTTGGACCACTCATAACACCCTTACCAGCATGAATGTCCATAGCGCAATTTATAGCTTTGCGTGCAAACTCTGTCAAATGATACTTAGTAATAGCACTTATAACTGCAGGTTTCAAACCATGATCTATAGCACTTACGGTAAGAGTTCTTACAGCATTAGAGATAAAATTATATCCTGCTAATTTTGCTAATTGCTCTTCAATACCCTCAAGTTGATCGATTGCTGTTTTAAACTGTACACGTAAGCTACTATAGATAACACTCGATAAATATGATACTTGACAAGTAGCAGCGCTCAATGCCGGCAGTGATATCCCTCTGCCACCAGAAAGGCATTCCATTAGCATGAACCAGCCCTTTCCAATATAATCAGTACCACCAACAATATAGTCCATAGGAATAAAAACATCATTTCCTCTAATAGGACCATTTTGAAATGGAACCATCATAGCTAAGTGTCTTTTGCCAATTTCTATACCTGGGGTGTTAGTAGGAATTAAAGCAAGAGTCACCCCTAACTCTGTGATTTTACTATATAGCTGTTCTGGATCATATAATTTAAAAGCTAAACCCATTACCGTAGCTACAGGGGCTAACGTTATATATCGTTTAGAAAAATTAAGTTTTATGCCGAGAATTTCTTTATCATTATAGATTTGTTTACAGATCACACCGTAATCAAGCATTCCACCTGCATCACTTCCAGCATGTAGCGATGTTAAGGCAAAACAAGGAATCTCATCACCATTAGCTAACCGTGGTAAATAATAAGCCTTTTGCTCTAGATTGCCATAATGCATTAATAATTCACCTGGTCCTAATGCATTTGGTACCATGATAGTTACCGCTGCCGTGATACTTTTAGTTGCAACTTTGGTGACTATTGCTGAATGTGCTGCAGCAGAAAACTCCAAGCCACCATACTCTTTTGGAATATGTATGGCTAAAAATTTATGCTCTTTGATATATTGCCATGCTTCTGAGCTAAGATCTTTATGTTTATTCATGATCTCCCACTCGTTTAATAATTCACAAAGCCCATTAACCTTAGTGTCTAAAAAATCTTGCTCTTGCACGGTTAGTGCTTGAATTTTATAGTCATTATATTTAGACCAATCTAGCTTACCGCTGAATATATCTCCTTCCCACCAAACATCTCCTGCTTCAATAGCTTGTTCTTCTGTAGAAGATATTTTAGGTAATTGTTTTTTTAATTTTGGTAAAATATTTTTAGTAATGAGATGACGTCGGATAGTTTTTACAGATAAAACGAGCAAAATACTAGAAAAAATACAATATACTAAAGAAATCCAAAACAGATTTACCCAAGTTAAAGCTAAAAACTTATAATTATAATAACTAATAAATACAATAGCAGTGGAAGACAGAAACCACAAAAATGCAGGCAAGTTATAAAAAAGTAAAATCCAAATTAAAAGTATTATCCCTGTTAGGTATGCTAAGAGCATCCCGCCTCCTTAAGCTTAAATTTTCTTTATGCAACTTATAAATTTATTTAGTGCTAAATACTATCAGAATTATAAAAAATTTTAAATAAGATTTTTTACAAATGTTATTTAATATACTAACATTATAGGACGTTGCTTTTTTATTTATCTTTTAGTTGTACCATATAATTGTACCATAGCCCATGGGAGGATAATATGTTAAAGATTTCTATAATTGGAGCTGGTCACGGAGGGCTTGCACTTGCAGCCCATTTTTCAAAACAAAACAATCAAATAACATTATGTGCAGATCTTGATCACCCCGGATTCTCGAGTTTTATAAAATTAAATAATAATACTATACATATTAACGACCACGTCAATCAACAAAAATTTCAGACTACAATACATCAACTCACGTATGACTATGCTCAGGCATTATCTAATTCAGAATTTATTTTTATTGTTACTCCTAGCTTCGCACATGAAGCCATTTTTAAAAAACTATTACCTTTTATCACATCTTCTCATAAAATAATTACACTTGCAGGTAATTTTTCAAGCATTATTTTCAATAACACACTACAAAAAGAAAACATTCATTCCAAATGCATTTTGGCTGATATATCATCTTTGCCATATGCTTGTCGAGTAGATGACACTGGCTATTCAGTAGATATCTTTGGTATTAAAAACACTATGGGTATAGCCAGTATACCTGCTTCGAGAACTGATGAGTTACTTAAAAAATTAGACAACATATTCCCAACAAAACTATCAAGTTATAAAAACCCTATACAACTAGGCTTAAATATCACTAGTGGAATAAGCCATCCTATCTCAGCATTATTTAATGCTGGAAGGATTGGTCAGAATAAAGATTTATTTTATTTCTATAAAGAAGGTATTTCTGAACATACCAGTATTCTACTAGAACAATTAGATAACGACCGCCGCCATATTGGTAATTTATATAATTTTCAGCTGCCAAGCTATTTAACATTAATGTCCGAATTTTATGGTAATAAATTTCCAAGTATTTATGATTTTTTTACAAAGACCCCTATACATAATGCACAAAAATTATGTCCTAGATCTTTATCTGAAAGATACATTAGCCAAGATGTACCTTATGTTATAGTCCCATGGTATTGTTTAGGCAAGCTAATGGGTTTCGAATCCATTATTATGAGAAACATTATAGAAATAGCATCAATGATTAATAAAATAGATTATCTGGCGCAAGGATTAAATCAAAATAAATTAATAGCATCTCATGCCTCTGTCGATAATTTTATTCAGAATATCGAAAGTGGTTGTTGCTTACAATGTTTTCCAGCTGCAGCTTAAAGAATATATAATTATGATTTGGTTATTTTCCTCCTTTACTAGCGCCCTTGTATTTGGTTTTTCAGGTTTTTTATTAAAAGTAGGTTGCGAACGCGGCCACCATTCTCACCCTATGCTATTTGGCATGTATGTTACAGGAACGATTTTATTTGCTTTATCTCTAATTATTCAACAACAATGGGAATTATCTTTGCTAGTCATTGCTAGCAGTATTCTAGTAGGAATAGGCTCAGCAGTTGGTAATGACTATACAGTACGGGCTTTAGCTACGGGCCCCGCCAGTATCACATCACCCCTTATTAATTTAAATATAATATTAATAGTCATTATGTCTGTGTTTATCTTTGATGAAAACTTAAAGAACACTGAAATTATAGCCATAGCTTTATTTATTTTATCCTGTGCTTTTTTATCTTTAGATCCAAGAGAATCACTAGGCATTAAAGATCCCAAATGGTACAGCTTTATCTTTCTTGCTATTATATTTGTTTTTTTACGCAATGGTGGGCTTAAAATTACTCAGGAAATCGGTCTTAATAATACATTAGTTCTATTTTATGCTTATTTATTTTCTTTAATCCTGTTTGGCATGAAGTTTATTCCCAGAAGAAAAACAGATCTCGCACACACTACTAAAGGTGCTATACTTCTTGGCTGTGCTGCTGGATTGTTTTCTTATGGTGGGCTTGAATTATACGCCTATTCACTTAAAATTGGCCCAGCCAGTGTTGTGGCAGCTATTTTTTCACTCAGAAGCATGGTTATGGTAGCCATGGCTGTTCTTATTTACAAAGAAACACTGACTTTTTATCAAAAATTATCTTTATTTACAATTTTTGTTGGAACAGTTGTTATTAGTCTGTAAATCTATCATTGCAGTAAATCAATTTTCAAATGGGTAAATTATATTCTTTGTTATATTAAACAAGCTTGGATACTCCACATCAATCAAATATAACCCATGTGCCGCAATAGTTTTTGCAGCTTGAGTTCTATCTTTGGCTTGTATAACCTCTTGCAACCAATCTACAGGTTTATGTTTTAATCCAATTTGTATTAAACATCCCACAATATTACGAACCATATGATGTAAAAAAGCATTTGCTTTTATATCAACGACTATAAAGTTATTAATAACTTTCACTTCTGCAAAAATAATATTTCTAACCGGATTTTTCGCTTGGCATTCAGAGCTCCGAAAACTACTAAAATCTTGCTGCCCTACTAGATATTGGCAAGCAGTCTGCATGCTTACAATGTCTAAATTTTTGTATACCCATAATGCTTTATTGCGCAACAAGGGCCTGCTATATGGTTGGCAATAAATATAATATTGGTATCGTCTTGAAAGTGCACTATATCTGGCATGGAAATCATCTGACACTTCTTCAGCCCACGTTATTGAAATAGTACGTGGTAAAATACTGTTAACTCCAATTATCCAAGCATTCTGGTTTCTAATTTTTTTTCTGTTATTATCATAATCAAAATGGACTACTTGGCCTGTAGCATGCACTTTGGCATCTGTTCTGCCTGCGCATATAATTGAGATACGTTCGTCTGCTATTTGACTTATTCTTTCTTCTAATACTTTTTGAATAGTTTGAATAAATGCAGGCTCTGTTTGTTTTTGCCAACCATTATAATCTGTTCCATCGTATTCTACTCCTAATGCAATTCTTACCATATGAAACCATCTTTCACAATAAAACAAAAGATCATATAAAACTTCCAATAATATTAATATTCTGTTATTTATCCAAATTCCGCAATCGCTCTATCCTATCAAGCACATCAGGGTGAGTAGAAAACAATCTAAAACTTTTTTTCTTTATATTCTCAAAAGGATTAACGATAAATAAATTTTGATTTGCTTTATTAGCTCCATCAAATGGCTGAGAATTCTCATGCAACTTATGTAAAGCTGAAATCAGCCCTAATGGGTTTCTTGTTAATTTTACACTTGTAGCATCAGCTAAATACTCTCTTTCACGAGTTGCCATCGCTTGCACTATTAAGGCAACAAATGGAGCAATAACAAAAAAAACAGCTACAACAATAAACTTCAATATTGCCGCTTTTGTATCCCGATCTGAGCTTTCTTTAACAGGACGACTGTAAAACACCATTCTTTGACCCACATCAGCTAGTATTATAATTAAACCCACCATGCTAGTCATTAAAGTTTGAAATCTTGTATCATAATTGATAATATGACTAATCTCGTGGGCTATTACACCTTGTAATTCTTCGCGTGTTAAATTATCAAGCAGTCCCTTGGTAACTGAAATTGCAGAATTATTAATTTTCATGCCAATTGCAAAAGCATTCATAACTTCCGTGTTTATTAAATACAACTGCGGCGTTACTATACCTGCAGCTAAAGACATTTCTTCTAATACATTCGATAATACCGCATATTCTGGATTATGATTTTTATTGGTATCATCAATTTTTGTTGCTCCTGATGTTGATAAGATAATACTTCCACCAAATAATATTGCAAAAACCGACCATAACATGCCTAGTATCAAAGTTACTACACTGAAACGAATCCCAAGCTCACTTAAATGACAAAAGGGCTCGTTTAAAAATAATAACTGGCTTTTTGTAAGTGACGTTGGGAAAGTAAGTTGATGAGTATTAGCGTAACCTTGGGATAAATAATAGCGATTAAAATAGACATATTCATGATAGCGAGTACTTTGCAGATATTCATAATCTAAATAACTGCCAAGTATGTAACCAACTGTCATCAGTAATAATAATAAGCTCCCAACGAGGATAAGACATTTCCTCTTATTTTTTCTGATAGCTTTTCCAAAATCTGTATTATGTAACTTGCTGTCAATCATACTAATTTAATTTCTCAATTAGTGCGATATATAATTACCTAAGACTAACATTAGGCACTGCTTTTTCTGCCTCAGCAACCAGGAAATATTCTTGCTCGTGAAAACCAAAAGATTTTGCTACCAAATTAGATGGAAAACTCTGAACCTTATTATTCATTGACATAACACTGTCGTTATAATGCTGCCGGGCAAAGGCTATTTTATTCTCAGTACTTCTTAATTCCTCCATTAATTGTGCAACATTTTGCTGGGCTTTTAGATCAGGATAATTTTCCATTAAAGCAAACATCTTCCCCAAGGCCTGTGTAAGACCATTCTCAGCTACAATAGCATCATGCGTATTACTCGCATTAACCGCTGAATTACGCGCTTCTATAACTTTCTTAAGAGTTTCTTGCTCATAAGCCATGTAATCCTTGGTTAGATTAACCAGATTAGGTATTAAATCATGACGACGTTTTAATTGAACATCAATCTGCTTCCATGCATTGGCTACCTGGTTTTTAATAGCAACAAGAGCATTATAGATACCTACAACTACAACTAATACAAATCCCACAGCAAGTAGCACAACTAGCATCGTCATTTTAAAAACCCTCCGATTTTATTTATGTCGTTTATTATAGCTTAAAATCATAATTAATCAATCAGATAACATAGACTTACAAGCTCTTTTGAAATATTTTCTTAATTATTACCCCTAACTCTGTTAATATAGTTCTTTAGAATTTAAGTGTTCAACAGACTCAGTAAGTGAGTTAGTGAATAGTAAATATAGTAAATAACATTTACAATAAATTATTAACTAAAATTGGAGGGGGTATATGCCACGTAAATTTGTTGCTGGTCTGTTGGCAGGAGCTGTACTGACATTGGGAGCATCATTTTACTATTTAGAGCCAAAGATAATAGTACACCCGAAAATTAAATTAACTTCATCTGTGAAATGGACAACTGTCGAACAAATCGAAAATAGTCTTAAAAACACCCCCCCTATTAATGTAGGATTTGATATCGATGATACCTTGTTATTTCCTAAGGTCTCCTTTGAATTATACTATGAAAAATATTGTCCAAATGATAACCAACCTTATAGGCCTACATGCTCAACTCTACAAGAATTTTGGGATCATATGAATCGCAGTGGAAACTTAAGCCCCCCCAAAAATGTAGGTAAAGAACTCATAGAAATGCATAAGCGCCGTGGTGATAATATATTTTTTATTACCGCTCGTGAAGCTAGCAAGCATAAACCTGAAACAATGACTGGTACTCTAGCTAAAGCTTTTGATATTAAAAATCCTCATAAGGTCATGTATCTTGGTTTAAAAGCTCTCAATCCAGAAAAACCAGGTAAAACTAAAGCTATTTTGGATAATAATATTAAAATTTTCTATGGCGATTCTGATGGTGATATAGCTGCTGCAAAAGCTGCGAACATTCGAGGAATTAGAATCATGCGTTCACCTAATTCTCAAGATAACCATGTGATGCCATTAAATGGACGCTATGGTGAGGAAGTGATCATTGGCTCTGAAATCTAACAGAGAGCCGCTTAAGATAAAAATTTGAATAATGTATTGGAAGATATATATTTTGTAACCCTTCAGCCATAGTGAGTTTGTTTTCTTCCCCTTCAGGGGAAGTGGCG
>CAZSRF010000039.1:0-17850 GCA_964609155.1 uncultured Gammaproteobacteria bacterium | reverse complement strand
ATATTTTAGTTAGCATCGGAGATAAATATCAAATTAATTTTTCGTGAGTACTTATGTACTGAACAACATCTTTTTTGGTTGTCGGCAGGTGAAACTTATCTTGGCGTGCGGTTAAACCTAATAAACCTATCATTTCTGTGGATGGGTTGCCATCAGCATCTCTAAACACAACATGCGTATCTGGATTTGGATTGCCCAAATATGGATCGCTTGTACTACGATTCTGGGGACATTCATGAGCTAAAATATCTCTAATTTGTTGTATAGAATCCCAAGCTCCAAGTCCTACAAGATATGACTTAGACTCAATATCCGGCGAAATAATTGCAGATAACGCTAATATTCTATCTTTGATATCGAGAAGTGAATCAATATCACCAAAAGTAAAAAGGAGCACCCCGTCAATTATTTTTTTTTGGATACTGTTTAAACCTCTAATTCCCATGGGGCCAGGGGAGAAAAAGCTCATAAATCCTTCTTGAGTTAATAAGTAACTTCTTGCTTCGAAAGTAGAATAACTGGCTAAGATATCTCGATATTTTTTGATTTTAGTAATTACACCTATTAGTTTAATATTATCTGATGTTATTAATCTTTCCATGTTAGATTCATCAACTAGCGTTGGAGCTAATTCATGAAGAACAGCAAGAATGTCACAAATAAGTCTTATATAAGATCCCGAATTTATACCTGCCCTATCTATAGACGCCATTAACATTATCCGAATTCTTGGGGTATCTACTGAGGGATTTAACTGAAGCAGTTTTTCAAGTGGTTCGGCATTTTCTATAAAATCATCAGCTACCCTTAAACTAAGTGTGAAAATTTGTGATAGCGTCTTAATGTCGTCACAAATCAACCCTCTTTTAACTAAGATCGAGATTGCACATCTAAACTCTCTCGCCTTTTCCCGTAAGTCAATTAATTCTTGAAAAATTTCAATATTGGCAAGTCCACATTCAGATCGATGTAAATCTTCTAACGCAAAAATAATCGAATATACTTTTCCCACACCTATTGTTGTGGCTAAATCTAATAGTGCATCAATTTGTGCCTCTGCAGTTGCTAATGCGGAGTTGAAAGCAAGCTTTTTTCTGATATCTTCTTTATTCATATACAAATTACAGCTAAAAGCTGCTCCGGCTGTTAAGTCACAATAAAATGCTACGCATTAAGCAAAGCACAACTCGCTAAACTAATAAGAATGCAATCTTTCTAATTCCAGATCATCACCCATTAGCAAAGATTTATTATTTATATATTCTATTTTAAAATATGTTTTATGAAAAATTTCACTAAGAATAGGCTCACTGGATGAAGTCACCTCAAAAAGTAAGTTTTCATTTTTAACTTGCCATACTCCATTCGTAATTGCCACAACTTCATATTCTTTCTTGCCACAACACTTACTATGTATAGTTATTCTAAAATCGCCATTATTGTAAAAAGTAAACATTGAATAAGAGCCAATTCCATGCGTAAACTTCTCAGGAGTTTTCCATTTACCTATAATTTTATCAGCATAGTTATATTCTGATTTTACCAAAGGTTTAGCTAAACCTAGGCTAGAGGGAATATAGCATGCTGCCATGACACACATCACCATAGGAAGAACAAGTAGTATCGACTTAAATTTCATCATTAGCTTCTCTTTAGAATTAAAAATATATTATCAAACTATGGGGTATTATATGCTAATTTGATGAATGCTATATGAACGGTTACTCTTCTTTGTTTAGTTTCATAAATAGTCTAACTGATTGAATACTAACAAATAGTTACATAGAAAAAAACGGGCTATTCATCCATGCTAAAAGACGAACCACAACCACAAGTGGTCTTTGCATTAGGATTACGAATGACAAACTGAGCACCTTGTAGATCTTCTCGATAATCCACCTCCGAGCTTTCTAAGTATTGCAAGCTTAGGGGATCAACCAACAATTTCACTTGTGTTAACTTATCTGGGGCATTTTTATAGCTTTTTGTAACAACCATATCATCAGGGTTAATATTTTCATCAAAAGCAAAGCCATATTGAAAGCCAGAGCAGCCACCACCAGTAATATATAACCTAAGATTTAAGTTAAGATTCCCTTCTTCACAGATAAGATCACCTACTTTATTAGCCGCGTTTTGAGTAAAATTAATTTCACCTGACGATTCCAGCTCAAGTTGATTTTGTGCCATAATTACTACTTCCAATAAAATTACATCATTACCACGTTACTAAGACCTTTTAGATTACAGTAAGTTCAACTTCAGATTTCTTTTCTACCTCTGAGCCAGAATGATCGTGCTGCTGCTCACACCCATCCCCCCTGGGCTGACTATGATCTTCTAAGAGCTTATTAGGAGCTTTTTTAATATTAGGTAATAACGCCCCTCTAATCTCTGAACCTACAGCCATTTCGAGTAAGTTATAATAAACATTACCTACAATTATGGCCTTTTCACCTAATTCTAAATGCTCATAGACGTACAAATTACCCATGATAAAGCCATTTACTACCGCGCGTTGTACTCTAATATCCCCCGTTATTTTAGCAGAGTTGCCAACTACAAGCAAAGAATTAGATTCAGACGCTGAACTTATGTCTCCATGAATAACTCCATCAACATGCAACCCACTAGCAAAGGTGATATCACCATGCAGAGTAGTCATAGGTCCTACCAGCGTGTCCATATGTTGGGTTGCTTTTATTTTATCATGCTCAGCCTTAAGGCATTTTTTATTTCTTCTAATTTTTAGCCACATGTATCTCTTGCCCTCCTACAGATGACCAATCAAAGTTGGTTTTCTTCGTTTGTTTTAGTTTATTATCTGTAACAGTTATAATCAAATTTTTCACTTGAAAATCTTGTGGCAATGTTATTTTTTCATTAATCTGTTGAAAATCACTGAATCTATATCTCATAGGAAATTTTTTATCTACGGCAATTTTACTATAAGCAATAGTTTTAGGCTTCTGATCAATCTGGCCATTTAAATTAAAATCCACCAAACCCTCAACTCTAGTTTTTTTCTTGCTTAATTGTAGTAAAACAAAACTCAAATAATAATCGTTCGTTTCATTTATTCTCCGTAAATGTACATTTTCAATTGATATATTAGCATCTATACCATCCGGAGCCATAATTCTTTTATATAAATCTACCTGCTCAGTTAAGTCTTGTGATTGTTGATGCATGCTAAGCAAATTATCTTTAATTTTTACTTGGCTTTGCTGAACTATTTCAAGTTCACGCTGCAATTTTACCTTGCTTACCTTAAGATCATCGTACTTATCTGACAAACTATTGTACTTTCTAGAAACTTTTGATAACTGCTTCAATGTATTTTGAAGACTATAATTAAGATATAAATAACTACTACACATAGAAACTATAATAACAACCGAAGCAATCATAATAGTAGGATTTTTATACCAGGGAACATTTAGTTTAATAACCCTGTTTGTATACAGCTTTATTTTATCTTTATTGTTTTTATTAAAAAAGAATAGCATCTTTTCTCCAATACAATTAAGTCAAAGAGATACGATATACATATAGTAATATATAGCATACGCAAAATTCAAAATAAAATTGATTATAAAGATTAAATGACTTATAGTCATCTGATTATTTATTACTTCTAGCATTATGCACATACTCTGGATAAAAGCCTTTCACATAATTGCTTTGGTGGCTTGGTTTAGCGGTTTGTTTTACCTGCCACGCCTTTTTGTCTATCATTGCGAAATTAACCCTCGTGATTCTTCAAAAAATGAAGACTATAATCGCTTTTCTCTCATGGAGTATAAATTATATTATTACATCATGATGCCTAGCGCAGTTTTAACAACTGTACTTGGCTTATTGCTGCTTTATAAATACACTGTGATGGGGTTACTAACATTCAAAACCGCAGGATGGATGCACGCAAAGATAACATTAGTGTTACTACTCTGGTTGTATCATTTATATTGCGGGAAATTACTTCATAACTTTATTAACGGCTCTAATAACCTTTCTCAAAGGTTTTACAGATTCTATAATGAAGTGCCCACTATTTTCTTATTTATTATAGTAATCTTAACTGTAATAAAACCATTTTAGCTTTTTAGATTACAATGGGCAAAAGTAGGTTTAACCGACTTCATCCATAAGAACCATTTCAAAGTCTTCCTTGCCTGCTCCGCAATCTGGACAGATCCAGTTCTTGGGGACATCTTCCCAGCGTGTTCCAGGGGCAATCCCATCCTCTGGCCAACCCATTTGCTCATCATAAATTAAACCGCAAAGCATACATATATACTTCTTATTAGCACGTTCAAACATCTTAGCCTCTAATCAACAGTGATTAATCAAATAATAGGATAAACCCAGGATTTTACCATATATTTAAACAATGTAAAAAAAACAAATGCTGTTAAAATTCCAAATCATCAATCGATATCGCTCGATCTATTTTAATTTCAGACTCATGAACTGACATACTGTAACCTATTAATTTTACACCATTTTTTAGTGCTGTTTTTAATAAGTCAGCATATTGTTTGTCATATACATCAGTTAAGTATAGCTTTTCGACCCCTGAATTTAATATAAAACAACACAAAATAGCATTGTAACCTAACTGCTTAGCATGAATTAAATCATAGAGCTCCGATCGCATATCTGTGTAATTAGGCTCTGGAAATAAGTTTAAGCTCACATCCTGGGCTTTATTATAGATATTGTAAGAACTACCTGTGATATTTACGTAATAATTAATATCATTTTTTACATCTTGAACTCTAAAATCGTAACTATAGTCTTTAAATAAAGTCGCATCTTGTTCCACCACAAGATCATGAATAACTTTTTTATCAAGTCTGATCTCTGTCGTACTGAGACCTTCTATAAATAAATATGAACATAACTTGTCATTAACTAATACCAACTGCCCTAAATCTACCTCTAGTAATTGCCAAATGGGGGGGACATAGCAAGGGACATAAACTGGAGGAGAGTACCAAATACGACTGCCTAATACAGCACAATTTTCTAATCTGCTGGAATTAGGACAAAATATATTAATTTTTGTAGCGTTATAATCTGCCTCTATGATACTTTGAGATTTTCTACGCAAAAAAACAGCACATTGCAACGCATTCATAAACCTCATAAATATTCCTAATATTGGGCACACCCATATTTGTTATTTACTACACTAATTATTGGTTACTTTAGAGCAATAATCAATCTTCATTCATAGTAAATATCTTACTGATAATTAAAATAAAAATAGCTCCCAAAATAGCTCTATAGAATTGCAATTCTGTATAATGTTATGTTATAAAATACAAATATTCACACCGTATGTTTTTAAAACTAGGAGAACATGCATGTCCAATGGAAATAATGCAGCCAAACCTGAATTGAATTTATCTAGTCAAGGATTTGTTGCCTACAAAGAACAACCTAATGAAGAGTACATGAATGACAAACAACTTGATCATTTCAAAAAAATTCTTAAAAACTGGAAACAAAAACTCATGGAAGAAGTGGATCGTACTGTGCATCACATGCAGGATGAAACACATAATGCTGCCGACCCAGCAGATCGCGCTACACAAGAAGAAGAGTTTAGTTTAGAACTAAGAACACGAGATCGTGAAAGACGATTAATGGATAAAATTGAAAGCACGATTGCCAAAATTGAATCTAAAGACTATGGCTATTGCGAAGAATGTGGTATAGAAATTGGTATCCGTAGACTTGAAGCAAGACCTACAGCCACAATGTGTATAGAATGTAAAACACTAGATGAGATTAGAGAAAAACATCGTACAGAGTGACTATAAAGTCAGAACAGAATAAATATAACTTGTTCGCTCTGTAAGTGATTAGGATTGAGATTAGGATTAAAATTAAGATATATACAACAAACCATGACTGAGACTAGTAATTTATCTAATTCATCTAAACCACGATCGAAAAAATCAAACAGTGACGCAGATTTTGAATTAGTAGATCGTTTTTTGAACCTAAAGACTAATTTATCTCAACATATTATTGGACAGGATGAGTTACTCACTAAGTTAGTTGTAGCTTTATTGGCTGATGGACACCTGTTAGTAGAAGGAGCTCCTGGATTAGCAAAAACTAAAGCGATCAAAACACTCAGCCAATATATCAATACAAGCTTTCAACGAATTCAATTTACGCCAGATTTACTTCCAACAGATATAACAGGAACAGAGATCTACCGTCCTCAATCTGGGGAATTTAGCTTTGAACATGGCCCTATTTTTAATAACTTAATCCTAGCTGATGAAATAAATAGAGCTCCTGCTAAGGCACAATCAGCACTATTAGAAGCTATGGGAGAAAGACAAGTTACCATTGGTAGAAAAACATACCCCTTACCTAATTTATTTTTGGTCATGGCTACTCAAAACCCCATAGAACAACATGGTACATATCAACTACCAGAAGCACAATTAGACAGGTTTTTGTTGCATGTTAATATAAAATATCCTTGTATTAATACAGAAAAAGAAATTTTAAAATGTGTCCAACAGGAGACCAAGCAATCCATTCAAAGTTTTCCAGATATTAGGCAAATCTTATCTATAGAGCAAATCCTAGAGGCTAGGAAGCAAGTTCTGGATATCCATATTAGTGACCCACTAGAAGACTATATAATTCATTTGGTTCTGGCCACACGTGATGAGAAAAAATATACTGGTGGTGAAAGATTTATCCAATATGGCGCTAGTCCTAGAGCCACTATAGCTTTAGCTAGAACTTCTAGGGCCGTAGCTTGGCTCAATAACCGTGATTATGTTATTCCAGAAGATATCAAAACCATGGCGCCTGATATCCTAAGACACCGTCTTATACTAACTTACTTAGCTGAAGCAGAACAAGTAAGTAAAGATGATTGCATTGCTAATATTCTGCATAAAGTTCCGGTACCATAGTTATGACCGACGCTGCTTGTACAGTCACTATGGAAGACCTGCTATCAGCACAGTTCATTGCAAAAAAATTAAAGTTAAGTCTTAATAAAAAGTCTTCTTCGTTGACTGCAAATAATCTTACAAGAGCATTTGGTCGTGGCATGGAATACGCTGAATCCCGTATTTACCAACCTGGCGATGATGTAAGACACATAGATTGGCGATTATCAGCAAGACATGATAAAACATATACTAAACTTTACCACGAAGAAAAAGGCGAAAACAATTATATCATCCTTGATTTAAGCAACAGCATGCATTTTGGCACAAGATTTGCTTTAAAATCTGTCATAGCAGCAAAAATTGCTGCCATATTAGCTTGGCTTGGTTACAACGAACAAAACAACATTGGTGGAGTAATCTTTTCTGATAACTGTACAGAGTTTACTAAAGCAAAATTATCAAAAAACAATATTTTAATTCTATTTAACCAAATTATTAAAAGCTTTACTTCTCATAAACAACAAACGCATCTTAATAGTTTCAGACATGACTATTTATATAATGCTTTAGAGCTTTTTGAAAAATCAAATAATTCACACAATAAACATAATAGAATTTTTATTATCAGTGATTTTCTTAATATCCATGATCTAGTAATAAAAAAAATTGAACAATTAAATTACTATAATAAAGTACATCTTATTCGGATTGTAGATCCTATAGAAACAATTGAGATCCCTTGTGGCTTTTATAATATAACTAATGGGAATAAAGCCAGCACTCTTAATATTAATAAAAGCAATCAAAATCTGCTGCTTAATTATTTTCATAAAAAACTCTATAATTATTTTCAAATTATCAATAAGTTAAATATAAACAAGATTGAAATAATCTCCGAGCAAAACTGGACCTATAGTCTAGCACAACAATTACAATGACAGTTACCATGATTAATACAGATCCAGACCTGGTAAATACTTTAGATCAATTAAAATACCTTCATTTCCCAGAAGATAACTTATGGTGGCCACCTGCTCCAGCTATTATATTAATTTTATTATTAGTAACCATCACATTTGGAGCTCTTATCAAAGCATTAATAAAGAAGATTTATCTTAGCTACCAATTAAAACCAGTAAAACTTGCGTTAAAGCAACTTAAAGAAATTAAAACTTATTATATTGGTACCATTGATACTAATAATATTAATACTAACAATAAGATCTCTCATGAGTTAATTACAATCCAAAAAATAAATATTCTTTTAAAGAAATGTGCCATATTACAATTTTCTAATAATTCTCATTATTCTAATAAAAAAAAGAACCAACATAATAATATTAACATTGAAAGTTTATCAGGAAATGACTGGTTAGTCTTTTTAAACTCGACAGGAAAAACCAATTTATTTACTCAAGATGAAGGACAAATATTAAACTTAGCTTATCA
The DNA here is from genome assembly GCA_964609155.1 of uncultured Gammaproteobacteria bacterium. Taxonomy (GTDB): domain Bacteria; phylum Pseudomonadota; class Gammaproteobacteria; order JAGOUU01; family JAGOUU01; genus JAGOUU01. Next base: position 9,466 of record CAZSRF010000039.1, on the reverse strand, counting down.
AAATATTTTTTTTTCCGACCAAGATTTACAGAATAACATAGTAAAACTAATAGCTTTAACTGAACAATGGATAAAAAAAATATTTAGATAATCATGTTAAAATTTCAATGGCCTTTCTTGATAATACTGCTACCATTACCTTTATTAATTAAATACTTTTTTTATAAAAAAAGTAAAAAATTTATCTCTTCACCCAATGGCTTGATACTACCATTTTATGATGATCTAATACAGCATGTTAAACCTAATGTTTTTAATACCGAAAAAAAATGGAGCATTAAAATTTTTTTAAAATTACTATTATGGTTAAGTTTTATTCTAGCTATTATGAGACCCATATGGATTGACTCACCAATCAATTTACAAATCCCCACCCATGATATCATCCTTGCTATTGATATTTCCGGTAGCATGCAGGCAGACGACATGGGCTCAGGCACGTCTGCAACACGACTAGATGTAGTAAAACAAATTGGACATAAATTCTTAGCTAGTCGAAAATCAGATAGAATTGGTTTAATCTTTTTTGGTTCATTAGCCTTCGTAAGCTCACCCTTAACTCTAGATCAAGACTCTTTGCATAATTTTTTAGAAAAAACTCAAATAGGCTTTGCTGGCCAAAAGACAGCTATCGGAGATGCCATTGGCTTGGCTGTCAAAAGACTTGAATCAGGTAAAGATCAACCAGAAAATACTGAAACTAGATTTATTATTTTATTATCCGATGGCAGTAACACAAGTGGTGACGTGGACCCTATAGAAGGAGCAAAAATTGCAGCTGAACACAAAATAAAAATCTACACTATTGGAATTGGTCAAACCAGCGACAATCCACTTGATATTTTAACCGGTCTGAGTCTAGATGAAAAACAATTAAAAGAAATAGCTCGCCTTACTGACGGCCAGTACTTCCATGCTGGCAACAAACAAGCCCTATCTAATATATACAGCGAAATTAATAACCTTGAGCCAACTAGCGATGAAAATAAAACATTACGCCCAGAATCAGAATATTTTATTTACCCACTTCTTGTAGCGCTTGGTATTATTATATTACTTTTTTTCTAATTTTCAAAAGCCATTTCCTATGCATAACAATGAGATAACAACTATTATCAACAACTTTCACTTCATACGCCCAGGCTATCTTTGGTTATTTTTAGCCTTTTTTATTATTTTTCTTATTAAATTTCTCTTAAAAATCTTAAAAAAAAATCATCAAAATAATTTATCAGATACCTCAAGCTGGGCACAAGTATGCAATAAATCTATTCTCAGTACACTTTATATAAACAATACTCAATTAAACAAAAATTTTAATTTTTTAACTTTTCTTATTGGCACTCTATTTATAATTGCCTTGTCTGGTCCATCATGGATCAGAAAAGATATTCCTGTTTATAAAAATAAAAACTCTTGGATAATCATACTAAGCCTTGCTGAGTCGATGCAAAAAACAGATGTAACACCATCTAGGCTACAAAGAGCAAAATACAAAATTAATGATTTTTTAAATTATCTTCATGATGATCAGCTGGCGTTAATAGTCTACAATAAAAATGCTTTTGATTTAATCCCGTTAACTAATGACAAGAAGACTATCGCTCACATTCTCCCAAGCATTGACCCCTTGATAATGCCCACGCAAGGTGACAATGTAGATACTGGACTAGCCAGAGCTTTGAAAATTATTAGTAATTTAAGACTAAAAAAATCTAGCATTATTCTATTAACAGATAGTGATGCTAATAGTCAAAGCCTACTGGTATCAAAAAAACTTGGTGACTCTCAAGTACCAATTAATATTATAAATTTTAATAAATCTTCAAATAAATCAGCAGACAGCTTAAAAGAGCTAGCTTTATTAAGCAAAGGCTCATATCAGCAATTAACTAATGATGATGGCGATATCAAACAAATTATCACCCATAGTAAAAGTATCTATAAACAATATTACGAGCAAGATCAAAATATTACTGAAACTGAAGTATGGTATGATATGGGACCATGGGTTTTGCTCTTTACTTTGCCTTTTATTCTACTATATTTTTCAAAATCAAGAAATTCAATTAGTATTTTGTTTTTTTTAATTATTATTTTAGCACCAGGCAGCAATCAACTTTATGCTAAAAATAACTTATTTAGTGCTCTATGGTATAATAAACAACAAATAATCTCACAACAGATTAAAACCGATCATGATAAAGCTAATAATATAGACCCAGATATTTTTACTAATAAAAACTGGAAAGCTATTGCGGCATATAATAAACAAGATTACCATAATTCTGAAATTTTATTATCGAATAGTCATGACCCAATTAATCTTTACAATTACGCTAATGCATTAGCTAAACAAGGCAAAACTTCTGAAGCTATAGCTAATTATGAAAAAGTTTTACGGCTAGACCCCAATAATAAAGACGCAAGTTTTAATAAATCTTTATTAGAAAAATATCAGAATTCCAGAAAAACTAAAGACTCACAAAATAATTCACAAAAAAAAACCAGTCAAGATTCTGGCGATAATAAAGATAATCAAAATACGCAAAATAAGTCTGAACAATCGCAACAAAACGAACGGCAATCTGATCATAACAAGCAAAGTGATCAAAAAAATTCTAAACAATCATCTAATCAATTAGCCAATAAACCTAAAAACAATCATAACTCAAACTCTACCCCCCAACAAACAGCTGAAAACAATTCTTTTTCTGATAATAAACAACCAGGACAACAACAAAACACTGAAAATCAATTAGTCAAAGAACAAAAGCAAAAAGATACAAAAAAATGGCTAGATAAAATACCAGATAACCCTGCTATTTACTTAAGAAATCAATTACAATATGAATATTGGAATGAACAACAAAATAAAGAGTAAAATCATTTAAATATCCCGTTAATTTCATGAAAAAAATTCATACTATTATTATAATAATACTATCCAGCTATATATTTTATAATCCTCTTTGTGCTGCTATCACCTCCTCAATCCAAAACGGTACTACGTTTACAACAGATGACATTATTGAATTATTAGTTACTACAAATCAACTTCAAGATCAAATAGACGTCTCAACTCTAAATAAAGATTTTAAAGTGTTATCCCAAGGTAAACAAGTTTCTCATACTATAATGAATGGCAATGCCTCAAGTAAAATACAATGGGTTATAGGTTTGCAAGCTAATAAAACGGGGGCTGTAATTATACCTGCTCTCAAGGTAGGCAGCGAATTTACCCAACCTATAACGTTAAATATAAAAAAAACTCTTAGTTCAACAGATCAGAATGCTGAAATTTTTATGCAAGTAGAGGCAAATGATCAGTCTGTTTATGTCAATGCCCCTTTAACAATTACAATTAATATCTATGTTTCTGCTGATATAACAGCACGAAATCTAGAATTAAATGCAGAAGAAAATCCTGCTTATGTTCTCTATAAGTTATCAGAATCCAATAAACAAGTATTTTATCAAGATAAACGCTATAATTTATTTCAAGTTAAATATATTGGCTTTTATAACTCAGTAGGTAAGTACACCTTGCCACAGTTTAGTTTATCAGGGGTCAAATTAAAAAACACCAATAAACATCATGATATATTCTCTTTATATCAACAACAATGGCTACCATTTTCCAGAAACAACCCAAGTATACCTGTTAATATCTTACCTCCAGCAACAGGTTTTAGCTTACAAAACTGGTTACCAGCAGAATCTGTTTCTGTACAAGAAACATGGTCTCATCAAACTTCTGATGTTCTCGTAGGAGATGCTATTCAAAGAGTCATTACAATTTCTGGTACTAATACTCCTGCAGAACACCTTCCTGTGCTTTTTGATCACAATAAACCAAATGATTACTTAAATAATAATTATAAAATCTATATAGATAAACCTGAGCTTATTAACAATATTGACTCTAATAAATTAAACAGTACCCTTACCCAAAAAATAACTTATATTCCAACAAATCCAGGTATTTTAAACTTACCAGAACATCAGATTATTTGGTGGAATACTAGAACTGGGGCCAAACAACATCTTACTTTATCTGCCAAAAATTTTAATGTAAATTCAGCTAGTAATACACAGAGTAGTAATTTTACTCCTTCTTCAAATCTACCAACACCGAATTTAACAACCCCACTCACTAAAGCAAACAGTACATCTCGTAATGAATTAGAGAATAAGAATAGCCCTAGCAGCAATCAGGTTACTTCTAAGCTATATTTATTGTTAGTTGGAATTATCCTTTTGCTTAGTTTAGCTATTGGGTACTTAATTTGGCTTATCCGCAAAATAAAAAAAACAGATAGCACAATAAACTTCTTTGATTATGCTCAACCTAAAGCTAATAAAACTAAACAACCCCTCACTCATAAAGCTGATACTAGTTTAAAAAAATTAAAACTCCTTGCAGGAAAGAAACCACCAAATTGTAAGGCTCTCTACAAAGAGCTAACTTATTTAGCAGACTTATCATTGGCAGACGACCAAACAAACGCTGTTAGCAAGTTAAATTCATTTATTAATAAACTACCACAAATTCATCAACAAAATATCCATGCCCTGATGGGAACGCTTTATGGCAATAACAATACCACATGGGATGCGATTTTTTTTATAAATGAAGTCTTACCTGAATTAAAGAGAATTGTAAGTACGCTACCAAAAAAAAATAGCTCAGTTCACACTCTTAGTGAGCTCTACCCTCAATAACTAGTTTAATTTTTATTTACTCTTTTCTTAATTTAAAGTCGCTATTCTTTTGAGCTGTGTTATATTAATTAATATAATGTTAATATCCCAAATATAGATCACCCATGGAAACCACAATTAAATTATTTCTAACTTTTTTCATGCTTTCTTTAGCTTTTGTTAGCTTATATTCAAAAGCAGCTACTTGTCCGCCAGTATCTTCTATCGAACGTATCTCTGGCGAATATGCATGGACAACTACTGAACCAGGATGGAATGGTTATTTTCTATCTCCAACTACTGGTAAGGGACGTTCCTATGTAGTTAAACGGTTTCTTGCTGCTAGCTGGGTTAAATCACACGATACTATAAACTCACCTGGATTTATTCAATGTGACTATTATGGCGATGCAAGTTTTCAATCTTCAGATGACAGCAACCAAAGCCAAACTGAGATAATTAGATTTACCCAGAAAAATGCAAATGGCGCCTATATGCCTTATGGACCAATGGGTTGGACATGCAAAGCTGTACAAACCTACCCTAATGAAGCCTGTAGCTGCTTTAGTAATTTAGAAAAGTGCACTTTTAAAATTGGCTAATATCTATTCACTTCTAACCATTGTTTTTTTGCAGCAAAACCCAAAAATCATGGATAGAGTCTGTTTCAATGATAATTTTTCCTTTACCGTGCTGATTTAATTGAACCTTAACCTTGCTGCCAAAGTAGTTTGTTAGAATGCCAGCCCAGTAACTATTGGGCAAATAATTATTTTCTGAATTAGTTTTTTTATCATTATTACTTCTAACCACATTCTCAGAATCACGAGCAGACATTTTACTAGAAACTATTTTGTTTGCTAATTCTTCTTGCTCTTCATAAGATAGTTTTAATAATGGCTTAGCCTGCCCTGCTGTCAGTTTGTTTTCTTGCAACAAAAGCTTTACATATGGCGATAAAAATAACAGCCGCATTATATTTGTCACGGCCGATCTCGATTTACCTATTAACTTACTTATTTCTAAATGCGTCTGATTAAATTCTTTTTGTAATCTTAAGTAGGCATTCGCCTCTTCTATAGGGTTTAAATCTTGTCGTTGTAAGTTCTCTATTAAACCACATGCCAAGACCTCATGATCAGTCAGATCGCAAATTAATGTTGGTACTTCAGTTAAGCCAGCCATTTGCGCTGCGCGCCATCTGCGCTCACCAGCAATTATTTCATGACCTTGTTCATTTTTTGACCTGACCAAAATTGGTTGTAGAATTCCTTGCATTCGAATGGAATCCACTAACGATTGCAACTCTACCATGTTAAATTGTTTTCTTGGCTGGTAGCAACCTGGAAAAATATCATGAATAGGTATTACTTTGTATTGCTTGCTACAGCTTGTAGCGTCTTGCTCCCCGCTAACAGATTTGCTGAGCTCTAAAACATCAAACACCGAGCTTAGATCATTGCCAAAAGATTTTATATGTTCCATATAGTTATTTAGCCTCAAGTATGCTTTACAGTATAAATATAGCTTATGATTACATTCGCTACAATTTATGAAATTTATATCCACACAAACTTAAAATCACAAGTTATAAAATCAACATTAAAATATCCTAGCAAAAAACCAAATCATTTTAGAATTTGCACAAAAAAATTATGTCATTCAAATTGCAAAATAATTATAACATTATATAAATCTCTTTATTCTTTCAAAGATTAACAATCTAACCTCTAGCGATTAAACAATATTCTGTTATTCTTAATAGTATAATAATTAAAATAAAGATCTTATGGCCAAAGTAATAGTTAGTGCAACTAACAAAGGTGGCGAAGGAAAAACTACTGCAAGTATTTTGCTAACGGAATACTGTGCCTTAATTTTAAATAAAAAAGTTCTTTCTATCGACTTAGATCCTCAAGCCAATTTTTCCAAATACTTTCTTAATCTTGAATATGATCCCTCCTATAAGGGAGGTAAAATACCACCGCAACACCCAGATTACGATGGTAGAAGTTCTATCGCTGATATCTTTTATGGTCAAGCAGTAACACCTTACCCAATTCAAGATAGCTACTATAATAATATTGACCTTTTACCTGCACATTCTTATCTTTTGCAAGAAGCTGAAGCAGTCACTAAAGAAGACGTACTAGAAAAAGTACACATGCAACTCAAACGATTTGTTGAACTACCTGATGTACAAGCAGAATATGATTTTATTATTATTGATACACCTCCGTCTAAGGGCCCTCTGACCATAGCTAGTATAAAAGCATGTACCCATTTAGTTATTCCCGCTCAAATGGAAGAAGACTCCATAGATGGAGTGTACAGCATGATGCAATTATGGAAACAAGAAACATATACACGTTCTAAAGATAACCCTATCCAGTTAGCAGGTATATTAGCCAATCGTGTACGCCACGTTTCTCTGCATGAGAACTTTTATCAACAACTGAAATCTTTTGACTCAACAAAAAAATATTTGATCGAACAAAAAATCCAAGAACGTGTGCTATATGGCGAATTAAGAGTAAAAGATAATCAAAGTAAAAGTATTTTTGCTTTAAATCAGACAAATCCAGCACGTCAAGAATGCATAGCTGCTTGCGCAGCACTCATGGGGAGAATTTTAACTGATGCCTAAAAAAACGTTTAAAATACAAAGTAATTTAGTTCAAGCTCTAGATGAGACCATAAGGGTTGCTCAAAATAATGCAGGGCAACTAGATATTCATGCCATACCTATTGCTAAAATACAACTGGATGAGAAAAACCCTCGCGATTTGAACAATACGTTAACATTAAACCAAAACATAGCGTTAAAAAATCTCGCTGATTCTATCATCAATCATGGATTAATAAATCCTATATTAGTTTATAAAGATAACGATGGTTATAGGCTTATTGCTGGTCATAGACGAACTTTGGCTTCCATTTTAGCAAACAAGTCTGATATTCCTGCCAAGATTTTAGAAGCAAAACCTGATGATCTGCAAATAAGCCAACTACAATGGATAGAAAATATTGAACGCGAAGATTTGAGCTTATGGGAAAGAATATGCAATATAGATAAAATAGCTAATGCTTTTAAAAAAATTCATATTAAAACAGAAGTCACACCTACTGAATTAGCAACTTTATTAGGATGCTCATTACAACAAGCTATTAATTATAATAATATTTTAAACTCTTCGGTAAAATTAAAAAATTTGATTAAAGATAATAAAATAAAAAGCATTGATAAAGCAGCAACTATTGCGAAATCTTCACTTCAACAACAGTCATCTTTAATAGAAGCTTGCCTTAAAGGTACTTCTTTAAAAAAATTAAAACAAATATCATCAAGTCAAGAACTCAAGTCACTTGAGTATAACCAAGCATCCAATATTAAACAAAACTGTACTATCAATCTTGGTTATACTAAAAATATTAGAGTTGCAAAATTAATATTTGATTTTCTTATAAGAGAATTACAATCACAAGATATCAGTTTCAATATGTTGCAAATAGATTGGAATGATTACACATCTATCAATGCAGCAATTCAACAATTAATCTCTCTTCTTGATAAACACACAGACAGTTTGCTCTGCTACGGATACTCCAGTTAAAAATTAATATACCAGATCTCCTTCAAAATTATACAATATTGTCATCTCGGTCAAGCACAAGACATAGGACTGAGATGAGAACTTACAATTATTTTGCGCAAGTCTTGATAATTTACTACCTATTAAAAATTTTATGGGAAGCACAAAAAGCCTGTCATACCGGCCGAAGAGCCGGTATCTTGCAAAACAGATCTCCGCTCTGCGCACTTAATGCTTGACCGAGGATCATTCTGCGTAAGTCCTGTTAATGTTGAAATACAGATCATACCTTTTTTTGTCTTTTACAAGATAATTTAAATTACCATTATTCGATAACTTAATAATTACGACCTGCTGCATTTTACCTGATTGCATATTTCTTAACTTTTGCACCAAAAAAACTTATGGCTATTGACAAAAAAGCCTAATCAAGTCAAACAGTTGACTATATTTTGTTAGTTTGCTTATATTAGTATGTATATTTTATTAAAATATTTTTTTGTGGATAAGTTGGCAGACAGAGTTCACAAAAATTAAAAAAGTTGGCAGTACAAAGAAACGTACTTTGGCAGGTACAGTGCTAAATTTGACGGCGCACGCAAAAAGCTTTTTAGCGAAGCTCAGGGTAATACCGTTGTCGGTAATTTTGTGCCCTCAGATTTTTATTGCCCAAATTTTTGCTCAAGAGAGTTCAGATCTTAATACAGTTTGCGTTCCATCTTTCTCTCAAACATCTATCTGTTCAAAGCCTGCACAGTTACAAGTGACACCAGAGCTACAAAAATTAGAACTACCACCTGTATCTCCTCAAGTTTGTTTTCCTAACTTTCAACAACAGTCCATTTGTAATAAACCTATCGAGACAACAGCACTAGAAACACCAGCAGTATGCACAAGAACTTTCTTGCTAACGAAAACCCCTTCTGTCTGCGCACCAGGATTTTACAGACCATCGATTTGTTCTAAACCAATAGTAAATAAAATACCTGTTGTATGTACAAGAAAATTCTTACCATCTTTCACACCACCACAGGTTTGCATACCAAGCTTCAAGCATCAATCCATTTGCTCTAAACCAACAATAAATAAAACACCTGTCGTGTGCTCAAGAACCTTCTTGCCACCTGCTACACCACCACAGGTTTGCATACCAAGCTTTAACTATCAAT
>CAZSRF010000038.1:1443-19995 GCA_964609155.1 uncultured Gammaproteobacteria bacterium | reverse complement strand
TCGCCACTTCCCCTGAAGGGGAAGAAAACAAACTCACTATGGCTGAAGGGTTACTAAATGAGGTTAACGTTTATCATGTTCAATGTAACTCCGAATGATTAGAGCCGCGCGCGTCAGCAAGCGTTCTTTGAACCATAATTTATCACTGTTCTTAATTGAAACATGAAAATTATTGCTCTATCATAAAGAACACACACTCCAGAGTACGCCTGCTGACGCGCGCGGCCCTGATCGCAAAGGGATAGAGATCGGGTAAACGCTCTATTTATGATATGCACACCCCCTGCTATATCTGTTCACCTTACAGGGTGAACTCAAACTAAATGAGCATAACCATTTAACATAAGCACCTCCCCCCTTGCAAAAGCAAAGAGGAAGAATCTGCAACTCTATTATTTTTTAACTTTGTCGTCGCAAGATTTTTTATCAGTCTTACATTTTTCCATAGCAGTTTTCATTTCAGCAGCATCTTTCATAGCTTTAGCATCTTTTTTGCAGCTATTGAAAGTTTTTTTGCATTCTGTACGAGCTTTAGCTTTTTCTTTAGCGGAAGTTTTTTTGTCCATAGCTTTTGTTGTATCAGCAGCTTTTGCATCAGTAGCTTCTTTTGCAGAAGTTGTATCAGCAGCAGCTAATTCTGCAACAGCTGGTTGTTCAGTTGTATCCATTGCAACTACATTTGTTTCTTCAGTGCTTACAGCTTCATCTTGACCCATAGTTGGCATAACAGTTGCTAAACCAAGAGTTAATAAAGCGGTTTGAATTAATACTTTTTTAGAAAGTTTCATAAATTTCCTTTTGTTGATTTGTTAATGCATGCATTAATAATATTAACGCAATAAGTTACTAATTATGTTACAAGCTAACCTGCAACTTCCACCATAACAGCTAGATTATAATAATATTTATGAGATATTAGTCAAGAGGTATATAGCTATTTTTGACATTCATCGAGAAACTGGGCAATTGCTGACCAAGCTCTCGCAGCTGTCGGCTCATGATAAACCGTACCAAATTCTTTATCATTGGCATGAGGATTAGTAAACGCATGCATAGCATTACCATAAGTTATTAATTGCCAATCCGCTTTGGCTTCAGACATTTCTTTCATAAAGTTTCTCACATCTTCATGTGATACCATAGGATCAAGATAACCACACAAAGCTAGGATCTTAGGTTTAATAATAGTAGATCGATAATCAAAAGTATTAAATAATCCATGCACGCTAATAACACCTGTAAGAGGCATGTTCAATCTAGCTAAATCTAAAGCACACAAACCACCAAAGCAATAACCTATAGCAGCAATTCTTGTAGAATCCACATAGGGTAGTGCTTTAACAGCATTAAAACCAGCTTCTAAGCGCTTATGCAACTCGCTACGCTCATCTAATAAAGGCTGCATAAGAGTTATGTTCTGTTCTTTAGTGCTCCCTTGAACACCTTTACCATATACATCTAGCGCTATTGCTATATATCCTAACTTTGCCAAGCGATCTGCAGTATTTTTCATGACATCATCCCGACCGTTCCAAGCATGACATATCAATACTGCAGGCATTTTTCTTTTTGTTTCAGGCGATGAAATATAGGCTTCAAAAGTTTGATTATTATAAACGTAATCTAGATAACTGTTCATGATTTTTCTCTGTTATTTTTAGTTGTTTCTATTACATAGAATCAAGCTGTGCTATTTCCCTAATTTTTTCAATAAAATTATTTGTATTCAAATAATATGACCATTGACTTAATATATTTTTCTGATGGTCACTAGTGTTATTATCAGAGATTAGTGCGTTTGCTTTGTTTATAAACTCTTCAAATGAAATACTTGCTATATTATTAATGTTATGTAATCTGTTCTGGCAATATGTAATCCACTTGTTCTGCTCAGATATGGTTAAGCTATTATAATGATTTCTGGCCCGGTAACGAAACAATAATTCTTTTAAACGGTTATCATTAAATTTATTTTGAAGCTCAATAAGTTTTTCTGCCGAACACAAATGGACCCGATTGCATAAGTACTTATCTTCATTAGAAATAAACTTATCATATAATTGATGTTCTACATCGCTGTGTCTTAGATTAACCAAGTTAAACATATCATTTTTACGTGAAAAGAAGTCTAAAAGCGTATCGTACCAAGAGTTTTTATGGGTTAATATGGAACTTGCATGAGTAAATACTAAACTTTTATCTAATTTGATACGCTGGTAGCCATCTGAGTCAATAGTACTAATAGGAGCAATTGCAGGAGCTTTATTACAGAAAATAGTTTTTAGATGTAAACGAGCTTCTTTATTTTCTGGTAGGAGCTCTGTTTGAGGAGTATACAATAATTTGCTAATATCTTCAGGAGTATATTCATGAAGATTGAGAAGTAAATTAGGGTTATAACGCAAATCCCAGCATATAATGGCATTATTATTAATGGGATCTCGGATGAGTGGTAAAAAGATGGAGGTGGCATGGTATTCCGAACTAACCATCCTACTAGCATGAACAATTAATTTAGAACGTAGCTCTAAGTCAGGGTTAAATATTTGTTCTATATTTATGACTTTATTTACAAAATCTTTTTTACGCATTTGCAATAAATAATTAAATAACTTGGGATTATTTTTATTTATTAACTTAGTTAGTTCTATGGTCGCATAGACATCAGAAAGTGCATCATGAGCTTTAGTATGTTCAAGATTATTAGCCTTAGATAAATCTTCTAATTTGAAACTTACATTATTAGTACTATTGTTCGTTGGCCATTTTAAATTACCTGGTCGTAGAGCAGCCGATATTCTTACAACATCTATTAGATCGAATCTACTATTATTATTTTGCCATTCACGCGCGTAGGGATCAAAAAAATTACGATAAAAAGAGTATCGAGTGAATTCATCATCAAATCTTATATTGTTATACCCCAAGACGCATGTATTACTGGTAGAAAATTCTTTGTAAATTTTTGCGATAAACTCTGGCTCTGCTAAGCCACTGTCTGATAAAAGATCAGGAGTGATCCCCGTTACAATAAGTGCCTCTGGGTTAGGTATTATTTCATTAGATAACTTGCTATAGAGCACGACAGGTTTATCTATAATATTAAACTCAAGATCTGTCCTAATCCCAGCAAATTGCAAAATACGATCTGATTTAGGATCTATACCAGTAGTTTCATAATCATAAAAGAAAAATGTTGGTTGCATTATTTTGTCTTAATATCCGGTATAGCTGCTAGTAATTGTTTAGTATAAGTGTCTTGTGGATTGGTCAATAATTCTTTTGTCGAGCCTGATTCTACAATTTTCCCATGGTGCATGACAAGAGTATAATTAGCCATATTGGCAACTACTGCAACATCATGAGTTATAATTATATAGCTAAGTGAATATAATTGCTGTAGCTCTTTTAGTAACTTTAAAATTTGAACTTGTACAGATAGATCAAGGGCACTAGTTGCTTCATCTAATATTAAAATTTTAGGAGTAACAGTAAGTGCTCTTGCTATGGCAATTCGTTGACGCTGTCCACCTGAGAATTCATGTGGGTATTTATATAAAGCATCAGCAGATAAGCCAACTTTTTGTAATATATCAACAAGTTTTTCAACTTCTAATATTTGATTAAATATAGCTAAATAGCCTTCACGTAAGATATCTATAACCATCATTCTTGGATTAAAAGCAGAATAAGGATCTTGAAAAATGATTTGCATAAGATTATTGCTTTTGCTTATAGTACCTGAGTACGCAATTAGTCCCATCAAGGCTTTTGCTACAGAGCTTTTTCCACTGCCAGATTCACCAACTATAGCAATAGTAGAATGTTCTTGAAGATTAAAACTGATATTATTAACAGCAGTAATATATCCTTTAATTCTTCTCAAAAAAGATGTATATAAAGGAAATCTTACTGTAAGATTGTTAACATATAATATAGTGTTATTATCACCACGAATCAAAGGTTCTGCGATCGAGCTATGAATGGTAAGCTGTGAAGATATTAATGTTTTAGTATACTCATGCTTGGGATGATGCAACAATTCAAATTTATCAGATACTTCAACAATTCTTCCTGAAAACATAACAGCAACTCGATCGGCAATTTTAGCTACAACACCAAGGTTATGTGTAATAAACAAAAGTGTCATATTGTATTTTTTTTGCAGATCCAGAAGTAACTGTAGGATTTGTTCTTGCATGGTTACATCTAAAGCGGTTGTTGGTTCATCGGCTAATAATAGTTCTGGTTCAGCAGCAAGAGCCATAGCAATAACAGCTCTTTGTCGCATTCCCCCTGAGAGTTCATGAGGGTAGGCTTTAAAATTTCTGTCTGTATCTACTAATCCTACTTCTTTAAGTAATTCTTTAGCTTTTTTAATAAAATCTAATTTAGAATTATTTTTTTTATAATTATATTTTATTTTTAATGATTCCAATATTTGATCACCAATCGTAAATACAGGGTTAAGTGAAGCCATGGGATCTTGAAAAATCATAGCAATCTTATGTCCGCGAATACCTTGCATTTCTTTTTCTGATGTATCCAATAAGTCTTGATTATTGAATAAGATGGAGCTTTGTTGGCCAAAATACGTATTATTAGGTAGTATTTGTAGAATAGATTTAGCGGTCAAAGATTTACCGCAACCTGATTCACCAAGTAAAACTAATATCTCACCCTTGTAGAGAGTTAAATTTAAATCTTCAATAGGAGTTATATAACCATTATTGCTTTTAATAGAAACCTTTAACTTATTAATTACTAATTGTGTAGTCATCTCAACCTTGTCCTTGGCTCTAAAACATTGCGTAATTTATCAGATAATAAATTTATAGTTAAAACCAAAATGAACATGGGTACAAAAGCTGCTATAATCGTCCACCAAATAACTGGCTCGCGTGAAAGTTCAGAACGTGCAGAGTTAATCATATTCCCCCAACTGATTGTTGTAGCATCAACACCAACGCCTATATAAGATAAAACCGCTTCTGCTAGAATTAAACCTGAAAAATCTAATACAACAGTTAAGATAATAATATGCATTAAATTAGGTATAATGTGCCTGGTGATAATTCGATAAGACTTAACTTGCATTGATTTTGCGGCTGTAACATAATCTAATTGCTTAATCTTGAGAGTTTCAGCCCTGATTAATCTGCAAAGACTTGACCAACTTGTAATGCTTAAAATAAAACACAAGGATAATAATCTTATATCAGACTGCTGCTCTAAAGTGGTGAACCAATGTGGATGTAAAGCAATTTGCGATTGTATAATAAGTATAGATGCGCTAATCAGTAACACGCCAGGAATAGAAGATAAAGTAGTATATAAGTACTGAATAATATCATCAGCTTTTCCACTGTAATAACCAGCTACAGTTCCGAATCCAATAGATAGCGGTAAAACAAAAAGAGTTGTCAAAGATCCTATTAAAATACCAGTTCGAACTGATTTAATAGTAAGATAAAATACATCTCGGCCAATTTTATCAGTACCCATAATGTGATAATATTTTGATAGATATAGCAAGGTAAGTAATAAAGATAGTGTGAAAAAAAGCGAGGTATATAAAGTTCTAATAGGGGTGTTTTTATAAAGATCGAATATATATATTTTTCGAGTTATTAATTTTTTTATGAATAAATTAATAGCGTATACAAAAAACAAGGAGAGCAATACTCTTAGCAATATATCGAATAGCAATTTTGTTATTGGGATCTTTTTAGAATATTTTAGAGCAGGGTAATCAAACTTTTCGCTTCCATCAGGTAATGCGATGTTATCTTTAGCAAATAATGTACTCGCAAAAGGAGCAGAAAAAGTGATTTCGTTTGTATTATTTAATGGGGATAGTAGGTAATCTAGAAATGTTCTAATAGAGTTATAGTTTGTTCCTGATAGATCTGTCGTTGCAAGAGAGCTTCCATTAGAATTATTAGTAAGTGCAGTGTGTTTATTGTCTAGTAATTGAAATCTTGGTTTGTAGTGAATTGAGTCTGCTAAAGCAGTAAGTAGATAAAATAACAATATTACAGAACATATAATTACAGTGTTAGATTGACATAATTGTTTCGATAAGCTGTGAAAATCTGGACGTCTAGAAAATTTATAAACACATAAAATTGAAGCTATGACCATTAGCCATAATAGCGTATCTGTCCAAAAGAATACTAACATTATTGATCTCAAATAAATTAAGTATTAAGTTTTATTCTAGGATCTACCAGCACATAAGAAAGATCTGTTATTACAAGACCTAATATATATAACAAAGCCCCTATAAATACCATTGATTTCACAATGGCAAAATCTTGTTGTTGTATAGCATCAATAGTGTAACTACCGAGACCAGGAATACCAAAGAAAGATTCTAGTATGAGACTTCCTAAAAATAATTGAGGGATAACTAATATAACTGTAGTTAAAATAGGTATCATGGCATTTTTTAAAATATGCTTAAATAAAACCTTTCTTGGTTTAACACCTTTAGCTAATGCTGTTATGACGTATTCTTTACCTGATTCTTCTTGAAATAATGTATAAAACCAACGTACATTTGCACCAAAGCCTGCCATAACAGCGACTAAAACAGGTAAAAAAACAAATTTAAAAGTTTGGGTGCTAGTTTCATATCCTGATATTGGAAACCACTTTAATGTTTTAGCAAATAAGAATTGACCACCTATTATAAAAAATAAAGAAGAAATAGATAGTAAAACAATACAAAATATAGAGCAGTAATAATCTATGTAGCTTTCACGGAAAAATACTATTAACAGCGCAAAGCTTACGCTAAATATGATGCTCAGAATGAGAGATGGTATAGCAATAGCTAGGCTTGGCCACATTCTTTCTTGTATATCAGTACCAATATCACGACCATTATCTGATAAGCCAAAATCAAACATAAATAATTTTATAGAATGTGAAATAAATAAAGTATTAGTAATTTTATTAAATCCGCTTGCCTTTGAGTTATAAAATAATGGTTTATCATAGCCATGTACTGATTTCCATTGTTCAATTTGCAGCTGGGTCACTCTTTTGTTCCCTAAGTGTATTCTTGCCACATCATCAGGACTGTTTACGATAAAAAATAAAATAAAAGTGATAATATTAATGCCTATTAAAATAGGAGTAACATAGATTAATCGGCGTAAGATATATTGCCACATATTAATTATTCAATCTCTTTGGTTTTTGATGAGTTTTTTTATAATAACTGATTACAATAGGAGTGATCATGGCAATAAAGATTAATAAAAATAAAATTATCGGCCATTTGATAGGCTGGTTCCAGTTAGATTGTAAATATAATCTTTCTTGAACATTGATGTCACGATATTTAAGGTTGTTATTACCAATGGTTAGTGGTTTTGCTGGGCTATTCCATCCATGTTCTAATATATAAGTTTCACGATAGAAACCAAAAAGCCAAGGTGATTCTTTCTGTAGTATTTCTATCATGTTATGTATATATTGTTTTTTCAATTCATTATTATCGGTTTGCTGCATGCTTTCAAATAATTTGTCAAATTCTTGATTGCAATAATTAGTATCATTTTCACCATTTGCACTTACTTTGCTTTGAGAACAGAGCAGTAAAAACAAAAAGTTTTCTGGATCTGGGTAATCAGCATTCCAGCCGAATCTAAATATTTGCACTTTACCCAGTCGCAACTTATCTTGAAAAGCATTATATTGAGTGGCTCTAATATTAAGTCTTATATTAAGTTTTTGAAATTGTTTTCGAAGCCAATTAAACATATCGCTATCTTCAGAACCTCCACCATCAGGGGAGTCATAATGTAGAATTAACTGTTCATTGGTAGCTTGATCAATGCCGTTAGGATAGCCAGCTTCGCTTAATAATTGTTTGGCATATTCTAATTTTTTTTTGTTCTTTGGGCTGTCGTATAAATATTTATTATAAAGATTCTGCTTGTCTTCTTGGCTCATTACAATAGACGGTATTGGATCATGTGCTATTTGGCCGCGTCCATTATTAAAGATGTGGACAAACTCCTCAATATCAAGAGCTATACCAATAGCTTGACGAAGTTTCTTCTGTTTTTCTGTATAACCTCCAACTACTGGGTCTAGCATATTAAATGCAAAATACATGATGCTGGGTTCTATTGTCTTAATAAGTCGTATTTTTTGTTTTTGCATTTGTTTAGATAATAAGTATTTATTATCAATAAAGTTAATCGCTTGATTAAAATTATCAGAGCTTATGCCAGCAAAATCATAGTATCCTTGCAAGAATTTATTCCAACGTGGAATGGATTCTTTTTCGAGGGAAAAAACTGCTTTATCTAAAAATGGTAATTGTTTACCGGCTTGTTGTAATAAACCAGCTGCCTTATCTTCAGGCATGCCAACTGTAGGATAGAACCCATGGTGATAATATGGATTTTTTTCTAAAACCATTTTTTGATTAGGATTATTGATAGTCAGCATAAATGGTCCTGTACCAACAGGTGATGTATCTAAACTTATGTTGTTTTCTACTAACCAGGATTGTTGATAAAATATATCAGCTTCGTATGGCATGGGTGAAAAAAATGGCATTGCGAACCAATAGATAAATTGTGGATATTTACCTTTTATTTTTACTTGATAAGTATATTTATCTAGGATTTTTAGACCAGATATATCATATTTCAAATTATTTAAATTAATAAATTTAGATGTTTTATTATCTTGTTCTAAAAGTTTATTTAACTCTGCCAACCCAATAATATAATTAGACATTAATCCAAATATTGGAGATTGTACTTTGGGATCGGCTAATCTTTTAATCTGATAAATAAAATCTTGAGCAACCATTTCACGCGTTGAAACGGTATTTTCTTTGTTAAGTTTGAAGTCAGTAATTTTATCTATAGTATCTATAAGATTCTTGTTATGTTCTAATGTTAAGTTATGATAAAGAAATTTTTTTCTAACAGTATCATACGTAAAACATGGATGAGGTTGGTAATAAATATTAGGCTTAATTTTGACTGTATAGACTGTATAAGCAATATCTTGTGATTGAAAATTTTGATTAGCTATTAGTCTATTATTTTTATCGAAGTACTCAGTTTTAATATAATCTGATGCGCTCAGTGGTTCTAATACAAATGGTCTGATAAGATAATTGTATTGATAGGGTGGTTCGTAGATTTGGCTGATAAATACTTGTTCATTTTCACTATAAGATCTGGCTGGATCCAAATGCTTAGGTTGCTCACTAAAACTACTGAATAAAGTTTTTTCTTCAACTTCTTTTTTTGTGTATGGGCTATTAAAAGGATAATTAAGGCCAACTACTAGATCTGCATTAATTAAAAGCAAAATAAAAAAGGAATTTTTTATTATGTTAACGCTACTAGTCATTGTAGAATCTTGCCTGAGTTTACATCCATGTATTGTTTATTAAATATGCATGAATTTCGATGATTTTTAAAGTGGTTTATCCTAACTACACTGAATCTTACGCAATACTTTTATGTTATAATAATAACTAGTCTAGCTAATATCTGTAAATATGATAAAATTAAAAAAAATAAACTAGAGGTAGCAATATGGGCTTTTTAGCTAATAAAAAAATACTAATCGTTGGCATGTTAAGCAATCGTTCTATAGCATACGGTATAGCCAAAGCAATGCATAGGGAGGGAGCAGAGCTGGCTTTTACTTATTTTGGTGATCGCTTTGAAGAAAGGGTAAAAACACTAGCCGAAGATTTTAATTCTAAAATTGTCATACCATGTGATGTGAGTGATGATAATCAAATTACAGATGCTATAAAAGCTTTGAGTGCTCAATGGGACAGTTTAGATGGTTTAATTCATTCTGTTGCCTTTGCCCCGGCTGATCAACTTGAAGGGGACTATGCTGATGTTGTTACGCGTGAAGGCTTTAGAGTTGCTCATGATGTAAGTAGTTACAGCTTAGCAGCATTGTCAAAAGCAGTTCGCCCAATGTTACAAAAATCTTCTTCACCTGTTGTTTTAACATTGACATATTTAGGGGCAGAACGCGCTGTTCCTAATTACAATGTCATGGGGGTTGCAAAAGCTAGTTTAGAAGCAAATGTCCGTTATTTAGCAGGCAGTTTAGGTAAAGATAATATAAGAGTTAATGCTATTTCTGCGGGCCCCATCAGGACATTAGCAGCATCAGGTATTAAAGATTTCCGTAAAATCTTACAAGCTTATGAGAATATTGTCCCATTAAAAAGAAACATTACAATTGAAGATGTGGGTAACACAGCAGCTTTCTTATGTTCTGAATTGGCACAATCTATAACAGGTGAGATTGTCCATGTTGATAATGGGTATCATGCTATAGATCCATTGTTAGGATAATTAATGGTGAAGAACTGGGGTTATTAAATAACCCCTCTTATCCTTTTTTTAGCATAGCCGTACATATTAGCTGTATTTAGGGTAAATTGCATGCCAACCACGTGAGCATGGCCATGTGTACGTCCATGGATCTCATTTCTTTCACCAGGGTTCATTAGGTTATTATCTAGAGGAGGAGGCGGGATTAATGAAGTATTACTAATTTTAGTATTATTAATTTGCACATACATCCAGCCGAACTCGAAATTTAAATTATGACTATACTTGTAATTGGCGCCTAAGCCTAATAAGTATCTGTTGCCGTCAGGCATTTTCAAATCACGAAATTTGTTATTTGTCGGAGTTTGATCAAAACCAAAACCAGTTTTTAATTTAATATGGTCATTATATTGCCAATGCAGACCATTTAAAAAAGTGTAAGTATTTCTAAAGTTTAAAGAATTTGTAACGACATTTAAATAAATAGGTTGTTCTGTATAAGGATCTGAAAATGCTGTTGGAACATTTTTCAGATCAAAAGAATTTACTACTGACCAATTAGTATGGATTATTGTCGATACAAATGAAAAATCAGGAATAAAATCGAATTGCCCACTAAAAGCAATAGTTTGTGGAATTTTAATAACAGCTTCTAAATTTTTGGATTTATTTATTTTGTTGTTAGATGGGTCGGTAAACAACCCTGCCAAAGTACCTTTTAATTTGCTTTCCCCAGTAGCTCGATGATAAATTGCAGAACGGTAATTAGCACCGAGTTTAATGTGATTTGTTGGTTTCCATAAGATACCTGTATGCCAACCTAGTTTAGTATTTGCTAAAGTGTTTGTTACTATAGAATCGTAACTTTCTAATGGTTGATTATCGTGATAGATATCGTAATTTGTGCCAACTTTTTTATTAATCTGCATAGCTACGTATTGCAAGTCTGGACCTAAACCAAGAGACAAGCTATCTGAAACTTTGTAAGCTAAACTTGGCGAAATATTAATAGTTTTAATACCATTTAGAGTTGTATTATATCTTGTAAACGCTTTGTCTGACCAAGCAAGTTCTGCGGCAAATGGAGATGCAATACTTAAACCAAAAGCATATTTATTATTTATAGGGGTAGCATAATGCATGGCAGGGATAACGTGAACGCCTTTAGTGGATGCTGTGCCACTAGCTACAATAGGTGGTTCGGGCATGGCAGGTGAAGTTTCTAATAGTGTAGAACCTTTAAAAGACATAAAATTAGCAACAGTGACAGCAGATGTTGTTGTTTTTGATTCAAGAATTTCAGTTAAAGCAGCTGAGTTATAAAAACTTACGCTTGCATCATGAGAGTCTACAGCATACCCTGCGTGAACGTCTCCCACAGATGCATTTTGTTCATGCATTTGGAAGCCACCGGCAGTCACAATATTACTACCTAGTGTGAAAAAAGTTAAACTAGTTACTAAACGATTTATTTTTTTTAAAGCCATAAATAACCTCTGGAAATAGTAAATGACACAATTCTACCAGAGTTAATAAAGTTTTAATATTATTTTAAATTATTAAGATTGAGTCTTAGCCATTGCAGTGCCACAATGGTTGAGGCGTTGATGATCATACCATCATCGAGCATTTTAAAAGCTTCTTTAGACTTTAAAATATGTATTTTGATATCTTCAGCTTCTTCTGTTAGTCCTGCTAGATCGCCAGTTTGGTGTTGCGAAGTATCTGTGATTCCACAATACAATTTAATCGTTTCATTACAGTAACCAGGGGTCATGTAGTATTCAAAAATGGGAATTAATTTTTTGATTTGACAGTTTGCTTCTTCCAAAGATTCTCGTATGACAGTTGAATCCTTATCTTCATAATCCTCAACAATTCCAGCAACAATTTCTAAAATCCAAGGGGCATCATTATTTACCAAAGGACCTAATCTTATTTGTTCTACTAATATGATCTCATCTCTGATGGGATCATACGGTAGTAGACCAACACAAGGTTTACGTTTAAATAATTCTCTTGAAATATCAGGGCTTATTGAACCATCAAATTTAGTAAAATTAAATCTATATTCTAATAATTCGTGAAAACCAGAATAAAGATTTTTTTTTTCTAAAATATTGTATTTATATTTCATGTGTTACCGTCATGAGCATCTGAAGAATCAGTATGCTGAAGTTTTTTTTCTGAATATTTTTCTATAGCAAAAGGAAGTTTTTTCTTAGGATGGAAGCTTCTTTTTGACATATTAGTTGCAGGGGTAATCCTTATTCTATCTGTTGCTTTTTTTATAATGAGCTCTTTCTTTTCAGCAGGAGCAATAGTAATTGATTGAATTACATCTAATTCTCGGTGATGTGCTTTGGTAGGGCTTGGTAATTTATCTGTGCTTTCAACCTCAGATATATTCCCAGGTGTATTTTTTTGTTTAAGATCTAGCTCATTATTGTTTTGATTTTCAAGATGACGATTTCTATTTCTTCGTCTAGATCTATTGCGAGATTTATTATGAACTTTATTATCATGAGCTTCTAATTTTCGATCTTTTGGATCTCTTGAATCATTGCTGTCTAAATGAACAATGTCTTGGATATCATTATTCACAAATGAGTCATTAGATGCAATATGTTGACGTTTGTTAATACTGGTTGTTTTATCTTTATCTAGTTCTTTAAAGCGCTGTGTACGGCTTCCATTATTTTGGTTACCTCTGTTGTCTTTACTACCACGAGGTTGTTTCTTAAAGTTTTTATCTTGAGATGATGATTTTTCAACCCTGTAATCGCTTTGTATAGTTACATTAGTGGCAACATTCGTGTTAGAGATACTAAGATTTTCTTCGCCGTTAGTAAATAAGGATGACCATAATCTTTTCAAAATGCTTGGTTTATTGTCATAGCTAGGCATGCTTATCTGTTTGACGGCTGCTGTTTCGTTTTTATTTCTTTGCTTAGATTGATCAGAATTAATATTATAACTATCTTCTGGGATACTAAGCATTTGATAGCTTTTTTCGGTATTGGATTCCGGAGAGCAACTTTTAATTCTATTTATTTGATAATGAGGGAATATATAGTATTGATTTGGGATCAAAACTATTCTTGTATTAGAGCGTTTTTCAATTTCTAATATATTATTTCTTTTTTCATTAGTTAAGAATGTGCATAATTCTATAGGAAGTTGTGCTTGTACTTCTTTAGTATTTTGCTTTAGCGATTCTTCTTCAATGAGTCTTAGTAAAGCTAAAGACAATGATTCGATTGTTCTTACGGAACCTTTCCCAGAGCATTTAGAGCAAATAACTTGAGAGTTTTCTCCCAGTGATGCTTTTAAACGCTGTCTTGACATTTCAAGTATACCAAAGCGAGATATCCTACCGGTTTGTACTCGTGCACGATCGTTTTCTAATGCGGTTCTTAAGCGATTTTCAACTTCACGTTGATGCTTAATATTTTCCATATCAATGAAATCGATAACAACAAGGCCTCCGACGTCTCTTAGTCTTAATTGTCGAGCTATTTCATCAGCAGCTTCTAGATTAGTATGAAAAGCTGTATTCTCTATATCTTGACCTTTGGTAGATTGAGCAGAGTTGATATCTACCGCTGTTAGAGCTTCTGTACGATCAAAAACTAAAGAGCCACCAGAAGGTAGTCTAATTTCATGTTGGTAAGCCTCTTCAATTTGGCTCTCAATCTGAAAGCGTGTAAATAAAGGAACATCGTTTTTGTATAATTTTACAACGTTTTTACTATCAGAACGTAATATTTCAATATATTGTTTGGCTTGGATATAGAGTTCTTCATCATCAATGAGAATTTCTTTAATGTTAGGTCGTAGATTATCTCTTATCGCTCGGATTATTACGTTGCTTTCTTGATGTAGTAAGCATGGTGCTGTTAAAGTTCCAGCAGCTTTTTTTATAGCTGCCCAATGTTGAAGTAAAACATCTAAGTCCCATTGTAGATCGGCAACTTTTTTTCCTAACCCAGCTGTTCTGATAATAACTCCCATGTCTTCAGGGATGACTAGAGAATTCAGTACTTCGCGTAAATCATTGCGCTCATCACCTTCAATACGACGTGAGATACCTCCGGCTTTTGGATTATTAGCCATTAATACTAGATAGCAGCCAGCAAGGCTTATATATGTAGTTAAAGCAGCACCTTTATTACCGCGTTCTTCTTTTTCAACTTGAATTAATAGCTCTTGCCCTTCTTTTAGGATCTTTTTTATATCGGTTTTAGGGTTAGTAGTTTGTTTAAGAAAATAGCTTTTTTCAATTTCTTTAAGTGGCAAAAAACCGTGTTTATTGGAACCATAATTGACAAAAACGGCTTCTAAACTTGGTTCGATACGGCTTATAGTACCCAAGTAAATATTAGATTTTTTTTGTTCACGATTAGGGTGTTCAATATCTATATCGTCAAGACGATTTCCAGATATGGTGGCCACTCTTATTTCTTCTGCATAAGTGGCATTGATAAGCATTCTTTTAGTGAGTTGATTCATTTTGTTCTCTTTACAAATTATGTGTTTGTAAGAAAACAGTTTCAAGCTCTAATTTTAGTGGCGCAAATTTTACATGAGTAGATTTTATAGTCTAGTCATGGGGTTAAGTTTAGCCTTAAACTTCAGTTTTATAAAAAGTGCTATGAGATCTTTAATGAGCATTTATTTTATATGACTCCGTTATATCTGCCCATTGGGGCAACAAGTCTAAATATTAAGGTCTAAATTTTAAGTTTAAATATTAAGTTCAATTTTAAGCCTGTGCAATTTTTGGTAGCTTGGCTAAAACTATAATATCTATTTGTCAACTAAGTTAATAAAGTTTAAAAACGTTTTCTACTATTATTTAAAATTAATTTCAAAATTCTGTGTATAAATATAATAATTGGAAGCTCAAAGTAATGTTTATGATACACTTTTGACGTTATTCAAGAGCTATCTAAATTTAAGCTTATCGTATACAATATAACAGTAATTATTCACACTATCAATATCCATAGTTCAACTAGCCATACAAGAGATGTTTTATGACTAACATAATAACTGTCAGCGCTAATTATATCAACCAAAGATTAGATAATTTTTTATTCAGAGAACTTAAAAATGCCCCTAAAAGTCTTATCTATCGCTTAATTAGAAAGGGAGCTGTCAGAGTCAATAATAAAAGAATTAAGCCTGAATATAAATTAGCTTTAGATGATCAGATTCGAATTCCCAAAATAGAGGATATTAAAACAACTGAACAAAAAGTAGTTGAAAAAACTGCCACCAATAAAATTATATCAAGTAACCTTGTTAATAATCTAAAAAAAAGAATAATTTTTGAAAATAACGATTTTTTAGTTTTGAATAAACCATCAGGTTTAGCCGTTCATGGTGGTACTAATGTAAAATTTGGTATTGTTGATATTTTACGAAAAATGTATGGAGATAAAACTTATTTAGAGTTAGTTCATAGACTAGACAGGGACACTTCAGGATGTTTAATTATTGCTAAAAATCGCCTTGCCCTACAAGATCTACACTTAAAGATGCAGGAAAGAGAAATAACTAAAAATTACTTAGCCTTGGTAAAAGGGGCGTGGTCAAATTCTAAGAGGGTGATTGAACATCCGCTGAGAAAATCAGTGATGCAAGGTGGTGAGAGAATGGTTGTAGTAGATAAAGATTTAGGTAAAGCTGCTACAACAAGAGTTGAAGTAAAAGCAATAAAAAATAATACTTCATTATTACAACTACAGGCTGTGACAGGCAGGACCCATCAGTTGCGAGTGCACTGTGCTTATGAAGGCAGACCCATTATTGGAGACGGTAAATATGGTGATAAAGAAATCAATAAAGATGTACGAAATAACGCTAATCTAAAAAGAATTTTTTTACATGCGTATAGTTTAGAATTCAGTTGGGGAAGATCTTCAGTTATATCTGTAACAGCACCTTTAGAGAAAGATTTGGAAGATGTTTTAAAATATTTTGACTATGTCTAGATTCTCGTCAGCAGATTATCATGGTATCATTGGCCATTATTTTATTTAAAAATTATTAATATGACAGAAAATAACTCTAATTGGACTTCTGAAGCGCTTACTAATGTATTAACAGAGTCTTTAAAAGAACAAAAACGTACACGACGTTGGAAGGCTTTGAGTCGAATAGTATTATTATTTATAGTAGTGTTTATGTTTTACGGTTTAGCGCAGACTTCTAATCATCTTGATTACGCGAAGCATGATGTATCCAAGCCGCACACAGCGTTAATTGAGATTATGGGTGATATTGATCAGGGTGCATTTTATGGTAGCGCTGATAATGTTATAAGTTCTTTGCAAAAAGCATTTGAAGAAAAAAATGTAAAAGGCGTTATTTTAGCGTTACATAGTCCAGGAGGTTCTCCAGTTCAGTCAGATCTGATATACAGTGAGATTAAAAGATTACAAGCAGAAGATAAAGATGGTCGTAAAGTTTATTCAGTTATTTCTGATGTCTGCGCATCAGGCTGTTATTATATAGCATCAGCCTCTGAGCAAATCTATGCTAATGAATTAAGCACGGTTGGTTCCATAGGGGTGATTGCTAGTCAGTTTGGTTTTGTTGATTTAATTAAGAAACTGGGTGTAGACCGTAGATTATACACAGCAGGGAAATACAAGGCTTTTTTAGATCCATTTATCCCTGAAACTCAAGAAGCAAGAGCTATTGTACAAGAGCATATTGATTCTATACACAAAATATTTATCAATAAAGTTAAAGCGGGTCGTAAAAATAAATTAAAAGATGATCCTTTAATTTTTAGTGGATTATTTTGGACTGGAGAGCAATCTTTGAAACTTGGTTTAATTGATGGCTTTAAAACAAAATCACAAGTTGCTAAAGAGTTAATCCAAGCTGAAAATATTATTAATTATACTAAAAAGCAAACTTTTTCGGATATTGTATCAGAAAATATGTCTGGGGTTAAAGCGTCAGGTATTAACTTTAAGCAGAATTTATTACATAGGCTGCCTGAGATTGGAATGCCCTGAACGTCAATGCTGTCAATTTAAGAGATTTATTTTGTCATCTCAGTCAAGCGCTAAGTGCGCAGGACCGAGATTTGTTTTGCAAGATACCGGCTCTTTGGCCGGTATGACAAGTTTTTTGCGTAAGTCCTGCCAGTGTATTAACTCGTGTTGAATTTAATTAGATATAATCTTCAGAACTATAGCTTATGTTAGTTGTTGCCTCAGTTAACCTGACTTTGAAGGTAAATTGTAGCGTATGAGAATCTTTAACTTGTTGTTTTTTTTGACTAAATCAGGAAATTAGCCACTAGAAATATACCTATTTAGCTTGCACATAGCTAACTTTTGAATATACCTATTTAGCTTGCATATAGTTAGCTTTTGAGCTAACTTTTGAAGGTGTCTAGACATTGCGACCATGCTATACTTATCAAACTGAATAATTATTTATTAGGTACACCCTTATGTCATTAACAGACGAAAAAGCTGGCAGAATGCTGCCGGCAGAAATCAATACAGAAGAAAACCGCAGGGCTTTAATTGCCGCCGGCAAAAATGCCTCGGGAGTAGGACGTGCTCTTGCAGGAATGCACGGAGCAGACCCTGCGCTTATAACGCAAGATAATCTTGATGTATTAATTGCCGCCGGCGAAAATGCCTTGGGAGTAGGAGCTGCTCTTGCAGAAATGCACAGAACAGACCCCGCGCTTATAACACAAGGGAATTTTGATGCCTTAATTGCTGCCGGGGGAAATGCTCAGGGTGTAGCATATGCTCTTGCGGAAATGCACAGAGAAGACCCTGCACTTATAACACCAGAGAATCGTCAGGCTTTAATTGCCGCCGGCAAAAATGCCCAGGGAGTAGGACGTGCTCTTGCAGATATGCACAGAGCAGCCCCTGCGCTTATAACACCAGAGAATCGTCAGGCTTTAATTGATGCTGGTGCAAATACCCAGGCTGTAGGAGCTGCTCTTGCATTAATGCACGAAGCAAACCCTGCGCTTATAACACCAGAAAATTGTCAGGCTTTAATTGCTGCTGCCGTCAATCGATGGAATGTGTCAGGAGCTTTAAAGATGTTAGGAGAAATAGATATCGCCATAGCTAACCAAGAGAGTTTTAACGTATTAATTACTGCTGGCGAAAATACCTTTATGATGGGATATGTTCTTGCTGCCCTGGGTAGAGCAACC
>CAZSRF010000038.1:0-1433 GCA_964609155.1 uncultured Gammaproteobacteria bacterium | reverse complement strand
CCTAAACTTCTAACACCAGAGAATTGCCGGGCTTTAATTGCTTCTGATGTCTACGTTCATGGTCTACGATATCTTCTTGATACAATGTACGAAGCAGACCCTATGCTTATAACGCAAGATAACTTTAATGCCTT
Source organism: uncultured Gammaproteobacteria bacterium (assembly GCA_964609155.1). Classification (GTDB taxonomy): domain Bacteria; phylum Pseudomonadota; class Gammaproteobacteria; order JAGOUU01; family JAGOUU01; genus JAGOUU01. The sequence goes on along the minus strand of CAZSRF010000038.1, from coordinate 1,299 downwards.
AATTGCTGCTGGTGCAAATGCCATGGCTGTAGGATATGCTCTTGTAGATATGTACAGAGCAAACCCTGCACTTATAACACCAGGGAATCGTCAGGCCTTAATTGCTGCTGGTCCTAATGCAGAAGGGCTGTATCGTGCTTTACAGGAATTGGGGGGCACAGATAGGGCTTTGGTTAACCAAGATAACTTTGACGCCTTAATTCGCCAAGGTGCCAATGCATTAAACCATGCCCGAGAGATTATAAGACGAGCTTTTCGGCCTGCAGAAGCAGCCGCTGTTTTACCTATCGGCGATAGGCAAAGTACCCACCTGGCAAGTGTTCATAAAAGCTCTTCAGACTCTGCAACTCGTTTAATGACACGGTACGATGATAGTATACAAGGCCCAAACCTTGAGGCTACACTGGAAGCAATTAGAATCTGGGCAAGAGGCTTGCCCGAGGACCGGCAGGCAGTCAAAAACAGCGTTGCACGATTAACAGCTGTAAGCTTTGCATTTGAAGACCCAGGTTCTTGTGTTTCTATGCACCAACTTTTGGCTTTAGCTTGGAAGGCGCTACATGATGATGGCACGCGCACAGGTACCCTAGATGATGGTCTTGTACAGTTTGCGCAAGGGTTAGAAGAAATACAAAACGAATATGGGCCAGATAGGCCCGCATGTACTGGCGGCTCATTTAATAAAATTATTGAAAAACTAGTGGGGATACATCCGGATGCTGAGCAGCTAGTTATAACATCTGGGCAGGCTGCAAAAAAACTAAATATAGTAGTTAAAGAAGAGGTATACAAATATCTAGAGAGCATGTCCAGTCCAAGGACCCCAGAAGCACTTCAAGCTTTTACTGATTTAATAGCAAAAATTAGAGCAGAAGGTATAGACGTGATTTGGCCTAACATAAAAGATGCTGTTGAAACTAGAATGATTGATGAGTTTGGTAGTATTTACAATAACCGTAAAGATGATGCTCGATTTCAGGAATTATTATTAGCAGGCGTATCTTGCGTTGAGCTGGATGAACTGGATAGATTTCAAAAGCAAATATCCGAGTCCGAAGGTTACCAGAAATGGATGAGGGCCGCTTTGAGAGATGGTTTACTGCCTTCTGAGCCTACCATTGCTCCCGGGACTCGCGACAGGTCTAAGCCTTAAATAGGGTGAGTGATATAAACAGTGTATACAATTCGTTCGCTATGCTGTTGTAGTGTAAGCATTCAGCGGTGATCAGTAAGGATACTATGGCTGAGTAACCCTTCAGCCATAGTGAGTTTGTTTTCTTCCCCTTCAGGGGAAGTGGC
>CAZSRF010000037.1:0-21712 GCA_964609155.1 uncultured Gammaproteobacteria bacterium | reverse complement strand
CGCCACTTCCCCTAAAGGGGAAGAAAACAAACTCACTATGGCTGAAGGGTTACCTTCAATCAGAATAGCTCTAATTGAAGATGGTGATTACAGCAAGTATATCACATTAGCTTCTGCAATCAGTTGGCAAATATTTAACTGCTACACCTGTAGAGCCAGCGACAGGACCGCATGTCCATGTAATTGGACCACCTGCTGTTGGTTGAGTTGCGATCATCTGAATTTTTTTACTTTGAACTGCAGTGGGCACAGGTGAAGCGCTACCAAGAGTAATTTGCATAGTACCTGTGGTTGCTGTGCCTGTAACAACAATAGAGCTTACATATTTACCCGCAAACTCAGTACCTGTTGTAGTATAACCAAGGGCAGCGTTATTAGCAGGGAATGTGCTTTGCGACAAGAAATAGTCTGCTAGCTGAGTTTTTAAGCCATCACCTAACACTATAGCTTCTGAAACTTTAGCGCGCACTGTATAATCTTGATAAGAAGGGATTGCTAATGCAGCTAAAATACCTACAATTGCCACCACAATCATTAATTCTATTAAAGTAAAGCCTTTTTGAATAGTTAGTTTCAAAGTGTTCATAATTTCCCGATCCTTAAGGTTATAGTTTTACTGCTAATTTTTTCTATATGTTTAAGTTATAGCACGTATTTGAAAAATAAGTATTAATAACTATATATATTTAATGTAAATTTTAGAGTATAAAAATTGTTAATGCAACATCCAGTAAAAATTATATAGTGACAATATGCCCAGTGGAAACACTGGGCATATTGTCACTATAGTTTTAAATTTAAAATTTTATTGATAACAAATCTTCAAAGTAGTTTTGTTTATATTTGTACCATATAGCTCTATATAGCCTGATTGTTGGCCAGTTACAGTCAATGTTAAGCCATTAAGTTTGGCATTTAAGTCGCCAGGCACAGTATTTGGGTTAGTACCGTTATTAGAATTATGACCATTTGCACTCACCGCATAAATACCTGGGGTAGTAATACCGCTGAAAGTACTTACTGGATTACCACTTGGATCGGTGGCCACAAGTTTTAGAACAAGCGTATCGCCAGTGCTTCTAACCGTTTCAGCTTTAATGTTAACGGCTATGCATTGTCCATTAGTACCACTGGTAGATGTGCATGTAAGTTGATTATTTGACATATTCGCGCATTGGGTATTATCAGTGCACCCTGTGCATTGACCTATGTTAGTATCACAACGTGCAGCATTAGGATCTTTACAATCGCTATCGCCAAGGCAACCTACGCAGATAAGTTGATCTTTTTTGCAAAGATTTTTACCATCTGTACGGCTAGCACATTGACTTTTATCAACGCACTCTACACATTGGTTGGTGCCGATATTACAAGCGGTTTTGCCGTCTGTGCGATTGCTACATTGTGCATTGCTCGTACATTCAACGCATCCACCGGTTGTGCTGTTACAAGCTGTTTTTCCAGCGTGAGTTGCGCATTGTTTGTCATCGTTACATTTTGTACATGTATTAGTACTTAAATCACAGCGTGCTTGCTCATCTTTAGGGCAAAAACCATTGCCTGTACATTCTACACACTGGCCGTATGTTGCAGGGTTCCCTAATGATCCTGAACTAGGGGTATTTGAACTTGCTGTGTTTGAAGTTGCACTCCGAGATGTCATCGTTGCTGCAGAGTTTGAAGGAGATATATTACAAGCTTTTTTTGCTGCTCTTATACCTTGTCCACACTGAGAATTATCACTACAGGCTTCGCACATTTTAGTTGTAGAATTACAAAATGGTTTGGCATCAGGGCATTCATCACCACTATTACATTCGCCAATAGTAAGATTAGCCACGCCCGTAGCTGTTTTACCCTTTATATCTGTAATAGTATAATTAAACGTAGTTTTTCCTGTTTTGTAGCTACCAACTTTTCCGTTTGCAGTATAAACAATTTTACCGTTTTCAAATTTTACAGTTCCTGCAGCGGTATCAGTACCGGTTACACTTACTAAGTCTATTTTGTCATTCAGTCTTGTTCCAGTATCTGGATCTGTATCATTTTTAAGTAAATCTTGTGGAGTCCAACTTTGTGTGCCAACAATAATTCCTAAATTATCTGGATTCGCTACCGGAGGGTGGTCTGTTGTTACCTTGATGTATACAGTTGCAGTTGCAATACCATAATAACCATCATTGGGATGGCTATTTCTATCAGTGACAACATATTGAAAACTATCGTCGCCATTGTAGTTATCATTGGGAGTATAATAAATCATTTCCTTAGCTGGATCCCACGTTACATTACCATGGGCTGCATTAGTTTTGATACCAAGGATGGTAAGTTTATCACCATCAGGATCACTATCGTTACCCAACAACGTTTGAAAAGGTATTTCAAAAGGGTTGTCATAGTTATTTTCTAGGTTATCATCTTTTGCTATTGGTATATTATTGGTAAATTGAGCTTTGGGAAAAGGAAACTTAGTATTAGCAGGCAGTGCGGTGTACATATAAAGTGTCATGGGATTTTGCACTGATGTATCTAATTGAATTATGTCATAGCGCATATTGTTTGAAGTTCTAGCTGGGAATGCAGGTGGGGTATAGGTAATTGTTGTAGGCCCCAAATAGAGTTTGTTAACCGTGAAAGTACCTTTAGGTTTAAATTGTGAGTTAGCAGTTTGTTTAGTAATATCTCCGGATGCGCCAAGTCCTGATAATACTTGTAGCATGCCTGCATCATAAGTTGAAGCTGATTTTTGACTCGCTGGAAGAGGTATTTGCACTCCTGGCTTGTAACCATTCGGACAGGAGAAACCAGTAGGACATTGCGGTAATGGTTGAGGTGCTTGAACTACAGGTTGAGCGGCGACTGGCACTGCAGACGTAGCAAGAGTAGGTGTTATTACTTTATTAGCTACTGACATTGCCAGTAGTACCGGAGCTTCGGGCTTAATAGCTAGAGCTTCTTGGGGCTCGGCAAAAAAATTATTTGTTAAACTCAAAAATAATATGTTTGAAACCAATAAGAATAATTTATTCATAATTGTATAGTTAATAATATATCATGCTTAAAATTTAGTTGATTGTAAGTGATTTGTCTAATTTTGTAGTAAGCGCGTGTCGAACTATACTAAATATAATAAGTTACAGTGGTCATAATTTTAGCAGAAAACGTCATTAAAAATTTTATAGGCGGAGATAAGGGGTAACCTCCGGCAGCAATAGCTGTATCTGCATGCTCTTGTTCATCTTGCAGCATTTGGCTAATGATAGCTTTGCTTTTAATATCAGAAGCAGGCCATTTTTCAAGATGCGACTCTAGGTGCTTACTGACCTGGTTCTCAGTTTCGGCTAAGAACCCCAAATTATATTTATCGCCCATAATACCTGCAACTATACCTATGGTTAGGGCTCCTGCATACCAAAGTGGATTTAAATAACTAGGGTGAGAGTTAAGCTCTGTCAGCCTGGTCTTACACCATGCTAAGTGGTCATTTTCTTCCATGGCTGCTTGATGAAGTTGTTTTTTAATATGGTAATTTTGTGCTGTGAGCGCTTGGCCTTGGTATAAAGCTTGAGCACACACTTCACCACAATGATTAACTCGCAAAAAACCAACAGCTTTTTTGGTTTCTACGGTGTTTAATTTTTGTATATTATTGATATTCTGTGCAGGATAATTACGCTCAGTTGTAATAGGGCTGCCAAATAATGTTCTTAAAGTTGTGTCAATAAAGTTTATCAATAAATCTTCAGTAGAGTAGTTGTTAGTTATTTGCATGGTGATTTAGATAGCCTATAGAATAAAGCATTTAATAACAATACATTGTAACAAACTGGCCAGAAGATGAATATAGGACAAAGTTTATTAGATTTAGTTGGTAATACATCAATTATAAAGTTAAATAAAATTGATACGGGGGTTTGTGATTTATATGTAAAATTAGAAAATACTAACCCTGGTGGATCGGTAAAAGACCGAATTGCACTTTATATGATTAATGCAGCTGAGGCACAGGGTAAATTAAAGTCAGGTGGCACTATAATTGAGGCGACTGCAGGTAATACTGGTCTAGCATTAGCTTTAGTAGCAGCAGCAAGGGGATATAAATTACTCTGTGTGATTCCAGATAAAATGAGTTTGGCAAAAATTGATCATTTAAAAGCTATGGGAGCTGAGATAGTATTAACTCGTTCTGATGTAGAAAAAGGCCACCCAGAATACTATCAAGATTTGGCTGAAAGTCTGTCTAAAAAAATACCCAATAGTTATTATATTAATCAGTTTGGTAATCCGGTTAACCCTCGGGCTCATTATGAATGGACCGGTCCCGAGATTTGGAAGCAAATGGAGGGTAGGTTAGATGCTTTTGTTTGTGGTGTTGGTACAGGAGGAACATTAACAGGGGTTGGGCGATACATGCAAGAAGTTGCGCCAAATGTAGAAATGATTTTGGCCGATCCTCTAGGCTCAATTTTAGCACCTTTGATTAATACAGGTGAAAGAATAAAGCCCGGTAAATGGTTAGTCGAAGGTATAGGAGAAGATTTTGTACCAAGTATCTGTGATATCTCTTTGGTAAAAAAAGCATTTACAATAACAGACAAAGAAGCCTTTGAGACTGCAAGATTATTGTTAAAAACAGAAGGTATTTATGCAGGTTCTTCAAGCGGTGTTCTAGTTGCGGCTGCTTTAAAATATTGTCATGAACAAGCAATACCAAAGCGAGTGTTAACCCTTATTTGTGATGGTGGTGCAAAGTATCAAGATAAAATGTACAATGATGCTTGGATAAGAGAAAAGGAAGAGCTTGGGTTACTATGAATGATCTTAATAAAAAAAGCCATAAATTGCATATTTCATCGAGAGTTATTCATGGTGGTCAAGAAGCCGATCCTTTAACTGGAGCAGTGATGCAGCCTATTTATGCTACATCTACTTACAAGCAATCTAGCCCAGGTGAACATCAGGGCTATGAATACTCCAGAACTCAAAACCCTACACGTTTTGCATATGAAAGATGCGTAGCAGACTTAGAATCCGGAAGTAGGGGCTATGCATTTGCTTCTGGGTTAGCTGCTGCAAATACAGTTATGAATCTCTTGAAACCAGGCGATCATGTTATAGCTATGGACGATATCTATGGAGGGAGCTATAGATTATTTACAAAAGTTACCAGTATTAATAACAATATTGAGTTTTCTTTTGCAGACATAACTAAAGCTGAAAATATTTTAAATCATATTAAACCTAATACCAAATTAATTTGGATTGAAACGCCAACTAATCCATTATTAAAACTTGTTGATTTAGAGAAGATTGCTCAGATAGCCAAAAAATATAATATTATTACTGTTGCAGACAATACTTTTGCAACGCCAATTATTCAACGTCCATTAGAGTTAGGCTTTGATTTGGTTTTGCATTCAGCGACAAAATACTTAAATGGTCATTCTGATATAATTGGTGGTGTAGTTGTTGTAGGTGAAAATGTAGAGTTGGCAGAAACTTTGGCTTTTTTACAGAATTCTATAGGTTCAATTCAAGGACCATTTGAAAGCTTTTTGGCTCTTAGAGGTTTGAAGACGTTAGCTATTCGCATGCAAACTCATTGTTCTAATAGTCTTGAGATAGCACGATATCTTGAAGAAAATTATTGTAATAATAATAAAATATTGACAAAAGTAGTCTATCCAGGGTTGACCAGTCACCCTCAGCATGAATTGGCAACACGGCAAATGCATAATTTATACGGTGGCATCATTAGTATTGAGTTTAAAGATGGGTATCATGCTTGTGAGAAATTTTTGAAAAACTTAAGGCTGTTTACTTTAGCAGAAAGTTTGGGAGGGGTAGAAAGCTTAGTTAATCATCCTGCTCGTATGACTCATGCGTCAATTCCGCAAAATGTGCGTGATTCTTTAGGTATTACTGATGGGCTTATTAGGCTTTCGATCGGTATTGAAAATGTACAAGATTTGTTAGAAGATCTTTCTATGGCTCTTGAAAATAAATAGTCTAGGTAAATAATAATGCTAAAAATATTAGAATAACTTATACTATGGCTTTGTGTATACCTTCAGGATTTATGCAAAATGATTGTAAGTTGTCATCTCGGTCAAGCAGAGTGCGTAGAACTGAGATCTTTTTTGCAAGATACCGGCTCTTTGGCTGGTGTGACAGGCTTTTTGCGTAAGTCCTGACCTTGATTATTTTGATCGAATTATTAGAGACCGAACGTGTTTAAATCTAGTAAAGACTCCATAAGTATACAAGCATTTATAGCCTGGTTTGCTGCCAGCTTATTTGCCTGTTTTCAATTTTGCTCTCAAATTATTTTGGGCCCTATGACTGCAGATTTAATGGGAAGATTTAGTTTAGATGCCATCAGTGTGAGTTATGTAGTTTCTTCTTTTTTTTATATTTATTTACTAATGCAATTGCCTGCAGGGATGATATTAGATCGCTACCCCACTAAATATGTTATGCCCATGACTTGTTTGATATGTGCGACTGGTGCCATACTGATGGGTCTTGCAACTAATACATACTTTTTTGTTATAGCCCGAATGATCTGTGGTTTTGGTTCAGCATTTGGTTTTATAGGCACAATGCGAGTCTTACGTAATTATTTTACTATCAGACATATGACACTATTTATAGGCTTCACTGAGATGATGGGGTTTTTATTAACTGCTGTTTGTGCTCATGTAGTGAGTTATTTTTTACCCATTTTTGGATTTCAGACAGTTTTATTTTATTTTGGTTGCATTGGTTTATTTGTTGTTGCTCTCATGTGTGTAACAAATTTAAAAAAAATGGCTCCTAAGCACGCTTACGCCCCTCCCGTGAGGCATGATATAAGCCTTGTATTACGGGATTTTAGATCGCTGATTACCAATAAACAACTGCTTATTTTGGGGCTTATTTCTTTTAGTTTCTTCTCTGTTGTAACAGCTTTTGCAGCTTTATGGGGGGTGCCGGCTTTGATGAGCCTTCATAACTTATCATTACAAGAAAGTACTCAGGCTATCTCTTGTATTTTTTTTGGGATCTCAACAGGCGGTCCACTTATCGGTTATTTGCATCTTAAAATAAAAAGATATGAGCTATTAATTTTTTGGAGTGGGATTGCCAGTGTTTTTTTAATTCTAGCGCTTATTTTTAGTGCAAAATTAAGTTTATTCACGCTTTGTGGGATTTTATATTTAAATGGCATACTTTCTTGTTGTTACTTATTATGTTTTACCATTGCTAATGATTTAGTACCAGCCAAACTTAGTGGGACGTGTATGGGGTTAATAAATTTAATTACTATGACTTCTGCTTTAGTAATACAACCAGTTATGGGGTATTTAGTAGCACTAAGTGATGTGATAGGAGTAGTAAATGGGGCACCTGTTTATCCCGTCTCTGGTTACAAAAGAGTTTGTTTAGTTCTGGTAGTGCTTTTTTTGCTTGCTAGTGTAATGAGTTTTAAAGTAAAAAAATCAGATTAGTTCAGAAGAAAATAACTTAAGATCAATCCCTTGGGAAGAGACTTCTAGATAATAAGTACTGTCTTTATGCCAATCACCTAGTACATATCTGTATTGTTTACCGAGATTGTTGTAAATATGCACTTTCGGTCGATGAGTGTGCCCATGAATCATAATGGAGGTTTTAGTGATTTGAAATAATTTTTTTACATCAGCGGCCACTGCGTCATATCTATCCTGTTTATCTTGATTATCTTGAGTGTGTTGATCTGATAGAGCAATTTTTTTATTGTTACTACGATTTTTTATTTTTTTTGCTATATTTAGTCGAAGTTGTAACGGTAAGAATAAATAAAGTTTTTTGATAAAATGACTTCGAATAATTTTTCGAAACCATTGGTAAGATATATCTTTAGTGCATAAAGTATCGCCGTGTAGTATGGTAAGACTTTTGTTGTAAATATTAATCACTTTGTAATCATCGTTGATAAGTTCAAAGCCAAAAATATCGCAGGTTTCTTGATCCACTAAAAAGTCTCGATTTCCAGGCAGGAAATAGATTCTACAATGCTGAGAAAGATGTTTTAGTTTATGGATAATAGCCTCATGCCATGCTTGAAGACTATCATTACCTATCCAATAATTAAAAAAGTCACCTAAAATATATAAGCTTTTTATTTGCTTTTGTTCACAGAGATCAATAAATCTAAAAAATAACTGATTTATTTCCGGCTCATGAGGAGATAAATGAAGATCTGAGATGAAAAGTGCGGTCATTAATATTTTCAAATATTTTTGTATAAGAAGCCTTACGGACTATTATATCTTAATTAATAAGTTCGTGCTGTGTCTTTTGCACAATAGATAATAAAAAGCAAGATAAGTTTGTTGTGGTCTTGTAGTAACTTATTGATTTTCTTTCTCGTTGTAACTTATTGAAAAACAAGGAAATTATTTTTGTTCAATTTTTATACAATTGATAAGCCTTGGTATTTTTCATAGAGTTGTGGTTTTTTTACCAGACTATTAACAGCTTTATCAACAATATTTGTGGGCAACTCTAATGCATAGAAAGCTGTGGATAATATTGGGTTTTCAAATTTTTTATAATAATATTTTTTAGAGTCTAGATTGCATGGTACAATGAAAATCAAATTTTAGTATCGGTATAAAGTAGAATGCAGACAGAAATAAATAGTAAATTGATTAAGATTAGTGAGCTGAGCGTAAGCAACGATCTACCTTTTGTTTTATTTGGCGGCTTAAATGTTCTAGAGTCAAAAGAATTGGCGTTTAATACTTGTGATAAATTTATTAGTGTAGTAACTGAGTTAAACATTCCTTTTGTATTTAAGGCATCTTTTGATAAAGCTAACCGTTCGTCTTTGAATTCTTTTAGAGGACCTGGATTAGAAAAAGGATTAAAAATACTTGAGAGCATCAAGCAAGAATTCAAAGTGCCTATTATTACAGACGTTCATGAAATAGAGCAAGTCAAAGCAGTTGCAGAAGTTGTAGATGTTATTCAAGTGCCAGCTTTCTTATCTCGGCAAACTGATTTAGTTGAATCAGTCTCTAGGGCAGGGAAAGTGATAAACATTAAGAAAGCACAATTCTTGTCTCCCCAAGAGATGGGAAATATTATCCATAAATGCGAGCAGGCTGGTAATGATAACGTCATTCTTTGTGAGCGTGGGACTAGTTTTGGTTATAATAATTTAGTTGTAGATATGCTAGGGTTTCCTATACTTAAGCAATGGGGTAATCCAGTAATTTTTGATGTAACACATGCTTTACAATTTCCCGGTGGCCAAGGGATATCAGCTGGAGGGCGTCGGCAGTTTGCTTTAGATTTAGCCAAATCTGCTATGGCTCAAAAATTGGCGGGCTTATTTTTAGAAGCTCACCCAGAACCTGAGAAAGCTTTATGTGATGGGCCATGTGCTTTGCCTTTAATGCATTTAAAGAGTTTTTTATATCAGATCAAACAATTAGATGAGTTGATCAAATCAATGCCTGATATAAAAATTAAATAATTATTTAATTAAGATCAATATAGGGACATATTGTGGCCAAGTTAGATTTAAAGAATGCAAGTTTGCAGGTCAATGAAACCTTTTCTAAATCGCAAAGGGTATTTATCGATAAGTATATTAATACGTTGATAGAAACAGAAAGTTTTTTTAATTACAGTAAATATACTAGAGAGATTGTCATTGACAATTTTAGGGCATTTGCAAGCTATTTGGTGAGTGAAATTTGGCAAAATTTTGCTGGCTCAAGCAATGTTGAAGTTTTTTTTAATATATTAGCACCAAAAATAACTAAGCTATTAAGTTCTATTAACAATGAGCTATTAACAAAGAATATTGTGTCTGATAGTATGTCGGAAAAACAAGCTAGAACTTTATTAGAAGAATTTTTTAATGAAGTTTATAATCGTAAGGAATTTGATAAAGCGCAAACGGAATATCTTAAAATTAAACAAGAATTAAATGATATCAGTCAATTAGTTGAAGGTCTGTACGTTTCTGGTAGTGAGATAATTGAGTCTTCGAGCTTTTTGCTTGAGCATTATCTAAAATATAAAGCTGCAATATTAAAAGGCATGGGGTACGATGTAGTTTTAGAATATGTTGACATGCAGCATTTTGATCTTATTTATCGTGACAGCAGGTTAGAGTCAAAAAAGCAAAGAATGGAAGTAGAAAACATTGTTATGAATGGAGCGCTCAAGGCCTTAATGCCCGGTTTTAATGGAGACATATCTGTTTTTTATCGTACATGCGAACAGCTGATTAAGTCAGAGTAAGCCACTAGTTTTTATTATTTTAGGATGTATATTCATCGACCAAAACACACGCATAGCCTATGTAATCTGCAGGTGTAAGCTTTTTTAAGCTATCTTTAATATCTTTTGCTAATGGTTGACTGTTGATAAATTCGTGTAATAAAGCTTGATTTAATGGTTCACCACGTGTTAAATCTTTAAGCTGTTCGTAGGCATCTAATATGCCGTACCGTCGCATAACTGTCTGTACAGGCTCAGCTAATACCTCCCAGTGGTTGTTTAATTCTAATCGTAATAATGCATTGTTTACTGTAAGTTTATCTAAACCAGTTAATATACTTTGATACGCAATTAAACAATAGCCAAAAGCAGGGCCTAAATTTCTTAGTACGGTTGAATCAGAAAGATCGCGTTGCAAACGTGAAATAGGTAATTTATTGCAGAAGAAGTTTAATAGACTATTAGCTAAACCTAAGTTGCCTTCGGCATTCTCGAAGTCAATAGGATTAACTTTATGTGGCATGGTAGATGAACCTATTTCATTAGGATTCAATTTTTGCTTAAAGTAACCTAACGAGATGTAACTCCATATGTCTCTGACTAAGTCTAGCAGAACATTATTGAGTCTTAGCAATTCATGGCAGAACTCAGCTATATCATCATGGGGATTAATTTGCGTAGTGTAAGGGTTGAAATCAAGTCCAAGTTCTGTAACAAAGTTCTGAGCCAACTTTGGCCAATTAATTTCAGGATAAGCAATATGGTGGGCGTTGTAGTTTCCCACAGCGCCATTAAATTTGCCATGTAACTTTATATAATTAAATTTATGTTTAATATTTTTAAGTCTATAAGCAAAGTTAATAAGCTCTTTACCCATGGTTGTGGGTGTTGCACTTTGGCCATGGGTACGTGATAGCATGGCAGAACCGCTAGTATCTTTTGCTAGAGTAATTAATTTATTGTAAATATTTGCTACACTAGGAACTAAGATTTTACTCCGACCTTGATTAAGTAAAATGCCATAGGATAAATTATTTATGTCCTCTGAGGTACATCCAAAATGGATAAAACTAATATAGGGTTGGAATTTTTGCTGTTTTTCTAGATTTTCTTTAATAAAATATTCTACAGCTTTTAAATCGTGATTAGTTGTTTTTTCTATGGTTTTAATACGATTGGCGTCATTAAGAGTAAAATTTTGATAAAGTTGTTCCAAAAAGGTTTTATCTGTCTTGGATAAGGGAGGAACTTCTTTGATGGTTGGTTCATTAGACAAAAAAATAAGCCAGCGAACTTCTATTTCTAGTCTTGCTTTAATTAGACCGTATTCACTAAACCAATCTCTTAAACTGCTAGTTTTGGTAAAGTAGCGGCCATCTAAGGGAGAAAGAGCGGTTAAGTTATCCAATTCCATATATGTGTATGTATCCTAATATTTCAACGAGATAATTCGAAATGAGTTATTATCCTTTTTACTGGTAAGTGTTCACCTGATCTTGAATTTTGTCATCCCAGTCTGCGCCCAGTTTCACTGGCCTTGACCGAGATGACAATACCACATGAACAGATACGATACCGACTCTTCGGCCGGTATGACAATGGCCGGTATGACAATCTTTTTGGGTAAGTCCTGATGATATCCATTATATCTTAGGGGACTCGTGTTTAGCTATAACTTTTTCTTCATACGTTGTGATATCTTTAATTGATTTTTGATCTCTCCAGTAGTGATCTATAACAGTTAGCGGAATTATAAATGAGCCTAGACAACCGACTAATGCTAAAGACAGTGTAATAGGATTGACTACGATTAGCCCTAAAACAGGTAACCAATACGCTGCTGCGCAGATACCGGTACCAACAATGCCGATAATAATACAGATTGTGAAAGAGTTTTGTAATTCTATTTTTTTAATTTTAATTATTTCTTTAAGAGTGCTATCCTCGTAAGTTCTTTTAAGGTTTGCAGCATCGCGTAAAAAATATGAAAGATCTTGGGGGCGACGAAGGATTTTGGGTAAATCTTTTCTTAAGAAATATAAACCTTCTCGTCTTGTTTCCTCTGCATCTAGCCTATTTATGCTGGATAACTCATAGACAGAGAAGGGAGACTTTTTGTTAGTTAGTTTTTTTGATAATTCAAGCTGCAGATCTTCTGAAAGATAAGAAGCAAGTTGAAGCACATTTGGTAAGTCACGGCCACCATTGCAATGCAACAAGCAGTTATCAATGCCATATAACTCGATGAATTTAGTTGTTGCTTCAGTTTTTTTACCCAAAGCATTAAGAACCCAACCTAGCGCTAAAAAAGATGGGGGTGAGGGGTGCTTATAAATATCTTTTATGGTTTCCTGATCAAGTAAATCTAAATAAATTAGATGCCTAGCCGGTGAGTTTCCTCTAAATAAAGAATCAAGAGTGTAATAATTAAGCTTGTCTGTCAACTCCTCTGGTGAAGGGAATATTTTTTTTCTGAACAGTGGTTGTTTAACCAATGCTGCAATAAGAGCCTTTTGTTTTTCTGTGCCTTGAGTTAGAAAATAATTTAGCTCATCTTTTGTTAATCGCTTGAAAACGATATCAGTGCTAAACAGTTGAGCAAATAATTTACTTATGAGATCTGGGTTTATTACAGACTTGCACATATCAATTAGATTAGTAGCTGAATGTAGTAATCTATTTTGTTTTTTCACTAATAGTTCAAAATATGCTTGTTGATAGTCATTAGACTGGTTTCTTATTTCTTCTAATAATGTTATGTAATTACCTGGGCCTATGAGAGCATGATGGTTAATACAAGCTATTATGTCTGATCTTTGCTCTAGGCTATACTTTTCTAGTAATAAAGCAATATCTGCTATAGATAATGAGAGTCTTTCTATTAATTCATTAATAAGCGTTGTTTTGTGTGCAGCAGGTAATGTAGTAATAATTAAATCAAAAAGATCGCGCATATGATCATTGGGGGTGGGGCGAGGGTAGTGCAATAGCGCAAAACCTTCTACTAGTTTTATTGCTGTTTCAGGGGTAACGGGATTAGTCGGATCAGAAGTTAAAATAATTCTAAATGTTTCTGTAGCTCTGAGTTCTGAAGGTGACAAAGCGAAATAATTAGCTTTAATCAATTCTTCAATAAAACATTTTGTAATAAAAGCCCAATTAATGTCTAAGGTGTATGAATAACTTTCATCCATCAAAAATATATCTCCAGCCTCTATTTCTTTAAAAAATAGGTGCAGGTAATCCATAACTGGGTTAATGGTTTCTCCCTCATAGGCTCTATCAGTAGTTCTTGATCCGGTGTAGCCAAATTTTTCAAGCTCACCCCTAATTCGGTTTATGCCGTAATTAACTATTTTAAAAAAAGTGTAATCTGACTTGAAAGCTATGCCTAAATCTTGTTGCATAATATTCCTGTCAATATATCCTCTGTGGGGGTCGTTAGCATTGATTTCAAGTACACCATACAAGTGAGCTTCTCGAAAGTAGTCATTGATAGCGTGGATATCACTAGTACGTGTTCGTGCAGCTTTATCAACGATGTCATGTCTAAGTTGTGCTGTTAATTCATCTAGGCTGGTTGGAGATGGGGATATTATTAGTAAATATACTTGTTCCAGTCTATTGTGAAATCCTGGCGTGCAGTGTAATTCGCCATCTTCTCTGGGTAGGCTGAAAAGTATTTGCTCTTTGCGTGAGACAGCAGTTTCAGTATTTACTACAAGATGGTAGACACTGGTTAAGATTTCAATCAACCTAGCTTTGTTTGCATATGTTGATGATGTACCAATTTGAGCATCATAATAATCATAAACTCTGTCTCGGCGTGTTTCTTCAACAAGCTGATTGATGAGTCTTCTCAACCAATCTTCTGGCAAATCACCGACAACTATAGAAGCTGGCCTTGTTGGTAGTTTAAAACAATTTTCTCTAATAAAAGTTGGCATAATAACTTCCTGTGGTTAATTTTAATTTTGTGTAGTATGCAGTATCTGAATGAATATAAAATTAACAGCAATTATATAATATACGTTATCAAGTAAGTTATAAAGATAAGTGCTATTGCTTACTGTGTTGCCGCTATGCTTTTGCTATAGTTATGGTATAGTTTCTTGTTGCAGGGTAGTACATAGGATATACTTATTGTGTTATTCTTGTCACTATAAAAAATAAATAAAAAAAATAAATTTTGTATAATAATTTGTTATTTGGATAATTAAATGGCTAGTAAAACTAATACCACTGCCCCTACTATGAATGAATTGATTGAATCATCACAGTTGTTTGCTGGAAGTGGTGAATATTTAGACTTAATGTATGAATCATACCTTCAATCACCCTCTAGTGTCTCTGAATCTTGGCAAAAATACTTTGCAAATTTAAAATCATTAGAAAAAACGACAGATAATTCTCGTTATTCTCAAGATCAGCTTCATACACCGATTAAAGAATACTTTAAAAAAATAGCTAAAGAAAATATTAAAAATGTAAAAGTTAGCAATTTAAGTAATGATTTTAATGGAGATCTGGAAGAATTAAAAAAACAAGCACAGGTTAATAAATTAATAGTAGCTTATCGAAGATTTGGTCACCGTCATGCTAATGTAGATCCATTAGGCTTAACCGTAAAAGAAGAATTACCTATTTTAGATTTAGAGTATTATAACTTTACACAGGATGATTTAAATAAGGAATTTATAGCTGGTAGTTTAGTCAAAGGCGGTAAAGCAAAATTAAGTACAATTATAGAAACACTGCAAGATATTTACTGTAGCACTATAGGATATCAATACCAATATATCACTACGCATGAAGAATTAATTTGGTTGCAAGAAAAAATAGAGTCTCGTCAAACGCAGTTTCATCTATCAGATGATATAAAGAAAAATATTTTACAACAATTGACAGCAGCAGAGGGGTTGGAAAAATATTTAGGTACAAAATATGTAGGGCAAAAAAGATTTTCACTAGAAGGTGGTGAGAGTTTTATCGTTATTATGGATGAGCTGATCCAAAGATCGGGCAAACAAGGTATCAAAGAAATTGTTATTGCAATGGCTCATCGTGGTAGATTAAACGTACTAGTTAATACTCTTGGCAAGGCTCCTGCAGATTTATTTGCTGAATTCGAGGGCAAAAAGAAAAATGATTTAATGAGTGGTGATGTTAAGTATCATCAGGGATTTTCGTCTGACTTATCAACAGAGGGTGGACCTGTGCATTTATCACTGGCTTTTAACCCATCACATCTTGAAATTGTTTCTCCTGTAACTCAAGGCTCTGTGAGAGCGCGTCAAGATAGACGAACGGACACGCATAAAAATGAAGTTTTATTGATTTCGATTCATGGTGATTCTGCCTTTGCTGGTCAAGGTGTTGTAATGGAAACCCTAAACATGTCCCAGCTAAGAGGTTTTTCTATTGGGGGCACAGTACATATTGTTATCAATAACCAAGTAGGGTTTACAACAAGTGAAACAAGGGATACACGTTCAACAAGATACTGTACTGATGTGGCAAAAATGATTGAAGCACCAGTGTTCCATGTAAATGGAGACGATCCAGAGTCTGTATTATGGGTCACTCAATTAGCTTTGGATTATAAACATAAATTTAAGAAAGACGTTATTATCGATCTCATTTGTTATCGCCGTCATGGACATAATGAAGCAGATGAACCATCTGCCACTCAACCAGTTATGTATCAAATTATAAAAAACTTACCCACAACTCGTGAACAATATGCGAAAAAACTTATTGTTGATAAGGTCATAACTGAAGAACAAGATAGTGCTTTTATTGAGTTATATAGAAATAAACTTGATCAAGGTGATGTTGTTGTTGCTCATGTTATTGGTAATAGTCAAGAAGAATCACCAAATAACAATTGGTATAATTACCTTACAAAAGATCATAAAGAGCCTTTTAACAGTAGTTATGATCTGAAAAAATTAATTAGTCTTGCAAAAAAAATTACTGATTTACCCAAAGACTTTGTTTTACAATCTCAGGTGAAAAGAATAATAGACAACCGTCTTAAAATGGCCAATGCAGAACTTCCTATAGATTGGGGTTGTGCGGAATTATTAGCGTACGCAACTCTTTTAGAACAAGGGTTTAATTTAAGATTATGTGGGCAAGATAGTGGTAGAGGTACTTTTGCTCATAGGCATGCAGTTTTGCATGATCAGGTAACGAGTGCTGAATATAATTCTTTAGACCATCTGTTTAGTGGTTCTGAGCAAGGACTGCTAAATAAACCAAGATGTGCAGTAATAGATTCATTTTTATCTGAAGAAGCTGTATTAGCATTTGAATATGGTTATTCGACTACGGATCCAAAAACGCTAACTATCTGGGAGGCACAATTTGGTGACTTTGTTAATGGTGCACAGGTGGTGATAGATCAATTTATTAGTTCATGTGAACAAAAATGGGGACGACTATCTGGTTTAGTTTTATTACTACCACATGGTTATGAAGGGATGGGGCCAGAACATTCATCAGCACGATTGGAAAGATTTTTACAATTGTGTGCTGAGCAGAATATGCAGGTATGTATCCCAACGACGCCTGCTCAAGTGTTTCATATGTTTAGAAGACAGATGTTAAGGCATTATAGAAGGCCACTAATTGTGATGTCTCCTAAAGGGTTCTTACGCCATAAACTTGCTGTTTCTAGTCTAGAGGAATTAGCAAATGGACATTTTGAGTTAATTATTCCGGAACAAAACGCTGATATTACTTATGAAAGTGCTCAAAGAGTAGTGCTTTGCAGTGGCAAAGTTTATTATGATCTTCTTGCTGAACGAGAAGCAAGCAAAAATAATAAGGTTGCAATCATTAGGGTAGAACAACTATATCCTTTTCCAGAAGAACAATTAACTGAAGTTTTAGCTAAATATAAAAATGCTAAAGAGGTTGTTTGGTGTCAAGAAGAACCGAAAAACCAGGGTGCTTGGTATTGTTCATCGCATCATATGTATGTATGTTTAGGTTCAGGGCAAAAGCTTACATATGTTGGTCGTGAGTCGTCTTCTGCTCCTGCTGTAGGATATCATAAATTACATTTGGAGCAGCAAATAAATCTAGTACAACAAGCATTAAATATTTCGATAGATAAAGATAAATAAGGGCAAATTATGTCAATAATTCAAGTAAAAGTTCCCGTATTGCCAGAATCAGTGCGTGATGCAACAATAGCCGCTTGGCATAAAAAACCAGGAGATCAAATAAAACGTGATGAAAATCTGGTAGATTTAGAAACTGATAAGGTGGTATTGGAGGTCCCTGCTCCATGTGATGGTGTCCTAGGGGATATCTTAAAACAAGAAGGAAGCACAGTCGTTGCAGAAGAATTGCTTGCAAACATTACAGCAGGTAGCATAAAAGCTTCAAATGAGTCTGATGGAAAAAATAATAAACAGGATATAAGTTCTAAAGATGATAAGATATCTAAAACTGAGGTAAATTTAGGACCATCAGCAAGAAGAGCTGCATCAGAACTTGATGTTAAATCAGAATCCCTTTCTTTAGGCTCTGGTATCGATGGTAGAGTTACCAAGCAAGATGTAATTAACTACTCAGAACAAGCTGGTAATAAGCAAAATAAATCAGAAGTTGATCGTGAGGAAAAACGAGTTCCAATGACTCGTCTACGAGCTAAGATTGCAGAAAGATTAGTGGAATCTCAAAAAACTGCTGCTATATTAACTACTTTCAATGAAGTTAATATGAAACCTATAATGGATATACGTGCTAAATATAAAGATGAGTTTGAAAAGGCACATAAAGTTAAACTAGGATTTATGTCATTTTTTGTTAAAGCATGCGTAGAAGCTTTAAAACGTTTCCCTGCTGTAAATGCGTCAATCGATGGAAATGATATAGTCTATCATGGATTTTATGATATTGGTGTTGCTGTTTCAAGTGAGAGAGGGTTAGTTGTTCCTATCTTAAGAGACGCAGATAAGAAATCTTTAGCTAAACTAGAAAGTGAAATTAGAGATTTTGGTGATAGAGCGCAAAAGGGTCAATTATCAATTGAGGAAATGACTGGTGGAACATTTACGGTTTCGAATGGCGGGGTGTTTGGATCATTGTTATCTACGCCTATTATAAATCCCCCACAAAGTGCTATTTTAGGTATGCATAAAATAGAAGAACGTCCTATTGTTGAAAGTGGTCAGATTGTTATTAGGCCCATGATGTATGTGGCTATGTCATATGATCATCGTATTATTGATGGTAAAGAGTCGGTAAGCTTTTTACGGACGGTAAAAGAACTATTAGAAGATCCTACCAGAATGATATTAGATGTTTAATGACTTTGAAATTGAACAAAACTTATAAATGTTGAGAGTTAAATAAATGAACGTACATGAGTATCAGGCAAAGCAATTATTTTTAAAGTTTAATATTCCAACCACCCACGCGTTAGTCGCAAAAACTCCTGAAGAAGCAGCAGAAGCTGCTCATAGTTTAGGTGGTAATAAATGGGTGGTAAAAGCCCAGGTACATGCTGGTGGTCGCGGAAAAGCTGGCGGTGTAAAAATAGTTAATACTATAGAAGAAGTAAAAGATTTTGCAAAAAAGTTTTTAGGCACCAATCTCGTAACTTATCAAACAGATAATAAAGGTCAGCCTGTTAATGCTATTTTAATTGAACAACCATCAGAGATTAAACAAGAACTGTACCTAGGAGTTGTTTTAGATCGTAGTTTACAACGGCTTGTTATTATTGCATCACCAGAAGGAGGGGTTGATATAGAAAAAGTAGCTGAAGAAACTCCGGAAAAAATATTTAAAACAGTTGTTGAACCAATGTTAGGAGTTATGCCTTTTCAGTGTCGTAAGTTGGGATTTGATCTAAATTTTAATAGCATTCAGATAAAGCAGTTACAGAATTTGCTAGAAGGGATGATTAAGCTATTTGTAACATTAGACTTGAGTATGGTTGAGGTAAATCCTTTGATTGTTACCAGTGCAGGTGATCTAGTATGCCTTGATGGTAAAATAAATTTTGATGACAATGCAATGTATCGTCAACCTGAGGTGCAAAAATTAAGAGATACCAGTCAAGAAGACGAACGTGAAAATCGTTCTAGAGAATGGGAGTTAAACTATATAGCTCTTGATGGGGATATTGGTTGCATGGTAAATGGTGCAGGTTTAGCCATGGCCACAATGGATGTTATTAAATTACATGGTGGTAACCCAGCTAATTTCTTAGATGTAGGCGGTGGAGCAACTGTTGAAAGAGTATCTGAGGCATTTAAAATTATTTTGTCAGATCAAAATGTTAAAGGAGTATTAGTAAATATTTTTGGTGGGATTGTACGTTGCGATCTTATAGCAAATGGTATTATCACTGCTGTAAAACAAGTTGGTGTAAAAGTTCCTGTGGTTGTACGATTAGAAGGGAATAACGCAGAAAAGGGTTTAGCACTATTAAATAGTAGTGGTTTAAATATTATTGCAGCTAACAATTTAACAGATGCTGCCAAGAAGATAATTAGTGCTGTTGGGGGTGTGTAATGAGTGTCTTAGTAAATAAAAATACTAAAGTAATTTGCCAAGGGTTTACGGGTAAGCAGGGTACATTTCATTCTGAACAAGCTATTGCCTATGGAACAAAATTGGTTGGTGGGGTGACTCCTGGTAAAGGTGGGCAAAAACACCTAAATTTACCTGTTTTTAATACAGTTCATGATGCTGTTAGAGAAACAGGTGCAGATGCAACAGTTATCTATGTTCCTGCGCCTTTTTGTAAGGATGGTATTATAGAAGCGTGTGATGCAGGTATAAAATTAATTGTTTGTATTACTGAGGGTATTCCTGCTCTGGATATGCTGGAAGTAAAAGCGTATCTGAATAACAAAGATATAACATTAATAGGTCCTAACTGTCCTGGGATAATTACTCCTGGCGAGTGCAAAATAGGGATTATGCCTGGGTATATTCATATGCCTGGTAAAGTGGGGATAGTATCTCGTTCGGGTACACTAACATATGAGGCTGTAAAACAAATGACAGATATGGGTTTTGGTCAAAGCACTTGCATAGGGATTGGTGGTGATCCCATTCCAGGTACGACATTTGTTGATGTTTTAAAATTATTTCAAGAAGATCCTCAAACTGAAGCAATCATTATGGTGGGTGAAATTGGAGGCTCAGCTGAAGAAGAAGCTGCAGAGTTTATAAAGCATCATGTTACAAAACCTGTTGTTTCCTATATTGCTGGTGTTACTGCACCAAAAGGA
This sequence comes from uncultured Gammaproteobacteria bacterium, assembly GCA_964609155.1. Classification (GTDB taxonomy): domain Bacteria; phylum Pseudomonadota; class Gammaproteobacteria; order JAGOUU01; family JAGOUU01; genus JAGOUU01. The sequence continues at coordinate 1,190 of CAZSRF010000037.1, read as the reverse complement.
AAAAGAATGGGGCATGCAGGCGCTATTATTGCCGGTGGTAAAGGCACTGCTGAAGAGAAATATGCAAGCCTTGAAGCTGCTGGTGCTAAAACTGTTAAATCACCTGCTGATTTAGGCACAGCTGTAGCTGAAATTACTGGATGGAAATAGTATAAAAAAATGCACAAACAGTGGCAGCTGTTTGTGCATTATCTTCTTGATTTTCATGCTGTAAAAGTTGGCTTGGCAGTAGCATGAAAATCTCAGTTATCCTTAAGTTTTTGGTGGTGCACGCGCTGAGACTCCGCCAGTCATTGGTAGTCTATCTTTTTCTAGGGTAGAGTGCGTTTTTTCTATATATAAGTCATTTTTTTGTTTATAAAATGCTACGCTGTTGATTAATGTTATGACATGGCCAGTTTTTTTGCTGATACTAATTGGTAAGCGAGAATTTGCAAGATGCTGCAGCGTTAACAATAAATCGCTATTAGTTAATGTTTTTAGGGTAAGTCTTTTAAAGTCATTCTGATTGTTCTGTGTTGAACATATTTTTCCTAATGTTTTATTGTTTTTACACAGACGCGGTATATTTATTTTTGTTGGGCAAAATTTATTTATCGGATCTCTTGATGAGTTATTCTCAGGTGAACATGAGTGTAGGTTTTCTTTGTAAACCTTGGTGGTTCTTGTTTGGCATACTATCGCTTTTTTGGTCCCAGTAGTGCAAATTTCTGCAGATTTAGGTTTATTTAAGCAAATTTTAGCTGGTTCTGTCGTGGCACAAATTTTATTAGTAACATTGTGATTAGTGCAAATATTAACAAGTGGCTTATTAGTTGTGTTGCACTTATTTGTACAACAATTGCATGGAGTACATTGGTTAATAGTGTAGATCGGTAGTGTAGGTAATGCTATAGGTGGCACTATTAAACTTTCTGGCACAGGTGGTGTTGGCGGCACAATTGGTGGTGTTGGCGGCACAATTGGTGGTGTTGGCGGCACAATTGGTGGTGCTGGTGGTACAGTTGGTGGCGCTGGTGGCACAGTTGGTGGCGCTGGTGGCACAATTGGTGGTGCTGGTGGCACAATTGGTGGTGGTGCTTTTGGCGGAATTTTTAAAGGAATGTGATAACAAATTGATGGTACATCAGTAACAGTTCTGTAGCAAACAGAAGGCATGGTTGGTGCACGATAACAAGTGGACGGCACAT
>CAZSRF010000036.1:0-22864 GCA_964609155.1 uncultured Gammaproteobacteria bacterium | reverse complement strand
TCGCCACTTCCCCTAAAAGGGGAAGAAAACAAACTCACTATGGCTGAAGGGTTACATGGCTGAAGGGCTGTAAGTGTTCACCCGATCTTGAATTTTGTCATCCCAGTCAAGCGCAAAGCGCGCAGAACTGGGATCTATTATAAATAGATCTCGGTTCTGCGCCCAGTTTCACTGGGCTTGACCGAGATGACAATACTACGTGAACACATACGAAGGGCTACGTTGTAATGGTTAGGGCGTGGCATTACAGGCTAAAAAATGTAAATAGGTTTCAGGAGGCTACATTTACACCCATACATGAGTTCATAGTGCTTCTTAACTGGTAAGCTGTACATGTGGCAAACTCTTGATAACCAGCAGACCAGAGCATTCTTGGTACACATTGATTTTCAATGTTTGCGTAATCAGCTTTATCATCAATGCAAAGTTTTAATAGTTTCAACTGTTCACTGTTCCAGGAAATATTTCCTGATGCAGAGATCTCAGCAAGAGTTTTTTTAACGACAGCTGCATAGAGTTTTGAGGTTATTTCACGTAGATCATTAGCGATTACATTTTCTATTGTAGAATGCATATTATTGACTATATAGTCATCTACATGGGGTTGATAGAAGTCGCTGTAGCGTTTAATAAAGGTTTTGCCTTCTGTTGTGTCAAATTGTTTCTGATAATAACTAAAGTCATTACCCAGCATCATTGTTGGCAAGCTAAGTAACAGAGTAATACTTATTATTGAAAGTTTATACTGTAGTAAGTTTAATTTCATAAATAATTTGATTTTTATTTAATTGGCTAAGTTTTAATAATATACTAAATATATGTAATTATATGAAAGCTGCTGTAATAATCAAGTTATGAAAATATTAGTGAATGCTTGTTTTCAGTATGTTCTTGATTGTAGATAGATGTACACTTAATTTATTTATTGTATTGCAAGTTTACTATATTGCAGAATAATTCAGCGGTTTTTATCGCATCGTAAAGTGCACTGTGAGCTTGTTGTTCGTCAAATTCTATTTTTGCTGCTCGAACTGCTCTAGCCAAAACAGTTTGTTTGTAAATTAAAGCTCCCAAGGTGGCTGTATCAAAAGTGGTAAATTTATGAAAAGGGTTTTTTTCAGTTAATTTGCATCTCTTAGCAGCTGCTTGCAGAAAGCTTAAATCAAAAGTAGGATTATGTCCTACTAGAACAGCTCGTGAGCAAGCAGTTTTTTTAAGATATTCGGATATTTTGTCAAAAGCTTGGGTAAAAGCTTCCAATTCACCTATAGCGAAGCGAAAAGGGTGAAATGGTTTTATTTTAGTAAACTCTAGAGAGCTTTCTTCAATATTGGCTCCAGCAAAGGGTTTAATATGAAAATGTAATTGGTCTTGTATCACTAAGTGATGAGAATCAGTCTTACTGTAGTCCAAAAAAATAAAGGCTATTTCTAACAGGGCATCTTTGGTTGGATTAAACCCTCCGGTTTCTACATCAACCACGATAGGTAGAAAACCTCTGAATCTTTTGCTTATCAATGACATATTTTTCTAAGTGTTACTTATTGTTTTATTATTTTATTATTGAAAATTGTTATTATGTAATTGTTTTATATAATTATATCATCAGTAGATCTAATATCTTGGAAATAATGATACAATATTCTGACTTAAAAAAATACTTAATATCTTTTAATAGTAAAGCAAAATGATATACAACTCTATTAGATGTAGATGTAAAAATAGATATAAAAATGTTAACAGAATGGTGAAACATTACCTATTGTCTTTGTTTATGCTAATTCTGACCATATTATCTTCAGGGTACGTTTATTGTCAAACTAATTTTCTGGATTCAGATAATTCTATTGAAAAAAGCTCTAATGAAGTTGTGTTGCAACAACGGTTAGTAGACGAGCAGGATGCTTATCAACTAGCTAAGGATTTGTACAGCCAAATAGAAATAGAAGCAAATAAAGTTTGGATAGCAATTAAAAATAATAAAGAACGTGAGCGTAATTCAAGCAATATGACCTATTTAGAGCAATTTCGTTTGGAAAGCGCAAAGGTTGATGTGCAAACTAATAGGGTTGAAATTGATCGTAATGATGCAGCACAAGATATCTTAGCTGGAGAAAATACTATATTCCAACTTGAAGAGCGATTACAATCTTACTTGGGGCTTTCAGCACCAAGCTTGGCAAATAATCAAACTCTCAATGATAATATCCAAGAACTACAGATTTTAATTAAAGAAAATCGCTCTATGCTTGAGATTAATAAAAAGCGATTACTTAATTTAAACCGGCATGTTGAAGTTTTGAACAAAGCAAAAGTTATTATCAAAAATACTACTGATGAGCTACAACTCTTTGTTGATGATCAAAACAAACAACGTTATTTTGATTATTTTACTGAGCAAGAGGCCAAATTGAATCAAGAAATAAGATCTTGGCTGCAAATTGAACTTCAATACAAAAAACAATTGCAAGCAAAGGATGTTCTTTCTTTTTCTTCTAATCGCGACCTTAGTGTTTACGATAATGTACGGGTAAAAATTACTGAAGCTGAGAATACTCGTCGTCTTTTAGAGTTTCAATTAAATCTTATTAGATTAGATACCAGGGTATCAGAAATATCAAAATACTTTGAAGATAAAAATAAAGAAACGTTGAAAAATAAAAAAAATCTAGTAGAACGTGTTGCAAGATTAAAAAAAGAAGCGGATGCTACTAAATTAATTCTACATAATAAAATTAATTTAATTAGTGAAAACATTAAATTAATCAACAAAGAATACCAAATTAAAAATATTTCGATGGGAGTTTATAACGCTCAAATAGGACTGTTAAATAAGTTTTTACAGTCATACAATCTCAAGGTTAAAGATATTAATCGTATAGTATCTCAATTAGCATCTTATTCAAATGATCTAAATGAGCTATATATGAAAGATATATCTATTAGACAGAAACTACCATCTAGTATGTATGAGTGGCAGTCAATATTTGAAGATATAATTGCAGTGCCTTACTTGCTGTCTAAACAAATATTAAGTTCTTGGTATCAATTCGTAAGTTATTTTGATGGTGATTCTGAAGCTGTATTTGATGTTTTTCGTTGTTTAGAAATACTAAGTTACGAGTTGCTATTGGTAATATTGATAGCGTTGTTCTATAGGTCAATTGGTTACTTGAGAGAAAAAAATCGAGAGTTACAACCAGATAGATTCTCTAGATCAGCTTTTTATATCCTTACGAGGATACTTGCAGATAATAAGTTGTTTATAGCAATATTATTTAATCTCTATGCTATATTCTGGTTTACTAATCTTACTGGTGTTTTGCCAAAGATTATTTTTTGGATTTCAGTAGTTTTTATTATATATAGGATAATACTGTCTTTATGTTATATGTTCTTAATAGAAAATATAGAAGAGATTTCTGGTGATGATAGAAGATTATATTATGGATTGAAGTACTCATTATTGTTAGGTGCTATTTTAGCAACACTGATGATTTTGAGCCAAGAATTAAATCTTCCTATTAATACACAAAACTTCATAGATAGATCATCTATGTTGTTTTTATTGGCAGTATCTTATCCGTTGATTATAAATTGGCAGGTAGTACCGCAATTAGTTATAGATAATCTTGAGCCTAAATCATATGTAAGAAAAGCTATTTGGCTAATTGGTCTTATTGTTCCTATTACTATATTATCGAATGCAGCTCTAGGTATAATTGGCTATGTTAATTTAGCTTGGAAAATTGCCTTAGCAGAATTACAGTTGTCATTAGTAATTGCCTTATGGCTAGTTTTTAAAGGCTTACTTAATGAGCTTATGGAAGTTATTTTTAGATTTTTCATTCGCAATGTGACTAATGGTTGGTTATGGATGGAATCTGTATTGAAGCCTGTTCAGACTGTTCTTAATGTTTTATTATTCTTTTCCGCTTGTCTTGCGCTTGCTTTTGTCTATGGTTGGAATAGTGGAGTTGATTTATTAACATTAATTCAAGCTATAACTTCTTTATATCTTATAACTATTTCTGGAGTTGATATATTTGTTAGAGATTTTTTAATAATTTGTATGATTTTAGGCATAGTTGTTTGGGCAACAAAATGGAGTCGAGAGTTCTCCTATCGCTGGTTATATGCTAAAACAAAAGACTTAGGCGTTAGAAACAGTTTAGCAGTATTTACTCAGTATTCTATATTAGTAATTGGGTTAATAGTTATTTTAAGGTTTATTGGTTTTCCAGCTCAGACATTGACTGTCGCTGTTGGTGGTTTGTTATTTTTCTTAGGTTTTGGGTTACGTGAAATCTTGAGTAATTATGTGAGCGGTTTAATTCTTTTAATAGAACGCCCGATTAGGGTAGGTGACTTTATCACGGTGGGTGAATACGAGGGTAAAGTAACAAAGATTGGTATGCGCTCTTTGACAGTACAGTCTTTTGATAATATGGAAGTTATTGTGCCTAATACGGATACAATTAATAAGCCATTGACGAACTGGACATTTAAAGACACTGTTATACGTTTAGAGTTTGATTTAAGAATAGCTTATGAGGAAAATCTTGATAGAATTCGTGATTTAATTATAGAGCTTTTGGCAGCAAGTGACGACGTATTAAAAGATCCTAAGCCAAAAATTTATTTCAAAGAATTCTCAGAAAGTGCAGTTATTGCTAAGATCTATGTTTTTATAGATTTAAATAAAACGCCGAGTAGGGGAGCAGTACGAACAGCTCTTATGCTGAGTATTTCTAAGATATTTAAAGACAATGGTATTAAAGTTGCTTATCCTATTCAAAACATTAATTTAAATTCTAATATAACGAATAATTAACTAGCATTTGTGATACAATTTTCGATTATTGTTTAAAATTTTGTATTAGAGAGAATAGTGGAACAATTAAATCAAGTTAAACAATTGCTTATTGACCTTTCTGAGCGTGAGTTAAAATTAAGGGGGTATCTTTGACTATGATAGCAAAGTATCTAGGCTTGAGGAAATTCAGATCGAATTAGCTGATCCTGCAGTTTGGGGAGATCGCGAGAAATCTGAGTTGTTAAATAAAGAAATGAAAACCTTAGAAGGTATTGTGTTAGTTATACAAGATGTTTCTAGTCGCATTACTCAAGCACAAGAACTTTATGATATTAGCATTGAATTAGAAGAGTTCTCTAATATCAGTGAGTTAGAATTAGAAGTTAATAACATAGATAAAGTGATTGCTCGCCTTGAATTTAAAAAAATGTTTAGCGGTGAAATGGATGCAAATAATGCTTTCCTGACTATACAAGCAGGATCTGGAGGCACGGAAGCGCAAGATTGGGCTCAAATGCTTATGAGAATGTATTTAAGATGGGGAGAATCTAAAGGTTTTATAACAGAAATATTGGAATATATGCCAGGAGAAGTAGCTGGTATCAAAAGTACAACTATTCAATATACTGGCGAATATGCTTATGGGTGGCTGCGAACAGAAAATGGTGTTCATCGATTAGTAAGAAAATCTCCATTTGACTCTGGAAACAGACGTCACACATCTTTTGCTGCAGTTTCTATTACTCCTGAGGTTGATGACGATATTGAAATAACTATTAATCCTGCAGATTTGAAAATTGATACTTATAGGGCAAGCGGTGCAGGCGGACAGCATGTTAATAGAACAGATTCTGCCGTGCGTATTACCCATATGCCGTCAGGTATTGTAGTGCAATGTCAATCAGACAGATCTCAACATAAAAATAAAGCTCAGGCTTTAAAACAATTAAAATCTAAGCTTTATGAAAAACAAATGCAAGAAAGAAATAATGAAAAAATGATTCAAGAGGCGAATAAGTCTGATGTTACGTGGGGGAGCCAAATTAGGTCTTATGTACTAGATGCCTCTAGAATTAAAGATTTAAGAACAGGGGTTGAAACTGGGAATACCCAATCAGTTTTAGATGGGGATTTGGATATTTTTATAGAAGCAAGTTTAAAAGAAGGGTTATGAAATAATGTCTGAAAATACATTGTATGATGAAATTAATCAAGAAGAAATTAATCTAGATATAAGTGAAGTTATAAAGATTAGACGAGATAAGTTAAAAAATATAAGGTTAAAAGTTAATGCTTACCCTAATAACTTTCGTCGTGATAGCTATCTATTAGATATTATTAATAATTTTTCTGATCAAACAAAAGAAGCATTAGCAGAGCTAAATAAAACAGTTGTAGTTGCTGGTAGAATTGTAGCTAAAAGAATTATGGGTAAAGCAAGTTTTGTTCATATTTTAGATATGACTGGAAAGTTGCAAATCTATATTAATCAAAATCAGTTGTCATCGGATAAATATGAGTTTTTCAAGACCTGGGATATTGGTGATATCATAGGAGTTCAGGGCAGCGTATTTAAAACTAAAACGGGTGAGTTGTCTATTTCGGCAGTAAATATAGAATTATTGACTAAATCATTACGCCCGTTACCTGATAAGTATTATGGTTTATCTGATCAAGAAGTAAAGTACAGGCAACGTTATTTAGATCTTATTGTTAATGAAAAAGCGCGTGATACGTTTAAAATTAGATCAAAGACTATTAATTTTATACGAGAATTCTTATCAGAACATGATTTTGTAGAGGTAGAAACACCCATGATGCAGGTGCTTCCGGGTGGTGCAGCTGCCAGGCCATTTATTACTCATCATAATGCTCTAGATATACCGTTATACTTGCGCGTAGCACCTGAGTTATATTTAAAAAGATTAGTTGTAGGTGGTATGGAACGGGTTTTTGAAATAAATAGAAATTTTAGAAATGAAGGTGTTTCTACTAGGCATAATCCTGAATTTACAATGCTAGAGTATTATCAAGCGTATGCAGATTATAATATAGCAATGGATCTTGTTGAGAAGCTACTAAAGACATTAGTGTTAAAAGTGACAGGCAAAAGTGTTGTTGAGTATCAAGGACATATTTTAAATTTTACGGACAATTTTGCAAAGATTACTGTTATTGATAGTATTTTACAACACAATAGTAATATATCATTAGAAGACATGCAGGATAGAGCTAGAGCTTTATCAGTTGCTAATAAATTAGGGATTGTTATCCCTAATAATTATGGGCTGGGTAAAATTATCATGGAAATTTTTGATAAAACAGTTGAAGAAAAGTTAATTCAACCTACTTTTATTACTCAGTATCCCACAGAGGTTTCTCCTTTATCACGACAAAATGAAGAAAACCCATTTTTTGTAGATAGAGCAGAGTTTTATTGCGGAGGAAGGGAATTAGCCAATTTATTCTCTGAGCTAAATGATCCAGAGGATCAAGCAGCAAGATTTAAACAACAAATGCTTGATAAAGACGCTGGTGATTTAGAGGCAATGCCTTATGATGAAGATTATATTACTGCTCTTGAGTATGGATTGCCTCCAACAGCAGGTGTCGGTATAGGTATCGATAGATTAGTAATGCTATTAACAGATTCCCCATCAATTAGAGATGTTATTTTGTTTCCTCATATGCGGAGTAAGGCTATAAAATGAGCAATGTATTTAAAATAATTTATCTTAATGATACTAAATTATATGAAATATACGCTAAATCAGTTTTGCAAAGCGAGTTATTTGGTTTTTTGGAAATTGAAGAAATTTTGTTTGGTGAACACAGTAGTGTACTTGTAGATCCAGCTGAAGAAAAATTAAAAGCTGAATTTGGCCATGTGATTAGGAGTTTTATTCCGATGCACAATATTATTAGGATCGATGAGGTACCTAAACAGTCAACATCAAAAATACGTGAAGCAAATGCCAGTAAAACTAATATCGCTCAGTTTCCGAACCAAGGGTTGTCAGGAAAAAAATCAATAATATTGACCCCTAGAGAAACAGATTGATCTAAAAGTATTATTTTGATATTAAAAGATAAGGATTATTTTTATGGATAATAGAAATCTGGGGCCATTAATGATTAGTGTTAATGGTCTTGAGTTGACTTGCGAGGAAAAGGAAATGCTTGATCACCCAGCAGTTGGAGGGGTCATTCTCTTTGCAAGAAATTATGTTAGCCTTGAACAGATAACATATTTAAATCAACAGATAAAAGATTTAAAAAATAAAAATAAAAAAAGCGGAAATCAATTATTATTGTCTATTGATCATGAAGGTGGCAGCGTTCAAAGGATTAAAGAACCTTTAACAGTTATACCATCAATGTCTTCTATCGGAAAACTATATGAATATGATAGTACAGCTGCCATTAATGTAGCTAAGAATATTGGATGGCTGTTAGCTGCAGAATTGGCTACGCTTGGATTTGATTTTAGTTTTACTCCGGTGGTAGATTTAAATCTTTGTAATAATAAAATAATCAAAACAAGAGCTTTTCATAAGAAACCGATGGTTGTTGCTACATTAAGTGTGGCTTTACAAGAGGGGTTGAATTCAGCTGGTATGGTTGCAGTTGCAAAACATTATCCAGGTCATGGTGGAGTTATTGATGATTCGCATTTTGTAACTCCTGTTGATGAAAGAGCATATAAAGAAATTGATCATCTAGATCTAGAGCCCTATAGAGTGCTAATTAGAAACGGTTTAGCAGCTATCATGACCTCGCATATACTTTATACTAATATTGATAATAATGTCGCTACATTCTCTAAGTTTTGGTTACAAGATATATTACGTGAAAAATTAGGTTTTAAAGGTCTTGTGATTAGTGATGATCTAAATATGACTGGTGCGAAGATATTTATGTTGGAAGCAAATAGCTTGCAAAATATTCCGTATATAGAAGCAGTTAATAATTCATTGGCTGCAGGATGTGAGCTATTGCTTTTATGTAATAATGAGAAAGGTGTTGTTCAGCTTTTGGATAATTGGTCGCAAGTGAAATGGCAGAATACAGACAGATATCAAGAAAAACTTAATAACATGCGGTTAAAAGGTAAAGGAAACTGTATTAGTTTACAGGAGTTGAAAAAACAAACATTATGGTCAAAGGCTCTTTCTAGTTTAGATTTATTAGATAAACCTAAGAGTGGCAAAAAAGAAAAGGTTTAATGTGTAGTTTTTAGGTTTTTAGTGGACGTTTTGACTTATCTGAATTTCTGTAAGTATTTCGGCATGATCAGTTAAGTCTTAAGCTTCCTTTTCTTTTAGCAAAATTTATCAATGAACTGCATAAAATTGATACTATCAATGCTCCAGAGGCGGGGGCTCATAATTTTTATCGCGGTGGACATCCATCAATATATAGTGAAGAAACTTACAGAGCAATTAACAAGTTATCTGAAATTATAAATATAAAAGCTGCTACTGAGCTATGGGAGCGAGCTATCCACGGTTTGTCTCTGTAGCTGCTTTATTTTCATGTGTATGGGTTTAATAAATGGAGAAAGTCCAAAAAATAAAAATGAATACAATCAAGTGGTTATATTTTTCATGTAGTTTAATAAAATTCTTAAATATGTATTAGAAATACATAAAAAGAACTAAAAGCAAACCTAAAATTGCTTTTAGTTTAAAATTAAGCTAATATGTTTAATATGAGTACATATAAAGGCGAAAAATTAAACTACCTTCTTTTACAATGGCCTGACGGTTTGGTGCTAACATCAAACAATTTATTTGAGCGCGGATATAATTATCGGTTAGTAAAGCAATATGTTGTGTCTAAATGGGTAAGCAGTATTCATCATGGCGCTTATACGAAGCTAAATGATTTACCAAGTATCTATGGTGTATTGAATGCTTTACAATTTCAACAAAAGATAGATGTTCACTTGGGTGGCATAAGCTCATTAGAGTATTATGGTTTTACTCATTACTCTAATTTATCAAATCAAGGAAATTATTATTTATATCCAACCAAGGATCCAGTCGCTAAGCTACCGATGTGGGTAAAAAAACTGCCTCAAAAAATAAATTATATAAATAAAAAATTATTTGATAGTAATATAGGTATTGTAAAAAAAGAATTTAACCAAATAGATTTTAGTGTTTCTAGGCCAGAAAGAGCGATCTTAGAATTATTAGCATTAGTTCCTGACTCTTTTACCTTGCAATTTGCTGCAGATAATTTAGAGGGGCTTCACTTATTAGATGAGATTTTAGTTCAGCAGCTCTTGGAAGCATGTAAGTCTATAAAAGTTAAACGATTGTTTTTATATTTATCTGAGGAAAAGGCTTTGCCGTGTTTTAAAAAGCTGCAATTAGATAAAATAGATATAGGTAAAGGTAAGCGAGTAATAGGAGAAGGTGGTAAATTTATACCGAAGTATAAGATATCAGTTCCCGTAAATGATTTTGATATAGGTGTTGTTGATGTATGACGAAAACTTTATAGAACAGGTTAGGCTGCTATTAACATGTATGCCTTTTGTAGCATCAGAAGTAATGTTTGCTCTAAAAGGGGGAACTGCTATTAATCTGTTTTTCGATAATCTTCCACGTTTGAGTGTTGATATAGATTTAACATATTTACCAATAGAAGATCGCAATATTACCATAGTAAATATACAGGCTGGATTATTGAATATTGCAAAGAAAATTGAAAGTTCATTTCCAAATTTTGTTACAAAGCCTGTATACGATAAATCAAATAAAGTGATCTTAAAGTATCTTGTTAATAGTAAAAAAGTTGGTATAAAAATAGAACCAAATTTTATTTTAAGAGGACACTTATATCCAATCGTTAATATGGATGTCTGTAGTGGAGTCAAAGAAAAATTTGATGTTAATTTATCTGGCGTTTCAGTTTTAGATAAAGATGAAGTTTTTGCAGGTAAATTATGTGCAGCTCTAAGCAGGCAGCATCCAAGAGACTTATTCGATATGATGATCCTTTTAAATATAGGGCCTATAACTGATAGAATGAGGCATGCTTTTGTTGTGTATCTTGCTTGTGGGATAAAACCTATACATGAAATATTAGATCCGAGTTTGCATAATATTGAATCAGCATTTAATAATGAATTTATGCGGATGACAGATTTTGACGTAAGGCTTGATGAATTACTGGATGTAAGAGATCAACTAATTAAAAATGTAAAAAATTCGTTGAGTAACAATGAGCGTGAATTTCTATTTTCAATTAAAACAGCTAATCCTAGATTTGATTTAATGCCATTTGATAATTTGGCTGAATTTCCTGGTATAAAATGGAAATTATTGAACATCCAAAAAATGGCGAAGGATAAGGCAGAAATTATGCAAAATAAATTAAGAGATGTCTTGGGCTTGTAAAAGTATTAAAGATATTTTTAAAGCATTATTAGAGAATCGGTGGTTTTGAGTGAACTTTAAAAACAATTATTATATCCTAACTGGCGCACCGGGCAGTGGTAAATCAACATTAATTAATTCTTTAAGAAAAAAAGATTATATTTGTGTTGATGAACCTGCGCGAGAGATTATAGCTGAGCAAAAGGCTATCAAGGGTGAAGGTTTATATAATAAAAATAAACAATTATTTTTACAGCTAATGCTTTCTAGAACTATGTGTCGTTACAATCAATACATTGATGCAGCTAAGCCGATAGTATTCGACAGAGGAATACCTGATATAATTGGTTATGCAAAGTTATTTGAACTTAATCCACAACCTTGTATAAAAGCATCACAGATATGCAAATATAATAATAAAATATTCTTGCTACCAAGTTGGAGGGAAATATACAGTAATGATGAAGATAGAACTATGTCTTTTGATGATTCTGTACAATTCGGAAATTTAATAAGACAAGCTTATGATGATTTAGGTTATAATTGTATTGACGTGCCATTGGTCAGTATTGAAGAAAGAGTAAATTTTATAATTAATAATTTATGAATAAAAATATTTTGATTGAGACACCGCGATTAATGTTGAGAACGCCACAAAAAGGTGATGCAGAACCGTTAAACCAAGCGATTAATCATTCATTGCCAGAGTTGCAACTCTGGCAACCATGGGCCTTAGATCCCAGTTTGAAAACCACAGAAAAATTTATTAATGATTCTATTGAGCAATGGAATAGTGATAATCAGAATATTTTTTCATTAATAGTCGTACATAAAGAAGAGAATAAAATAATCTGTGCAAGTGGTTATAATCGAAATAGTGATGCCTCAATACCATTTTATGAGATAGGCTATTGGCTTGAGACGACTTATACAGGCCAAGGTTTGGCTACTGAATTAACCAATGCACTCACTAGATATGCTTTTTTAGAGTTAAAAGCTGTTAGAGTTCAGATAAAAGCTCAGGCTGAAAATATTAAAAGTATTAATGTTGCTAAAAGATGTGGCTATGAGCATGAAGCGACTCTGAAAAAAGTTCGACCAGATTTACTAAGTAATAAAGTTATTGATGACTATGTTTTTGCAATATTTAATTTAGATGAATTGCCATATTTGGAGGTAACATGGTAGATAGTAGTGTTGATATTACTCTGAACATGGTCAAAGCACTGATTGCTGATCAATTTCCTCATTGGAATGATTTAGCGATTAAACCAGTTAAGCATAACGGTCATGACCATCGTACTTTTCATTTGGGTGATGAGATGCTCATTAGGCTTCCTAGTGCACAAAGATATGCAGCCAAAGTTGAAAAAGAGCAAAAGTGGCTACCATTTCTAGCTAATTATCTCTCCACAGAAATACCAAAGCCTATTTCTATGGGTAGACCTTCAGATGTTTATCCTTGGAATTGGTCTATTTATAAGTGGATTGAGGGTGAAAGTGCAAATCATTTATCTTGTGATAACAAGGTATTAAATTCTGTAGGGTTATCTTTAGCAAAATTTATCAATGAACTGCATAAAATTGATACTACAAATGCTCCAGAGCCAGGAGCTCATAATTTTTATCGTGGTGGACACCCCTCGGTATATAGCGAAGAAACGTACAGAGCAATTAATAATTTATCTGAAGTTATAAATACACAAGCTGCTACTGAGCTATGGGAGCGAGCTATTAGCACGAGATGGAATGGTAAACCAGTATGGGTGCATGGCGATTTTGCAAGCGGCAATGTAATTATAAAAGATAAGCAATTAGCAGCAGTAATTGATTTTAGTGGAATTTGTGTAGGCGATCCTGCTTGCGACTTAGTAATTGCTTGGACTTTTTTAAAAGGTGAGAGTCGGGAGCTATTCAAAAAATCTGTAGGATTAGATAAAGCTACATGGGATAGAGCACGTGGTTGGGCTTTATGGAAGGCTTTGATTACACTCAATAATATAAAAAACAAAAATAGTGATCAAGCTATTGTGCAAATTGAACTTATAAGCGATTTGCTTAAAGAGAGTGAAATACAAATCAGAAACTTTGATAAAAGTGACGCTAAGCAGCTTGTTGATCTTTTTTATAACACAATACATAACATCAACATTAAGGATTATAATGAAGAACAAATAAATGCTTGGGCGCCAAAAAGCTCATTAGAAGTAGAAGGTTGGTTAAAAAAATGGAATAAATTACCACCAATTGTAGCTATAAGAGACACTAAAATAGTTGGTTTTGCTGAGTTTGATGAAAAAACAGGTTATATAGATTGTTTTTATTGTCATCATGAGTATATGGGTCAAGGTGTTGGTAGTAGAATGATGAAAGAGATTTTAAAAAGGGCAGAAGTTAATAATACTAACAGAATATATGCAAATGTTAGTATCACAGCAAAGCCATTTTTTGAGTATTATGGATTTCTGCTAGTAAAAGATCAGATAGTTGAGTGTAGGGGCGTAAAACTTAAAAACTATGTAATGGAAAAAATGTTAAATGTTTAAACAGAATATCAAGGAAAAAACAGTCTTACTTATTAATTTTATACTTATTATTGCTACAAGTTGTAATCTAACGGCTAAAGAACTAGTTATTACCTTTGATGACTTGCCTTATAATGTAGATTTAAATGTTTCTGAATTAGATGCTAGAACTAAAACAATATTAGATATTCTTGATCGGTATCGTATTAAAACTATAGGTTTTGTAAACGAAGAAAAATTATATAGAGATAATTATACTCAAAGAGTGCAAATATTAGAACAATGGTTACAATCTGGACATGATTTAGGAAATCATACGTATTCTCATGCTGACTTTCACCAATTAAGTTTACCAGAGTTTAAAAGCGAGGTAATTAATGGAGAAAATTTTATTAAAAAATTAATGACCCAATACGATAAAAAATTAAAATATTTTAGGTATCCTTATTCACATGCTGGATTGACTACAGATAGTAGAGGGGAGTTCGTTAGTTTTTTAGAAAAAAACGGCTATAAAATAGCACCATTGACTATAGATACCGATGACTGGGTATTAGACCAGTATTATGTAAAGGCTTTAGAAGCAGGCGATGAAGCTAAAGCAAAAACAATTGAGCAAGAGTATTTAGCGCACACTGAAGCAAAATTTGCATTTTATGATAGAATCACACTAGAGATGTTTGGTAGGAATATAGCACATATTTGGATTTTACATGCTAACACTATCAATGCAAAATTACTTGATAAATTATTAGATATAGCAAAACAATATGGTTACACTTTTATTACATTAGATGAAGCTTTACAAGATAATGCTTATGATAGTTTAGATAATTATTTTGGTTCTTTTGGTCCATCATGGTTGTATCGATGGGATTATTCGGATAAGAAAAAAATAAATTGGTCCGGTGATCCAGATCCTAAAATTTAATGAGGAGTGATTTATGAATCATCAAACAATAGTTATTTATTTGATAGGAAAACCTGGTACTGGTAAATATACAATCGCCCAAGAAATAGCAAAACATAGTTATATTGTTTGTGACAACCAATTAGCTAATAATCCAATTTTCACGTTATTAAATTATGATGGATTTAGTGAAATATCGGAAACTGCATGGGATATTATCGCTAAGATTAGAACTTGCATCTTGGAGTTTGTTAAACAAGACGTGCACAAGAATTATGTTTTGACGAATGTACTTAATGAAGACGACGGTGATCGCAGGCTTTATCAACAAGTAGAACAAGTTGCTAAAAAAAGAGGCTCATTGTTCGTTCCAGTTAAGCTATCAATTTCTGAAGAAGAGCATTTAAAACGAATAACTGAGCCAACAAGGAAGGAGCGCTGGAAGTCTATCGATCCGCAAGATGTTTATTCAGTAGAAAAGTTATTATTGATTCAACATCAAAATTTAATGGAGATTGATGTAAGTGCTTTGTCTGCAGCATCCGTAGCTAATACTATATTAGAACATATATCAACAATTAAAAAATAGGTTTTATATGAAAAAATTAATTTTATTTTTGAGCTTCATATTTTTAACTAACTTAGCTCAAGCAAATTGCTTTCTAGCTAAAGAAGATAATAAAGTTCTTAAGCAAGAGGGTGATTGTACAACTCGCTACTCGCCTGCATCAACTTTTAAAGTTCCGCTTAGTTTAATGGGGTATGATAGTAAAATATTTGTAAGTGAATCCAGCCCTAAATGGCCGGTATCTAAACAATACTATGATGGTTTTCTTCAAGTATGTGATGCGCCACATAATTCAAGAGAATGGATGCGTGATAGTTGTGTTTGGTATTCAAGGGTATTAACACAAAAACTAGGTTTAGAAAAAATTAAAAATTATTTAGCAAAATTTGATTACGGTAATCAAGATTTTTCTGGTGACGTTGGTAAAAACAATGGATTAACTGACGCCTGGTTATCAAGTTCTTTAAAAATTTCTCCAGTAGAGCAGGCTGCATTTGTGCAAAAAATCTTAGATAATAATTTATCTGTTAACAAAAAAGCTTATGCTATAACTAAAAAAATACTATTTAAAGAAGAATTGTCCGGAGGTTGGAAGCTTTATGGTAAAACAGGTAATGGTAAACAAGCAACAAATTTGCAGCATGGTTGGTTTATCGGGTGGATTGAAAAAAATAATAGAAAAATAATCTTTGTGAATCATCTAGTTGATGATAAGCAGCAAGATGTGTTTGCTAGTTTTCGTGCACAAAACGACGCTAAATATAGGCTGTGGCAAATAATCGAAGATTTAGAGAAAAGCGCAAAATAATTGTATATTGCGTACGAAAATAGTATTGTATATCTTAATTAATTTGAAATAGGGAGAAATCATATGAGAAAAAGTATTTTTGCAATAATATTAAGTTTGAGTGCAACTAGTGTCTTAGCGGGTTTTGCGCCTGTTACAGTTTGTACAAATGCTAGTAAAGATATATCAATGTTTTTAGATCCTTCTAGAGAAAGTGTCGTCAATGTTAGAACTAATGGTTTTCCAGAGCAGTATCAAAATTATAACTTACGTGATTTGAAAGTTACTGAAACAGTGCTACAAACCATGCCTACAAAAACTAAAGGCACATCTTCAACAACTGTGACGTTTAAAGAGCTTCGTTTAGAAAAAAATGATGGTTTAGCAATGCCAGATGCATATGGGCATAGAGCAGAAGATGATGGTTCCTTATTGGATTATTTTGTCTGCAAAACAACTCAAGTGTGGATGCAGTAACAAAAACAAATGGGCTCTCGAGTTTGTGAGAGCCCAACTTTAACTAGTCTAAAGTTATCACTCGCAGTCTACGGCTTGGCATATGCGAAGGTAGACTTGCGTAGTATGCTATCAAAGCTGCTGATGGTTCTAAAGTGCAACCCCAAGACCAAGTAACAGGCGCAGCTGCGGGTTCAGGTGAAACTAAAGCTACTGTTGCTTTGTCTTTAGCCTGAATAGTAGTGGTAGTTTCCTTCAGTATCACTTTTCTTCGCAGCGGGTGCTTCTTCTATAGTGCTTTCTCTGGCTGATTGTAGCCCTAGTTCATCTATAATAGGTGTAGCTGCAGCCTCAAAATTAACAGGTCCGCCAGTAAATACTGCTGGACGGTGCGTTGGTCTAAAAGGCTGGCCTAGTTTCGGAGTTTCGTCTTGTATCATAATTAATCTTATAATTTGGTTAGAATTGAGTAGTTACTTTATTAAACATATAGTATAGAAACTCAAAAAAATTGTCATTAATTTCCATTTTTAGTATTAAATCCTAGGATCCAGTTATTTTCATTGCTATAATTAATCCCTAATTAAGCTCCAATAAATTACAAAAAATCTATGTCAACACCATCAGATTTCACAGATGCATCTTTACCTGGTTTTTCTCTTATTTTTTCAGGCGATAATTTAACTGAACTGCATGTGGAAACTCTCTATCGAGGGGATGAACGTAGGCCTGCTAAAATATTTGCTGAAGGTTTTAAAGCTCGACGAGGCCATTCCAATATTATTGGTCATCTTTGTAATAATGATGGTAATTTTGTTTCAACAACTTACTATTATAGAATAGCTAAGCAATTTCCAGTTGTGCCAAATTCAAAGACTATCCGTGTTTATGTAATAAATCCACTAGAAGCTGCTATTAATATTAATAAGTTGCTTAAACCTGCTGAAAAAGCAGGAAGATTAAAAATTGGAGGAGTTAAGTATTTTAAAGCAGAATGTGAAATGATGATACCTCGAGCAATTAAACCACAAGATATTAAAGGAGCATGGAAAATTAAGATAACATATGTTGTGGAGCGGCTTTATGGTGCTGAGGCTACCCATAGGGTAACGGAATTCCGCACTATAAAATCTTATACTCCAAATCCTAATTATGTACCTACCGCTTATAAACATTTTCTTCCATCAACAAGTTTACGAGTTACAAGATTAGCAATTCATGGTTTATCTACCGTAGGATTAGCAATTGATGCTTACAGTTTATATAGCTTATTTAAGTTTGGAGAAAAAACTGGCAATTATAATCCATTTCTGCGTGAAGGTGCCCGTATCTCTGGCGGGTTATTGGGAGCTATAAATCTTGGGACTATGTTTGCATCATATGGTGCAAGTATTGGCAAACCTTTTGGTCCGTATGGATTGGCTGTGGGAGGACTTGTTGGTGGTACAGCAGGTTCGTTAATTGGTTATTGTGGTGGTGGCGGATTAACTACAGCATTGTTTGATAGCAAATTTTCGAGTCAAATTGAGCTTAAAGAAACATTTGATAGCCCTGTAAATTATCCAGGCGCATTGATGGCGATGTGTCATAGCTCAGAGCGCACGCTTTATCCCATTTCAAGTACTGAAGAAAGATACATGCGAGCAATATTTGGTGGTGTTAAAAATGGGATAGTAAAAGCGTGGGATAAAACCTTCGACCATGCCACTCATCTCTTTAGGCACCCCATAGACTATATTTTAAATCGTTTGGTTTTGAGTATTACAAAAATGTCAATTGCAGGTATCCGTTCAGCCAATGCTTTTGTTTGGGATGCAACGATTGTAGGTGTAGGTTCAGTTGAAGATGGTAGGTATTTTATGGATCCAGACTTATCACTCTTGCATTACCATATTAAAAATAATCCCAAATTATACCAAGATGCGTTAGCTAAGGTAAATGGCGCTATAAAAAGTATTCAAGACGCAGCACAAAAAATTATCGATGCTGATGGTCCAGAACGCGCTGAGATGGGTGTTGAACTTATTTTTGATATTGCAGCTATGTGTTTTTTCAAAACCACCAGAGTAATAGCAGCAAGTAAAATTTTAGATAAAAAACTTCCAGATTCAACAATATTAGATAAAATTCTTAGTGATGTTAAAAAGAGAACTTCGTCTGTTGCTAAGGCATATCCAAATACTGTTCCCGAGAAAATTCCGGATGCAATCGATGAGATTAGCAGGCAAGCTTGTACTCAACAGCCAATAAAAAAAATGCAAGATGGTTCAGTTAAGCAAGATGTTCTAGCTGAATTAGATGCACTTACTTCTTCTTTAAGTGATGCTCTAAGTGCAGCTAATTTCGATAGATCAGCAGTAGCTGGATCGCCTATATTATTTACTGGCGGTAGAGCAGCACTCATTTCACCCACGCTTCCTAGTAAATTACCATTACACGCAAGTACAGCAACTGATTCTGTTGCGCGACCATCAGAATTTAGTCCGGTTGCATTAACTTTTCCAGATTTAGGAGTTGTCTCAGCAAGTGCGGGCAGGTATTCTGAACAACAAAGACAAGCAACTGCTGGGACAGGGGGGGCATTAACTCTTGCTTTTTCTGGGCCTTTAGTCCCAGGCTCAGCAGCATCCAGAATGGCAACACATTCAACGCCACCATCTATAACCCACTTTGTTGCGCCAGCAAGGGCAACAATGAGAGAGGAACTACCGCAAGCAGCAGATGGCTGTGCTTGTTTCTTGTCAGTAAAATTTGCAAGTGGTCAGAGGGCTTGTATCGCTGAGACACCTGAACAAATACGCAGTAAACCAATACCTTAATATAATTTGTAGTTGTAAAAAAAATATCGGAGAAAAACATGTCCACAATTCCTGCAGAAGTTGTTAGTTGGGAACAGATAGACAATGAACTATTTTTTGGCACCAAAGCATCAAGCCTATCTGGCAAAGCATTAGAGCAATGGCAAGAAATGATAGCTGGCGCTAAAGTTTTAGTACCAGTTGATAGCTCACGCCCACAGAAAGTTGCTGCTATTAGCACAACAATAGAAAGAAATAAAAGTAGGTATACAGATCTGAGTACAGCTTATGCAGGAGTACTTAATCGTCAACTTCCGTTGCTCAGTGCTAAATTACCATCGGTGATGACAAGACCAGAATTAAGTACCATTAGCTCTGTCACACACGAATTTGGTCAATTAGCTACTGCTGCTTCAGTCTTTGCTGGATTAAGCAATACTCAAGCATCTGCATCGTTGGGTATGATGGCGCAAGGAGCATTTGGATTATCTAGCTCTTGTGCTGCTTTATCTTCTGGTTTTGCTTTGGGGCCAGCAGGTATATGTGCAGCATCAGTTATTACAATTGGGCAAGGTTTTTTAGGACTGTTTGCAGAAAAAGAATCTTCTGATGGACTAGCACAAGCTTTTGGTGCAATTTTTGCTGGGTTACAACAAATTTCAAATCAAATATTTCAGCTCTCGCAATTTGTCGAGAGAAAGTTTGACGAATTGTTTTCTAAGCTTGATGAACATCATCGTGAGATTAAAGGTTATTTAGAAAATATAAAAGACTTTTTAGGTTTAATAGAAGGCAGTATCTCTGAGAGTTATTTACAGCAATTAGCTATTTTAGATAGGGTAATTAAAATAGATATTCATCACTCTCTTGCTCGTTCTGTAGATGCAGAGCATAAATATAAAACTTTATTAGATAAAATTCGTCGAAATATATCAAGTAATCCTTTGTACAAAGCAGAAAATGTTTTTGCAGATATCACAGAGCTAGGAGCGGAATTTGCAGCTCTTCAGACTATATACCTTGAAGCAAGCAGGTTTGTTACGTCCAATAGTTGTGAATTTGCTCGCTTTTTTGATTTTGCAAAATTTGCTGATAAGTCAGGATTTGTTTTATCTGCTCTTGTAAGTGCTAATCCTAAATACAGTGTCTTACCAAAGCTAACAATACCTCATGCTGTCGCAAAAAATACTTATGAAACAATAATTGCCTTGGTAGGTAAGGCAAGAGTTTTATTTGATGATACAGAGATAACTCCAGGTTCTCTAGAAGATCTTATCGCCAATCTTGAGCGAGAGTTAAGTAATCATGAAAAGTTTCATGCTGGTTTTGCTACCAAAGAAGTACAGCAGTCTTTGTGGGAGCAATTTACTAAAAGTGCTGATGATTTCATGACTGTAGTCTCTCAGGCTGCGCATGAGCAAGAGGCTGCTTTATTTTTAGGTACAGATCCACGTTATAACAGGTTTACCCAATTACCTGCGATTGCAAGTTTAATTAAAAATTTAGAAAAATTTAAGAGTTACGAAATTGATCATCATAATCCCGGTAATTCACAGTGGTTTTATATGTTTCAGAATGAGGGTCAAGCAGTTGTATATCAAGGGTATGCATATGATGATTATGTTAGACGGCGTAAGGAGGACATTAAAACAATTAAAGATGGATTAATTAAAGAGGTTGAGGTTTTGCTTCGCCAACTTCTTCCAGATAGACCTTATACTCACCTTGCTAAATCCATGGTGGTTGAACGTGATTCTATTGCATTATTTGAACCCATAAAGGGACCAAGTGCTGTGCCAAGAATATCTACTGGCATTTTAGAGCATCCTGTTGATTATACAAAACAACTGCGAGGAACCGCAGTAACCACTATGAAAGAACCAATCACAAGATTTGTATTACCTCGAAATCCAGCAGACCCTATTTTGCCGATTGCTAAAAAAGATCTTATGCCTATTCCAGAGTCTCTTATAAGAATGGAGCAAATGGGTAGTGGCGAAGTGGTGTTATACTATAATGCTACAACAACTTCCGCGGGTGGGCATGTTGCAGTAATTATTGAAGTTGAAGCATACTGGAAAAGTTTATCTAGTGATGAAAGATTAATTAGTGCAACAAAAAAATCAGAATTCAAATTTAATCTTAACTACAGCCGATCAGATGCAATTTGGCTGGCCTGGGCTGGAGGGGAAAATATTCCTACAGGCAATACTCATTCTACATACCAGGTCAGTTGTGCAGGTAATAGGCAGGTTTTTTATGGCCCTGAATATGGCGTTTCGAGAGTAGGGTTTATGACCGATTTTTATATGGGTTTCAGAGTTGATGAAAATAGGGAACTAAAAACAATTCTTATGCATTATATTGTTTCAATCCGTAGAGGTTTTGCAAGTGATATTTTAAAAAAATCTTCTTCCGCTGGTCCTATTAAATCCGCTATTGATACACTAATGTTAGCTTCAACTTTAATACAGTTGTATCTCATCCAACATAACGCAGAACTTAAATTGGAAGAGCGTTCTGCAGCAATCTTTACTGGATTGCCTAGTTATCGACAATTATATGCATTTTTATCTGGTTATAATGGGAATGATATATTTCTTGACGGTGTTCTGCTCACACAGCTGGCTGTAGCAAAACAATTTTTTAGTTTTATTTGTGGTCGTGTTAATCCTCATATCACACCAATGCCTAAATTGGCTTGGGGAAAATTTTCATCAAGAGATGAATTAGCCCAAAGATTACTAATTTTAGATACTAAGAAATCTGAGTCTAGATATCAAGAGGAGTATAAATCTGGATTTGCCATTGGTGAAAATATTATGAATAGATTTGTTTCTGGATATTTAAAAAGTTATGGACATGAATTGGCAGTTGATGACGTCAGCACAAGTTATGAACTAGCTCATGATGCCAGTATGGCATTAAGATTGGGTATTAGCGCTGGTATGAATAGTGTGTTAATGCAATCACTTGTTAGACTTTCACCCGTGCAATTTGATGAAGCACGAAATCTACTTCTGAAAATAATCCCCAAATTACAAGAGCTAGCTCAACCGGATAATTTGATTGGCAGAATTGAGTTTACCCAGGAAAAAATTGGTGCTGTTGATTCAGAAGCAGGGGTTAGAAGAATTGTACGAACAACATCTACTACCGCTGTAACAACAACTGTAGAAGAAACATCAAGAGCTGTAATGGGTGGAGTAAAAGTTTAATTTGCTAGATCTTATTTTTGATAGCAATGTTCTGTGAGGATTCTATCTTCTGAGCATATCCTCTCGGTATTGCAAAGTAATTTATTTATAGTTAATATACGTTATTTACTGGATTGGTAGCGTAGTTAAGTACTCACGAAAAATTAATTTGATATTTATCTCCGATGCTAACTAAAATATTTTCAATATTTTGCTTTAAATCTAAATAACTCCACCCAGTTTTAAATTGAAGCCAGCTATATTTAATAAAGCGCCATAAAATTTCTATTTTATTCAGTTCGGGAGAGTATGGTGGTAGATACTTTACATGCAACCCCAGTTCAGCCCAATCCTTTAATCTACCTTTAACTCGATGTCGGACATTTTAATTATTTATTGGAATAACAATATATTTCAA
>CAZSRF010000035.1:21844-22991 GCA_964609155.1 uncultured Gammaproteobacteria bacterium | reverse complement strand
CTTACCATAAATGAGCTGTTATTTTTTTATCTATTGCTTATCCAGAACTGAGGTTCATAGTATTTCAGAGGCGCGTTCACTCGAAATGGGTAGCGTATTAGATGAGTTGTTAAAAACAGAAATAATGGCGTTAGCTGCGAGTATAGACGAGCAACCAGAATCAGATTTTAAAAGAGAGCAATTTGGTAAGCTAGAGTACGCTTTAAAGCAATTCAGGGTGGAACTTAATAATGGACGCGGAAATTTTGACGGTTACGATATACAAGGCATTATTATAAAAAATTATATACCTCAGATCGAAAGTACTTTAGAAAATATCGCTCTTGGATTCAAAGCACAAAGCTTACGAGAAGTGTTAAAAGCTCCAGTACGAGATGAAAGCGATAAGCGCAAAGAGATTGTTACAGAAGAAGAAGCTGATCGCGCAAAATTACAGGAACATATAACTGGTAATATAAGAGCTAATATCAAAGCAGAAGCAGCAGCATTAGCCACAGCCCATTTAGCAGGCGTAAAGAAGCCAGTTACACACACACGCGCTAGAATAGACACTGGTAAAAATACTGAACATCTCTTTGATAAGAGTGAATCGCCAGCAACAAAATTTACGGAAGATGCACCTCCGCTAATGCCTCCTCGATCACGTATGTAGCATAAATTTTTGGCTATTTAATTTCCAAATTATGCTGCTTTCCTACCGAATCTCTTAAATCTTTTAACCACTCATTAACCCTATTTTTATTTGCACCAAAGTCAAAATATCCATATTTAGATTGGCTATAAATAGCTAATGTTGAGTGATTCTTATCAATAGGCAACAACTGAACATTAATGACTTGAGGTAATCTTAAATACTTTGTTCGCTGCACATAGGTATACAGTAACTTTTGCTTATCCTCTGCAATTAGTTTTAATCCATTTTGTTTTGAAACAACTTCTTGCCAGTGGATATCCAAATGATGCATATCAAAAGGAAATACAGGACTGATTTCATTAGGTTTAATGCTACAATAATTGGGCGGACAAACAACATAATAATTTTGGCTACTTAACTCTGGTAACTCTTCAAAGTCTACTAATACAACTGGATCTTTACACCCAGTTAATACAAACAAAAAAATTAAAGTAAAAAATGTCAATTTAAGTT
>CAZSRF010000035.1:0-21834 GCA_964609155.1 uncultured Gammaproteobacteria bacterium | reverse complement strand
TCCAAGAATTACATCTCGGGTTGAAAAGATTTACATTTAATCTCAATTTAAACCCCCATTATTAAATGTAAATCTTTTCAACCCGAGATGTAATTCTTGTAAATAATTCATAAGAAATAGTATTACATGTGAAAGCCGCTTCATCAATAGTAATATGCTCACCCCATAACTCAACTTTATCGCCAACTAAAATGTTAGAGTCTACAGCTAAATTGCTACAATCAATCGCTAGCATATCCATCGAAACCCTGCCAATTATACGGCATTTTACCCCCTTTAACCAGACGCAAGCTTCACTTGAGGGTATTCTTGGGTAACAATCTGCATAACCACTTGCTATAATAGCAATTTTAGCATCTTTTTGTGCTGTCCAAGTTGCTCCATATCCAACACAAGCGCCTTTTTTGATATGTTTTATTGTAATAATCTTACTATAAACTTCCATACTAGGTTTAAGATTTAATTCCCTGCTAGAGATTGATCTAAAGGGACAAGAGCCATACATGCTAACCCCAGGTCGCACCCAATTAAAATAACTTTTTGGTAACCCAAAAACTCCAGCTGAATTGGCAATACTATATTCAAATTCAATTTTTATTTTGCTATCTAATGCTAGTTTTTGAAATTGCTCTTGCAAGAAATGAAATTTATCTAACTGGGATGCATTAAAATTATGCTGTAATTCATCAGCACAAGCAAAATGCGACATAATAACAATTTCTGGATTAATAATTTTTTCACTCACTAAATTTATTAGAATAGATTGAATTTTCTTTATATTATCCAGCTCAACCTCCAAACCTAAACGATGCATTCCCGTATCAAATTTAAGCCAAATTTTTACAGGTGTAGTAATGCTAGCTTTTAATTCATTTATCAGCATTAATTGATGGTAATCTTGAATCACCATCCAAAAACCTCGAGATACAGAAGATAATAACTGATCCTTACTTATCACCCCCTCCATTAATAAAATAGGTTTAGTTACCCCTGCATTTACTAACTTTTCGGCTTCTGAAAAACGACTGACACCATAAGCTGAAACATTTTTATCTTGATCTAAATGCTTAGCTACAGCTACAGCCCCGTGACCATAAGCATCAGCTTTAATAACAGCTAGTATTTTAGATGTATTGACTGTTGATTTGACTTGAGCAATATTATGAGAAATATTTGATAAATTGATTACGGCTTTGGGGTTATCCATTAGATTTAAGATACTTAATTTAAATGATTAGTTTTGATAGTAAGATGGGGCTAAATTATCAAATCTACTGTATCGCCCTTCAAAACGTAGTTTAACCGCGCCAATAGGACCATTACGTTGTTTACCAATAATAATCTCTGCGACCCCTTTTTCTGGAGAGTCTTCATAATAAACTTCATCACGATACACAAATACTATTAGATCCGCATCTTGTTCGATAGCTCCAGACTCTCTTAAATCTGACATTACAGGTCGTTTATTAGGACGTTTTTCTAATTCACGATTAAGCTGTGATAACGCTATAACGGGTACATTTAATTCTTTGGCTAACGCTTTTAATGAACGAGAAATTTCAGAGATCTCTGTTGTTCTATTTTCACTACCACCTTTAACATTCATCAATTGCAAATAATCTATTGCAATTAAACTCAAACCACCATGCTCCCGCACTACTCTACGGGCTCTTGCACGCACTTCTGTTGGTGACAAGGCAGGGGTATCATCAATTAAAATCTTAGTTTCAGACAGCTGCGCAACACCTGCACCAAAACGCGACCAATCGTCTTCATCTAATTTACCATTTCTGATTTTTGTTTGCTCAACACGCCCTAAAGAAGCCAACATCCTCATAGCTAATGATTCCGAAGGCATCTCCATACTAAATACCAATGCCGGTTTAGTTTTATTTAGCATTGCTACACTTTCAACTATATTCATAGCAAAGGTTGTTTTACCCATAGATGGCCTTCCTGCTACAATAATTAAATCTGCAGGCTGTAACCCAGAAGTCATTTGATCAAAGTCATAATAACCTGTCGCAAGGCCAGTTAAACTTTCTTCAGAGTTACATAATGCTTCAATACGCTCAACAGTAGCAGTTAAAATATGTGAAATAATTTGAGGACCTGATCCCCGATTACTTTGATTAGCAATCTCAAATACTTTTTTTTCTGCTTCGTCTAATAACTCACTGATATCACGCCCTTTTGGATGATGCGCATTCTCTGCAATATCATGTGCTGCACCAATAAGCTGGCGTAAGATCGACCGCTGTCTAACTATCGTCGCATAAGTTTTAACATTAGCAGCACTCGGCGTATTTTTAGCCAACTCTATAAGATAGGCCGCCCCTCCAACTTCTTCAAGTTCATTTGTTTGTTCAAGAGTCTCTGATATAGTGACGACATCTAGGGGAATATTTGAACGCACCAGCTTTTCCATAGCGCGAAACAAAGCTCTGTGCCTATAATCAAAAAAATCTTGCTCATTGACTAGCTCGGAAAATAAATCCCATGCATCATTAGCTAACATGATGCCACCCAATGCAGACTGTTCAGCTTCTATAGAATGAGGAGCTAACGGGAGAGCAGCAGTTTGATTTTTTTTAGTATAATTCTTATTTACCAGATCGATATCAGACATTGGCTAGCTGCATATATTGAATAAACTTATATCAAGTATAACCTTAATTAAAAAACAAGATAATAGATTAATATAAATTTATTTATTTTTATTAAAACAGATCAAATAAAAACTTATTTAGTCTTCAGCTTTAACTACAATTCTGATAGCTACTTGTACATCACTGTGTAAGCTTAATTGTATTTCATGTTCGCCTACAGTTCTCACAGGCCCATTAGGCAATAAAACCTCATGCTTAGCAAGTTCAACACCAAGTGTTGCCACTGCTTGTGAAATCTCACGTGAACCAACTGATCCAAACAGTTTTCCTTCATCACCCGCATGGGCAGTAATAACTACGATCTCTAACGCTGACAATGCTTCAGCTCTTTTTTGAGCATTTGTTAATTGCCCTGCTGCTTTAGCTTCAAGATCTGCTTTTTTCTCTGCAAATAGTGCAATATTATTTTTAGTAGCAAATACTGCCTTTCCTTCAGGAACTAAATAATTACGACCATAACCAGGCTTAACATTAACAACGTCACCAAGATTACCTAAATTTTTAACTTTTTCTAATAAAATTAACTGCATAAACCCTCTTCTCTCTTCTATATATTTTATATCTAAAATAAATCTACATTTTTCTATCTGGTATCACTGCTCTAATATTAACAAAACCATCAATTAACCCCATAATCATCAAGATGAATAATTGTAAGCTTGATAATATTGGAATCAAAAATAACAAATAAAATATCCCTAAATATACTTTAGAAATATTATATCTTGCTACTAACCAATGCACTAGAGCTACCCCAACTAATATCAACCACAATAGCCCAATAATAAGCACACCACCTAATAGAAATGACGATACCATATTATAGGGCAATAGCTCCAACAACCAACACAAAACTAAAACCGTTGCAATCAATGAGCTACATTTAAGATTCTGAAACTCCTGTGCAAAAGCATTAGGCATGAAAATATAAGACTGATAAGCACGCGCTAGCATAAGTAACGCCAAGTACATACTGTAAAGACTGGTAATCTCAAACATAATAACCATAAACTGGTTAATTTGCTTAACCATAGCCTGATCTATACTAACGTTATTTGCTTGCATATTTGCTATTACATCGCTTAACTTAGCAGTATTTTCTTTAACTTGCTCTAACATTGCATCTGGAAATAGATGAATCTGCAATGTGTAGCAAATTATAAACATCAGGACAGCAATAAGTGTAATAACCTGAGCAGTTAGATTTAATGACACAGACTGTCTCAACAAAATAGCAAAAGCTAGTAATGGCAACAATATCAACAAAGAAAACTGCATAGACTGACCAATCAGATTGTAATTTACATCTGAAAACAAAGATGCCAAAATAAATCCAGCTAATACCCCAATTACTACACTGATTAAGCTAACCGTTAGCCCCTTTGCAGGACCTTGTCTTAAAGTCACAAAAACCTGCAAAACGATACCCAGCATAGCCAAATAAGGAACAACATAACAAAGAGAAATAACTAAGACACTTTGCCATGTTGCTCCAAGTACCCAACGCGCTAATGCATGCATCTTCTTACTTTCTATGCTGATCGCAATAAGGTATTAAAGCCAAAAATCTAGCTAATTTTATTGCTTTAGTTAATTGACGTTGATACTTAGACTTTGTTCCAGTCACTCTGCTTGGTATAATTTGACCACATTCTGAAACATAATTTTTCAAAGTATAAAGATCTTTGTAATCAATTTCAGTTTCTTTTGCAGTATCTGCAGTAAAACGGCAGAACTTTTTTCTTCTAACGTAAGCGACCATAGTTTTATTCCTATTATTTTTAAAATATGTAATTTATTAATGATTACTTAAGCAACACCTGCATCAGCATCAAACCCTTCTTCTTGTGAAGATTGAGCTGCATGATAAGCTGCACGACGCTCTTCCTTTTCTTTCATTTTAATCATTGGAGAAACTTCAGTGACAGCCTTATCCATACTTATAATCAAATTACGAATAATCGCATCATTAAATTTGAAAGCAGTTTCTATTTCTAGGATTGTAGCCGTTGTTGCCTCGATATTCATTAAAACATAGTGTGCTTTATGAACACGATTAATAGTATAAGCTAAGGCCTTTCTGCCCCAGTTCTCAAATCTATGGACTTTACCATTACCATCAGTAATAATTTTTCTGTAACGGTCTATCATATTTTGAAGTTGATCTTCTTGGTCTGGATGAACTAAGAATACAATTTCGTAATGACGTAATTTACTGTGCTTTTGTGTCATATGCTCCCCATGGTTCTTAAAGCTATGTTATCGTAGAGCTGTTAGTTATTAAATTTATATTTTTAACAGCAAGGAGTCAGAGGCAATATACCCCCAATAACCGCTTATTCTACTTAAGATAGCGCTGATTTGCAAGGTTATCTGTGCTTATCAAATCTACTTATTATTAGGGGGTCGTGCGCCCACTGATATCCCCTAACTCTAACCTTTATCTACCTCATTTTATCTTTTTTTGAACAGCCATAACCTGTAACAGATATAAATAGCTAACCTTATCGCTCACACAATATATTTGACTATCATCTTTTTTTCGAGTAGTTTGTTAGAACGAAACATTGAAAAAAGTTTTATAAATGAATAAGATACAATAATCACACAAATAGTTAAGAGGTTTTTATGACTATTGAAACAAGAGCTGCGACAAAACTACCAGAAGAACATAAGTTATCATTCTTAAAACTTTTGCTTCTCAATATGAGAAAATACGCTGCTAACACTGCTTTTATCAGCTTAGGCGTTATTAGTAGTGCACTAGCTATTTATACGCTTCCTAAGGCATTAGCTTACATTAGCACATTAAAAGCAACCGGCGTCGTACTAGGAGGCTTTAAAACTGCTTGGGCATTTACGGCTGCACATACACCTGTATTCTTGGCCAATGCTATAAGTTGGTTATCAGCAAAAATAGTAACTGTCGTTACTCTAGGTGGCCATTTAACTTCTGCCCTATCAACTGTAGCAAACTGCATAGCTCACTGTGTGAACTTAATAGTAGATTTTGGTTTTATGCTCCAAGGGCAAATACTTGTTGGCTTAACTAGCTTAACTGCTAATGCGGGTCCTATTGCAACTATGCTTACTGGTGCAGTTGTTGCTTTTGGCGAACTTTTCACTTTGTTATATTTTCCTGCGGCTCTAATAGACACATTGAGTTTAAAACTCGCTGATGTTGCACCAGTTGCAGCTTTAGGTAGAACGGTACAGCAAGCTACATGTTTTTTGTATAGTTTTGTAGCACCTGCAAAGAAGAAAGTACATGCCAGTACTGGCACAGATCCAGAACGTGCGCCCACAGATGTACTACCAGCTGCTGCTAGTAGCAAAGCTCAAAAAGCCCCAGACTCTCCACTAGATGCAACTAAAGGAGTACTGCCAGACGTCAATCCAGCTAATGAAGCGTCACTACCTTCATCACCTTCATCACCACGTGCTGCTGCTTAATAACGGCACATTAGCAGGGCTTCTTCTAAGCGCCCAGTAGGGGCGCAGCCCCCCCCCCCCCTCTGGTGGGGGGTTATATGTGTTCACGTAGTATTTTCGTCCTTAAGCACCTCCTCGTTGCCTAGCAGCCTCGTACAGGCAAATTCCTGTTGCAACAGATACATTTAGGCTTTCAATCGTTCCTGCCATAGGAATAGTAAACACTTGATCACATAATTCAGTGGTTAATTTTCGCATGCCCTCACCCTCTGCCCCCATTACCAGAGCAATAGAGCTTTTTAAATCCAAATCACATAATCTTGTAGACTCTGTCATCGCTGTACCGTAAACCCAAACTCCCTCTTCTTTAAGCCATTTAATCACACGAGCCAAATTTACCACCTGAAATACAGGCAATAATAAAGCAGCCCCAGAAGAAATTTTACATACTGTATTATTGACAGGTGCACTATTATTCTGCGGCATAATAATACAGTCTGCACCCATTATTTCTGCAGAACGGATGCAAGCACCTAAATTATGTGGATCTTGTATTCCATCTAATATTAGTATGAAAAACTTATGAGTATCATTCTTATTTAATTTTTCTTGAAAAAAATCTTTCAACTCACCTTCTGCTTTAATTTTAAGTATAGAATTAGCTTTGCATTGGATAGCTATACCCTGATGCTGAACGCTATCTGTTAATTGCTCTAATTTATTTTTTGGAACAAAGTTAACAGTTAATCCATATTGCCTTGCCAAGTTTACAATCTCATTGATTCTATTGTTATTTTTTAAACCTTCTTGCACAAAGAAACTGACTATAGTTTCTGGGTATTTTTCTAATAAAATATTTGCAACATGAATGCCATATAAATTAGCTTGTTTTGAAGAATTAGAATTGCTAAAACTCATAGTCTATTACCATTTACTTCTTTTATTTTTTTATTTTGTGAACTTTTATTGCGATCGTTTTTATTTTTTTTGTTTTTCTTATTATCTTTTCCTCTGTTCTTATTACTATTCTTATTACTATTCTTATTACTGCTCTTATTGCTATTGTTATTGCGATTAGCCAATCCAAAATTATTCTTAGAACTCGCAGCACTCGCAGAGCCACCAGAGCTTTTTTTCTTATTCACAGCTCTTTTAAAAGCAAGATTATCCAAGTTACTACCAGCCAATACAAAATCTATACGGCGATTATCTAAATCAACTTTAGCTACTGTTACGGAAATCGCATCACCAATACGGTATTTTTTTCCGGTCCTCTCACCATGTAAAGCATGTGTTCTTTCATTAAAGTTATAAAAGTCATCATGTAAATCAGAAACATGAACTAAGCCTTCGACATAGAAATCATTTAGTTCCACAAAGATACCAAAGTGAGTAACGCCAGATATACAACCTGAAAAAGTCATGCCTAACTTATCTTGCATGTATTCACACTTTAGCCAAGATGTAACATCTCTTGTTGCTTCATCTGCTCGTCTTTCCGTCTGCGAACAGTGCTCACCCATAGTTGCAACATTCTGTTTAAACGTCTTAAAATAATAATATGCTTTTTTATCCAGCTTTAAAAAGCTCTTTGCCGCAAACTGTTGCCATGTCGGATCTTGGCTCAAATGATAATGCAACTGACGATGCAATAATAAATCTGGGTAACGCCTAATTGGCGAGGTAAAATGCGCATATTGATCAAAAGCCAAGCCGAAATGCCCTTCATTTTTTGATTCATACAGAGCTTGACTAAGTGAACGCAAAACAACCATTTGGATAACGTGCGTATCCGGACGATTATGAGTTTTTTCTAACAGCTTGGCTAGATCTTTTGGTTTAGGTGGAATGCGCTTCAAAGCTAACCCAAGTGGCCCAAGAAATTCTTGTAACTTTGTAACTTTATCTTCAGGCGGAGTAGCATGATTTCTGTATAAAATAGGTAACTTATTTTTTAAGCAAAAATGAGCTGCACAAACATTGGCCACCAACATACATTCTTCAATTAAGCGGTGGGCATCATTTCTAATAACTGGATGAATAGCGCTAATTTTTTGCTTATCATCAAATTCTATCATCGTTTCCGTAGAATCAAAGTCAATAGCTCCTCTGATATCTCGTTGTTTTAATAACAACTTGAATAAAGCATATAGATGCTGTAAATGGGGAACAAGACTTTTATATTGTTTTATTAACTCTGCATCATGGTCTATTAATATTGCAGCAACTTTCGTGTAAGTAAGCCTAGCCTGTGAGCGCATAACCGCTGGATAAAATCTGTACCTGACTACTTTACCATCACAGTCTAACTCTGTTTCGCAAACAAAACAAAGCCTATCTACATTTGGATTTAAAGAACATAAGCCATTAGAAAGTATCTCTGGTAACATCGGTATTACCTTACCAGGAAAATATACCGAGTTTCCTCTTAAATAAGCTTCTTGATCGAGCGCACTATCAGGTTTTACATAATTGCTAACATCTGCTATCGCTACATATAGCTTAAACCCGCCATGATCTATTGGCTCACAATAAACAGCATCATCAAAATCTTTAGCATCTTCACCATCTATAGTCACTAATGGTAGGTGGCGCAAATCTATCCTGTCGACTTTGTCTTCTTCCAAAACTTGACTACTAAAACCCTCAACATCTCTTAATACTTCTTCTGACCATTCGTGAGGAATTTCAAATCGTCGCAGAGCTGCTTCAATTTCCACACCAGGCGCAAAGTAATCACCAATAATTTCCACAATTTTCACTTTGGCACATTCAGTTTTGCTAGGATAAGAGATGATTTCAGCTAAAACTATTTGATCATGCTGAATTTTTAATACATCATGGCCAATTTCAACCTCTATCCTGTTTTTAATAGAAGTATCTTCAGGTTTTAAAATAAAGCACTTATTATGCTCTTCTAATTTTCCTACTAGTTGCTTAATTTTATGTTCTTTGACACTAATTATTTTAGCCTCTATCCTGCGGTTATAACCCGTAGCCATGGCTAAAACTTCCACTTTATCGCCAGGAAAAACCCTGCGCATTTCATAGTTTGGGACATAAAGATCAGAGCGCTGGGAGGTAGTTTTTATAAAACCAAAGCCATCAGGATGCCCTATGACTTCACCTTCTATAAAATCAGTATGGGTCAAGATCTGATATCTGTTATCAACATAATTAAGCTGACCATCACGTATCATAGCAGACAGGCGATTATCTAAAGCTTTTTTTTGCTCTTGAGTATCTACATGTAGCGACTTCAGTAATTCTTTAAAAGTCATAGGATGACTTTTATGCTCTAAAGTTTGCAATATGTATTCACGACTTGCTATAGGGTTCTCGTAATTTTTGGCTTCTCTTTCTAAAAAAGGATCTCGATTATTGCTAATTTCTTGTTTGTTATTACTTTTTTTTAATTTAGCTTTGTGTTTTTTCATTTATTACTTTATTTATTTGTTTATATAACTTATCATATTTTGGAGGCTTATACATCATTAACAGCTGTTATATATAGTTGGATTGATGTAACATAATAACACATTTAACAACCCTAGTTTATAATCAATTACTAACATATGAACTCATTCGCTAATATAAGTCAATTCAAATGTCCTGTAAAATTACCTAAACTATGCGCAGCAATAATTTATGATCTTATTGTAATTATAGCTATTTTAGTCTTTACAACCACTCTCTTATTTTTTTGCTGTTTTATATTACAAATAATAACACCCGAGCCTCACAGTATATTTTTCAGAGTTTACATCTGTAGTATCATTTTTGCTTATTATCATATTTGTTGGCACTATATGCAAAATGGACAAACTATTGGAATGAAAGCTTGGGATATTAAATTATCTAACAATAAACATCAGCCCATCAGTCTGCTTCAATCGCTACAACGCGTCATCGGTGGTATTTTAGGATTTCTTACCTTTGGGTTTGGATACCTTTATATCTATTTTAATAAAAATAATAACTCGTTAGCAGATCTGCTTTCTGACACCAAGCTTTATTCAGACCGATCTTGAAGATCTACGTCTTGGTGTCATCTCTGCCGCACTCGACCTACCGCTGTCTAACACGATACCCGGAATACCTGCAGGATCAGGATCAATAGCTACTGTTACCCCAGTTGAAGAACCCAGATTTATTAGAAAAGCCCCATGTTCTTGGCATACTACACTTGGCCCACTCCGCGTAAGCTCTGTTGGAATTTCTTGCATATACATACGCAAATTACCTCGTGCCTTTATCCTATCTACCAGCAGTTTCAAATTGATACTAGTTGCATTAAGGCCCGAATACAAAAGCTGCACACACGCTGCTACAATGCCACTTGCAAAGATAGAAACTGAATACACTGACAATGCAGGAAGCATGAATATTTTTTTATTATGAGACATACGATATACATCCAAGGGCATCTCTCTATAAATAGGATTAAACCTAGCGAACCATGTTACATATATAGCTAACGGAATTGCTGCTGCTGTAGTCAGAACTTGCCCTAAACCAAAACCTAATACAGCACCTGGCACCATGGCACCAGCTCTAATAGCAGATGTAGATTTTTCTCTATGAAATTTGTTAACCCAGTCTTGCCCAATTCCTAAAGCTTTTCTTCCATCATACCTATTAGGTATATAATCTAAAAACAATGAATTACAACCTGCATAAAGTCCTGAGAAAATGTTTTTTAATCCATTACTGACAGAAATCCATGAAAAATAGTCCGTTACTCTAATTAAAAGATTAAGCATCTCTTCCCTCCTTAAGCCTATATGGCAATACAGCCTGAACCTCAGCCTTGAGTTCACGCTCATCATGTTGAGCATATTTAAAGTACATAGGTTTTATCATCGTAGTTAAAACCTGATCCAATAAAAATAATCTATCACATTCTATAGATAGTTTCTCTAAAATATCACTAGTTTTTAAATTTAGTAAATAAGTAATTAATTGTTGTTTAGTAGTAAAAGCCTCTAGCTTTTCAAAACTAAGATGTATAATCTGATTTATCAGATCTAAATAGTGCTGCAATGTCATCCCTGAGGTAGCTGCTGAGGTAACTAGTAGAGTTAAAGAATACTCTCGGTAGATCTTGTATTCTTCATGCATAAATAAAGGGATCCAATATTCGCGTATAATAGCTCTAGCAATGTAATATTTTTTCTTTTCATCTGGCATAGGCATTCTTACAAGAGACTCTGCTATTTCTTTCGGACTATAGATTGGTGGTGGAAAAGGCTCAGACTCGTGTTTAGGATCAGACTTAAACTCAGACCTAGATTCAGCATCTACATCAATCTCAGGTTTTGCTTCAATCCCCTGTATACTACGTATTTGAGAGTAGTTTAATTCAACCAACGTCCGCATCTGTAATAAATTTTTAGTCACTAAAAAATAAGTATGAACATTAAATGTATGATTATGCTCTTTCAGATATCCACTTATATCCTCTATGATATCTTTTAGTTTAAGATGGCTTATAAATAACGCTCTTTTTTCTAAGCATTTTTTAATATAGCTTACGCTGTCATCCACTAAAGCAGCATAAGCTTGATTCTCATCTTTAATTACATCTAAAGCATTATCTGCGCCTAGCATTGTTAAGCTATAAAATAAAGCCTCTTTATCAGTACTAGTTGTTTCTTTGCAAAAAGCAACACCTAATTCTCGGTTGATTATAAATTTTATCCTTTGCTCTATCAAAGTCTCTATTGCAAGAGTAGGTTTTTCGCAATACGGGTGAGCGCTAGCTATTAAAGAAAGCCTTGATAAGGTCCCAGGAAAACAAGAAACTTTGTCTGTCTCATAGATGCTCTTACTATGTGCACGACGAATCTCCGCAATATAATATTTAAAATTTTCCCATATTGTTTCTCTTTGAAAAATACTTAATTTTTCATCTATGCTTGCTAAGTAACAGGTTACTGCATATACTCGCACATAGCGCGACGACTCTGGAAGACTAGCCGGTTTTGTTCGTGGACAAAAAGGCTCACTAGGAAACTCTAACCCCTGGGGTGAAAGTAAATTAGGCCATCCTCCACTCACAAACTGTGAGTCATAGGCTCTATAAGTGATCATTGTTGGATCATCTCTCTTACATAACAAACAGCTCGCTACTCTACTAAACTCCATACAAGACTTCATCGCTAATGAAGTAATATTTGTATCTGTCAGAAATTTCAAAACTTCTGAATTATTATGCTTTTCTGCTGTATCCCTGATTTCTAATAGTAACTTTTTCCTAATTTGTGATTCAAATTTTATAATATCATCATACGTTGGGATCAAGTTACCATAATGCTCAAATAATATCGCCAGATTTTCATAAGCTTTATTAATACGTTTTTTTGCCATCGCAGATTCAGCATCTAAAGCAGCTGGTAACTCTACAGCTACACTTTCAAGCTCAAGCTCCGCTTCATTGACACGACATAATAAATCTAATGCTTGAATTTTGACTGGTACACCAATAGCTGCTTGTAACCCTAAAAAATCTGTACTTGTTTCTGTTTCCAACAATCGTTCTAGTGACCGAAATTTAAAATGCTTACTGTCACAAAACATATTCACATATTCAGGATAAGTAAGCAAAATCATAATATTCTCTAAATCATATAATTTAGCTACTGATAGCCTAACCATAGCTGAAATAACAACTTTCCTATCTTCAATAGATATCCTCAAATAGGTTTTATAAACATCTTGATGAATAACATTATAGTTTGCTAATATTTTTAAAAACCTATTTAATGCATCGGTATCACAAGGTGGATTGATTAGATGTTGTGCGAATTCTTCTGCATCATTTTTAACTCTGAGCAAAACCAAAAAAAGATCCTTGGTGATAGGACGGCTACTCTTTGTAGCCAAAAGCTCGACTGCTTTAAAAATACTTACAATTGTTTTTCGTGCATAGAAAAGCTCTTGCAACATTTCTTCATTGAAAACACCGGATTTTAATATTTTTCTTAATCTTATAAAAATATTGCCATAAAATCTAATCTCTGTGTTTTTAATAGCAAGTAGCCTTTGAAAATTTTCTAATTGGCATAATTGTGAATTTAATCTATATAAAGTTCCCATAGTAAATGCTAAAGATTGAGCTTTTTGTCTTGCAGATTTTAATAAAAAAAAATTTTCCATCTTAGCTAATTGGGGAAATCTAGATAAATAAACAATAGCATCTGCTACAATTTTGCTGTTCTCATAGGAAGAAATTACTAACCGACAATTTAATTCTGTAAAAACATCTGACTTTTCGTATAACACCTTAAGGGCAGATATGATAAGGGTACTCAAGTTTGTAATAACGATATCAAAGAAAAGAATTTTTTTCCGAACAATAACCCTGCTCTTCTTTAGGTTATGAATAATTGAAACACACAAATCTTCCGGTATATCATGAGATGGTCCTAATACTGCAGTAAGGATTTTAGTCGCCTCAGGATCGGTCATTGGCATATGCTACTCCATCTTTTATGCACTAATTACTAACTTACATCATGACGAGAGTAACACATTGATTTAATATTTTGCAAGATTAGGATTATTTAAGATTGTTTAGTGATTAAATCACCATTTGGGGCGAGTAGACTTTCTTCGTTGTTGGCAATCAGTACATAAGGATCTAGCCTTAAATCGTCCAAAGCTTGAGCTGTAATCCTTCCTTCAAGTAATATCCCTGCTGGCCAAACACCAGGAACTGTGCCCTGTTGACCTCGTTCTATGCAGAGTATACGCTCATTACAAATTTTCATGACTTTTATGATTTCTATATCAAATCCCGCTTCAATAGTTAAGTAATAGGACTTTCCTTTTTTTAATCCTTTGGTCAAAGCTTTCGCCTTCTCTGTGCAAACTACAACCGTGTCATAATCTACATCCAAGGTATGCTCTATGACCGCAGTCCATATGTTTATATTAGGGTTGCTCATGAGGGTCAAAAATATGGTTCCACCTAGTTAATATCTCGGTCCAGTTCAAATAATACTTTAGTGTAGTATTATAATATTAGTAGCCATCATGAGCTCGTGATGATCGCTCTAAAGAATCTTGAGAAATCAGTCCGTGCAAAACCAAATTTTGTAAGTGGCTATCTAGTGTCTGCATGCCAAACTGCGTGCCAGTTTGCATTACTGAGTACATCTGGGCTATTTTATTTTCCCTAATTAAGTTACGCACGGCAGGTGTTGCAACTAAGACTTCATAGCCTGCTACCCGGCCTACACCACTTGCCTTTGGGATTAAAGTTTGAGCTATAACAGCGCATAATGACTCGGATAACATAGTTCTTACCATTGCCTTTTCCTCACCAGGAAAGACGTCTACAATCCTATCTATTGTTTTAGCGGCTGAGCTAGTATGTAGTGTAGCCAAAACTAAATGCCCTGTCTCAGCGGCCGTTAGAGCTAATCTAACGGTCTCCAAATCTCTCATCTCACCAACAAGGATAATATCTGGATCTTCTCTTAACGCAGATGCTAACGAAGATGTAAAATCCACCGCATCGTGTCCTATTTCTCTTTGATTAATCAAACAATTATAACTGTGGTGAACAAATTCTATTGGATCCTCTATAGTAATAATATGTTTTTTATGATTTCTGTTTACTTCTGCAATCATCGCAGCTAATGTTGTACTTTTACCACTACCAGTTTGACCTGTTACCAATATAAGCCCACGTTCACGAGTTATAAGATGGTGTAAAATCCTAGGAGCATTAAGCCCCTCTAAGCTAGGTAAAGCATTTGGTATTCCCCTGAATGCAGCTGCCACACCTAATCTTTGCATATAAACGTTGACCCTAAATCGCATTTCTTTATCTAGGTTATAAGAGAAGTCTGCCGATAAACTAGTTGCCAAAGCCTCTTTATGCCTTTCTGACATGATTTCATCAAATGCTTTCATCAAGACATCGTGTTCTAAAATTTTTTCTTCATATAGGGGTGTAATGGCTCCGTCAACACGCAACATAGGAAGCATTCCAGCTGAAAGATGCAAATCCGATGCACGTCGTTCAATAGCTAATCTAAGAAGATCTTGTAATTTCATCATGATAGCGTAATCACTATAATATGGTAAGTTAAACTCTAATTAATACTTATTTAATCATATATAAAAAAACAGCAACTAGCAAAAATTTTGTTCTTGATCAATACGTTAACTAACCATCAACGACCTACTATATATCTATCTGTTTTTAACTCCTTGTTTGTAAAAAAAAAACTAAAAAATTAATCAAATTTAAGCATCTTTTAATTTTTGTGATAAACTACATTTATAAAGCTGACTAATTTATTTTATAGGTGGGGTTCGTCTATGAAGTGGCTTAATTGGATAAAACAACTTTTGCAACGTATTGTTCTACTGAAAAAGTCTAAAAACAAGGAGATAACAGATCATTCAACTTCTCCCTCAACCATAAATAGCAACCCAGCTCAAGTTAAGAACCCTATAGATAAGAGCATTGGCTTTACTCATAGCCGCTTAGAAGCTTTAGAGCCCAAAATGTTGTTTGATGCTACAGTAGCAGCACCTATTGCTGAAGCAATGGATGTAGCTCACCCAGCTCCGACTCCGACCCCCACCGATCATGGTGCAGACATAAATTTGGTTCATCCTCCCGCTACCACCGACCCAACTACAGCTAACTCAGAAAGCTCCAATAACACTGATAACCATGATCCAATTGCCAACTTAGTTTCCCCACCTTCAGATTTACCTGTTGAACACGATAATGCTAACCCAAAAGGTATAGTTTTCATTGAAAGTAATGTTCCAAATTATGAGCAATTACTCCTAGGCTTGGACAAAAATAATTACGATGTTGTGATCTTAGATAAGAATGTAGATGGCATAAAACAAATTACTGATTATCTAAAAAGTTATGATCATCAATTAGATTCTGTGCACATAGTTTCACATGGTACAGAAGGTGAACTTAAATTAGGTACTGGAGTATTATCTGATAAAAACTTTAGTGATTATAAAGAAAACCTTACCTCCTGGAAAAATGCGCTAACCCAGAATGCTGATATCTTGATTTATAGTTGTGATCTAGCCCAGTCTGCAGATGGTCAAAATTTAGTAAATAACATAGCTGCTCTGACAGATGCAGACGTAACTGCAAGTACTAATCCTACAGGCAGTAGCACGTTAGGTGGCGATTGGCGGCTAGAATACCAGGTTGGTGATATCAACTCAAAAGTTTTTCTCAGTGCAGAAGCTCAATCTCAATGGGATAATTTACTTCCAAACAGTGCACCCGTAATCTCTGCTTTCAATCCTACAAGTAATCCAGATCTTCAGGCTCGTTACGGTAATGGAGGAACACTATCCATTGATTTAACCCAATATATTTCTGATCCAGATGGTGATCAATTAACAATAACTCTTGATCCCAATAATATTTATAATAGTGGCGATCCAACAACAATAATCACATCACATAATGCAACTGTTCATATTCAAGGCAATATCTTAACTTATACTTACACTGAGCAAGCTACGTTTGCTAATTCTGGTTTTTTAGATAGCTTTGATATACAAGCTTCTGATGGTATATCTAGTACCATCGGCCAAGTCAATATTGCCTATGATAACTCCAGCCCCATAAGCAACTCCGCTCAAATTGTACTACCAACTGGTGGTACATTTTCTACTAATCTTAGTCAATTTTTTATGGATGCTGAAGATGGCTTTGTCGCTCCTGGAAACATACAAGTCCTTACACCTCCATCTTTTGGTAACATAACCTATAACAGCTCGACTGGAATACTTACCTATACGTTAACAGCCCCAGCTTATGCAAATGGCGATACACTGCATTATGAACCATTTGCTTTACAAATCGTTGATAGTGACGGAAACACATCAGCATTTACACCAATCTTTACTTTTTTAGGTAATGATCCTCCCAATGCCGTTGAAGATCAATTTAACATCCCGAACGGTACATCTTTGGATATTACGCGAGCTGATTTGCAACAAAATGATTCAGATCCTCAAGGGCCTGATACCTTCGTCACTGACAATGTGTTCACAGATTATAATGGTACGCAGTTAGCAAAAGGGACCATCACTTGGGTATATACATCTGGAAGACACCCTGTATTCTCTCATTGGCACTACACCCCTAACGGCACCGATTACACTGACACTTTTTTAAGTCTTGCTGAAGATGATAACTTATTGAACTTTGCAACACTCACAATAACAGTAGGTAATGGCGGCACAGAGCATGCACCAACGACTCTAGATGATTACAGTACTTCTATGAGTATTTACGGTAATCACTTTGTACAAATACCGATGGCTACGTTGCTAACAAGTGATGCAGATAATAACCTCAACCTTTCCGATCCAAGCAAAGTTATTTTTCCTCTAACTAGTTGGAGCACAAGTCTCACCAGCTATGGGAATCTTGTTTATTACGATGCAAGTACCCAGTCTATAATTTACCAATATACTAACGGCCAAATGGCAAATTCAACTTTTTTAGGCAATGATTCATTTCAATATTTTGTTGTAGACAATACAGGGTTAATCAGTAATGTTGGTACTATTCACGTTAATGTAAATGATCAAGTCATTCTTGCTCCTGCTCAAGAACCAAGTGCAACTAACTTTAATTATAATGACAGCTTTGGTAGTCCACCTCTATCTTCCGCAGGCGGCGTTACTATTGACATCAATACTACAGGGTTCCTTCAGGATCCTAGTGGGAATCCCTTAGTTCTAAGTTTAGATCCATTTAATACAGGCTCAACAAACACTCTTGGATCTGTATCGACAAGCGGGACTTTGGGTGACTATCATATAGTTTATACGTCTGTTCCAGGCAATTATACAGATACTTTTTTATACAAAATCACAGATGGAGCCTATAGCAGTATTGGGACTATAACTGTAGTGGTTGGTGATGGCGGTGTCAGCTATCATCCAGTTTCGCAAAGCACAAACATTACCGTCACACCAAACAGCACGACAGATATAAATCTCAGTACTCTTACCTCCGATCCTGACGGTACTTTTATCCCAAGTAACATCCAACTACTAGATTCTAACCCTAGTAATGGATATGTTACTTATGATAATCAATCTGGAATAGCTACTTATCACTCCTATAGCAATGTAGGTCTTGACAAGTTTCAATTTGCTTGGATAGACAGCAGTGGTAATGTCAGTGAAGTTGGAAATGTATTTATTAATGTACAGATCCCCCCCGGACCTAATCACGAACCAATAGCTTCCAACTACATCTATCCTACCACTCTGAATGATACTGGCGGAGATATAGCCAACTTTAATTTAGATCATTCTATATCAGATCCAAATGGTGATAACTTAATCATAACTCTCGATCCATTTGGAAGTAACAGTAGTAGTTTATTAACACAATATGGAGGAGTACTAACCATTCTTACAAATGGAGGCAGTAGCCATGAGCTTTCTTATACTGCCCCATCTGGCAATGGACCTTATAATTTTACAGATAATATTTTATATAAAGTTACTGATGGTCAATACGTAAGTTATGGTACAATCACTATTCATGTAGGCAACCCTTCATTAGTAACTAATCAACCTCCTGCAGCGCAACAAAAAACATTTTCACTTCCCCCAAGCTCTACCTACTACGTAAATGTATTAGGAGACAATTTAGTATCTGATGCAGAGGATCCTATAATTGATCTTAATAGGTTTCAATTATTGGATTCCGAAATAACAGGTAGCACCGCAACGTATGATGCATCAACAGGCATAATCGCTAT
Organism: uncultured Gammaproteobacteria bacterium; assembly: GCA_964609155.1. Taxonomy (GTDB): domain Bacteria; phylum Pseudomonadota; class Gammaproteobacteria; order JAGOUU01; family JAGOUU01; genus JAGOUU01. The sequence continues at coordinate 2,945 of CAZSRF010000035.1, read as the reverse complement.
TCAATCTCAAAATTTAGCCAATGATCATTTACAGTTTATTTACACTGATAATAATGGCCAGATAAGTAACGTTGGGAATATCTACATTAAGATATCAGACCCTCCCGTAGCTATCGACGATATCTTAACAACAACAGCTAATCAGCCTTTAGTGTTTTCAGGGAATGATTTAATTTCTGGCATTTACTCTAACGGTTTTCCTAGTTACGGTCCCAACGGATCATTAACTTTCTCGCAAATTTTGGGTGTAACAACAGGCACTCCTGCCCCAGGAATGCTTGTCTATGATTCTAACACAAATCAATTTATTTACACCCCTGATGGAGATAATTATACTGCAACTTATATCTATGCAGTAACGGATCAAAACTTTACTAGCTATGCAAGCATAACAATAAAAGTAGGTAATGGAGGTACAAACACCCCTCCTACAACACTAGGGTACAACCCCAATACGCCCTATAATGACACCTATCAAACTCAATTAGATGTATCAACACAAACGTCTATTTTATTAAATTTAGACACTGTGTTAAACACTCAGGATCCAGATAGCGCCCCTAACAATTTAGATTTAAATAATGCTAGTCGAGTCGTTATTTTACATCCCGAAACAGCTTTACGCGGTCATGTAACCTATAACGCAAGCACACACAATTTTGAATACACACCTAATGGCTTAGGACATGACTATTTTCAATACTACGTAATAGATGAACAAGGACTAGCCAGTAATGTCGCAACAGTACAACTATTTGTATTTGCAAGCGGCTCTAGTGGTACAGCGCCCGTTGATGCAGTAGAAGATACTATAAGCACACCCATCAATACTCCAATTAATATTCAGGTCCTCAATAATGATCTTGATGAACATTATAATATCGAGCAAGCAAACAAGTTAATTGCGTTTGATCTAGCTCAAGATATCTATAATGGTGCAACATATTTATCTCCATCTCATGGTACTGCAAGTATTAACTGGAATATTCCAAATAATAGTGGTTTTATCTCATACACACCTGACTCCAATTTTAGCGGTCTTGACACGTTTATTTATAAAATAACAGATGCAAGCACCAATACTACAGATTTTGCACGTGTGGTCGTACGTGTAGGTGATGAGCCACTTTATAGCAATGCTTATAATCAAGTGCCATATTTGATGAATGATAATATGACATTTAATGAAGCTCACAGCAGCTACACTTTTAGTGTTAGTGGTTATGATCAAGATGGCAACTTAAATTTATCAAGTGTTGTTATCTTATCTCAGTCTACAAATGCAGGCCAGCTTGTCTATAATGGTGACGGAACATTTACATATAACAGAACAGGAGTTGGAACAGACACTTTCAAATATGTCATAAAAGATAATGAAGGTCTTTATAGTAATGTTGCAACAGTGAATATAAATGTGCAACCAGGCATTGGTGGTGGTTCTTCTGGCAATTTATATGCACCTATTGCGGGACGTGACGCTATAATAAGCACCTACGATCAACCAGTTCTTATAACTACTGATTCTTTTATAGCAAACGACTTTGACCAAGATGGAGGTCCGATCAATTTAACTAATGTCGATTTAGCTCCACTTGCTGCTAATGGAACAATAGATTTTCTTCCATACGGGATTCTTTTTACACCTACCCCAGGTTTAAATGCTACTTTTGAATTATCCTATGATATTCAAGATGCTAATGGAAATGTTACTCATGGTATTGCAGTTGTACAAATTGGCGACAATGATGACGTTAACAATGACCCACCATTACTAGGAGATGATTTTGCACAAATAAACACCGCAACTCAAACTGATGTAACTATAAATGTTATAGCTAACGATCTTGATGCCTACAACATTAATGCTGCAACAATAAATATCACCAGTAATCCTGCACATGGAACAGTAAGCATTAGTAATGGTCAAGTCATCTATACTCCTGATGGCTCAGGATACACTGGGCTAGACAGTTTCACATACAACGTTATGGAAGATCAAGGGCCTGCTAGTCTTTTCAGTAACAACCCCGCAACAGTTTATATCAATGTTGTCCACAATTTACCTGCAGGTCCTGCACAACCCATTGCTGGCAATGAAACTGTCTATATTCCAACTGATGGAACTGTACAGGTAAGTCTATTAAGCAATGATATAGATGCTGACGGAGATGCTATACAGCCCGCTAATATTTTACTGTATCCCACACATGGAAGTATTAATCCAATTAATATGCAGGATCTTACAATCGAATACACTCCTCAACCTGGATTTACAGGTGTGGATTATGTTGTTTATACAATAAAAGATGCTTATGGTAATTATGATACAGGTGTTTTAAAGATTATTGTTGGCAGCGATCCTCTAAACGACATTAATCTACAATCTCCTAGTGCTAGTGATGATTATGCAGTAACTGCATACAATACTAATGTCACAATCAATTTAGTAGCCAACGATTCTGATAACAACAGCATCGATCCTGCTAGTATTTCTATAATAGCCAACCCTGCTCATGGACAGGTAGCACTTAACGGTGATGGAACCGTTACTTACAATCCAGACAATACTTTTAGCGGTGTCGATAAGTTTACTTACGTTGTTTATGATAATCAGGGATACCCTAGTAATGTTGCTACAGTGAGCTTAATTGTACAGGCAAATACAGGGGGAAATCAGGTTCCTGTGGCTAATCCTGATATAGCTTCCACCACAGAAAATGCCAGTGTAACTATTGATGTTCTTGCCAATGATACAGATCTTGATGTAAGTGATACTCATACTCTAGATAGCGTAAGTATTACAAGCAATAATACTTCTACTGCCACAGCAACAATTGTTAATAATCAACTTGTCTTTAACCCAGGCACTGACTTTGATTATCTTGCTTTTGGTGAAAGCGCTGTTGTTACTGTTGATTACACGATGTCTGATAACCATGGTGCAA
>CAZSRF010000034.1:5865-24012 GCA_964609155.1 uncultured Gammaproteobacteria bacterium | reverse complement strand
GCGAATTGCTTCAATATTGCCCGTTCTAGCAGCATTATGTAAAGGATGCATAGAACATTCACCCCACTTCACAATCAATTCATCCTCCTCCTCTAGGCCAGCAACAACTTCATGTTCTAACGCCATGAACCCTGGCCCCAGCCAATCAACACCCATGAAAGGCTCCATATTACTCAGGAATAATCTCATAGAAAAAGAACTCACTCCAGTCTGCTTTTCTACCATCATCTTTAATTCGCTTAACCTAGTTACACCCTCAACAACACTAACATGCGTACGCCAGAGACCACCTACATTAATATTAATCCGCATAAAAACCCCCAAGTTAACAAAAATAATTTATTAAAAACCTACATGTTCAGAACTTACACAATTTACAATCATTTTACGTAAGCCCCTATTAAAGTTGTAATTATAACATAATCAAGTTAGATTTCAACAGATATGGCGTCAATGTCAAGCCAATTTAGAAAGATCCGGTTTTATCCAAATTAGAAAGATTCGCTTAATTTGACTAATTGTTTGAACTTTAGGATTAAATCATTCAGAATCATTCAGAATCATTCATGACGCATGATAATTCTGCTAACTATGAGAAATATCAAAGCATAGCTTGTTAATTAACTTATTTCTTGCGCGAAATGCATATGATAATTTTTTTGCTTATCCCTGTGAATATATTAATTAGATAATCTATCAATCTCTATTCTAAAATCTTCCAAATCCTTAAAAGCACGATAGACCGATGCAAATCTAACATAGGCTACTTGATCAAGGATTTTAAGCTCGTCCATAACCCACTCTCCTATCATTTGCGAACTTATTTCGCGATCGCCAGAGGTCCTTAATTTATGAAGAATTTTATTTATAGACTTCTCTACTAAATCAGTAGCAACTGCACGCTTTTGTAGTGCATGCAAAAATCCTGATCGAAGTTTATCTATAGAAAACATTTCACGACTACCATCTTGTTTAATAATCCTTGGTAAAGTGAGCTCTATATTTTCATAAGTAGTGAATCTTTCTTGGCATTCTAAGCATTCTCGACGACGTCTAACTTGATCACCATCACCTGATAAGCGCGAATCTATCACTTTGGTATCTTGAACATTACAAAATGGGCAATGCATAACGAATCTCCATTTACGCTATTTTGTATAAACAGGAAAACTATGACAAAGCTTCAGAGCCTGCTGCTTAATGGTCGCAATTTTATCCAAATCATTTATATTGTCCAAAATATCACAAATCCAATGAGTTAACTCTTCTACCTGAGCTTCTTTAAAACCCCGCGTTGTGATAGCTGGTGTTCCCATCCTAAGGCCACTTGTAATAAATGGTGAACGAGTATCATTTGGCACAGAGTTTTTATTAACTGTAATATTAGCACTGCCAAGTGCTGCTTCTGCTTCTTTGCCTGTGATATCTTTGTCTAATAATGAGACTAAAACTAAATGATTATCTGTACCGCCAGAAACAACTTGATAAGTTCTTTTCATCAATACTTCAGCCATAATCTTAGCGTTATTTATCACTTGTTGTTGGTACCAGTTAAAACTAGGATCTAGAGCCTCTTTAAAAGCAACAGCTTTGGCTGCAATAACATGCATCAGAGGCCCACCTTGAGTTCCAGGAAAAACCTCAGAATTAAATTTCTTTTCTAGCTCAGGGTTAGAACGAGCTAATATAATCCCTCCCCTCGGGCCACGCAAAGTTTTATGAGTTGTCGAAGTACAAACATCTGCATAAGGAATAGGTGAAGGATAAAGCCCAACAGCTACCAAACCAGCTACATGCGCCATATCAACTAATAAATAGGCTCCTACAGAATCAGCAATCTTTCTAAATTTTGCCCAATCTACTATGCGTGAATAAGCTGAAAATCCCGCAATGATTAACTTTGGTTGATGAGTTTTGGCAAGATCAGCTACTTCTACATAGTCAATATACCCCTTACTATCGACTCCATAACTAACTGCATTGTATAGCTTTCCAGAAAAATTTACTTTGGAACCATGAGTTAAGTGCCCACCATGCGATAAACTCATCCCTAATATAGTATCGCCCGGTTGTAACAAGGCCATTAAAACAGCAGCATTTGCCTGCGATCCTGAATGTGGTTGGACATTGACATAATCAGCCTTAAATAACTGTTTTAATCTTTCACAGGCGATATCTTCTACTTTATCAACATAAGCACAGCCACCATAATATCTTTTATGCGAGTAGCCTTCGGCATATTTATTGGTCAAAACAGAACCCTGAGCTTCTAGTACACTCGGGCTTACATAATTCTCAGAGGCAATAAGCTCTATATGATCTTCTTGCCGTTGTTCTTCATCAGAAATTGCTTGCTTAATTTCTGGGTCAAATTTAGATAAGTTTAAGGAGTAAGAAAGCATACGAATCCCAATTATTAAAGATTTTTAGATATTTTTGTGAATATATTAACCTAAACCATCCGTTTTTTGAAATAGCTTCCTTATTTCCATAATGCTTAAAGGCTTACTAATATAATAGCCTTGAATTATATCACAACTAGTTGTCCTTAAGAAGTCCAGCTGTTCTTGAGATTCCACACCCTCAACAATTGAATAAATATTTAAACTTTTAGCAATTGCTAATATTGCTAGTAACAATCGCGTATCCCCGGTTGTAGTGATTTCAAAGGCAAAACTTTTATCAATTTTCAAATAATCAATTGGTAACAACTTTAAATAACTTAATGATGAAAAACCTGTACCAAAATCATCTAAAGCAATTTTAATATTTTTAGCTTTTACTTGATTTAGAATATCAATGACTCTCTGTGGATTATCTAACAAAATACTTTCCGTCACCTCTATTTCTAATTTATCTGCAGGAAAATTAGTTTCTGCTAAAATGCTATCCATACGCTCAAGAAAATTTTCCGATTGTAATTGCAACACCGAGATATTTACAGATATAGTCTTAAAATCTAAACCACCGTTTAACAACTCAAGACCTTGTCTACAAGCCTCATGTAAAATCCAATCTCCTACAGTAATGATCAATCCTGAATGCTCTAAAATAGGGATAAATGTTCCCGGTGAGATAACTCGCCCATCTTCCCGACGCCAGCAAATTAGAGCTTCAAAACCACGTAGTTTTTTATCTGCTAAATTCAACTGAGGCTGTAAAAGCAGCTGAAGCTCATTATCCTCCAAGCCTTTTCTGAGCTCATTTTCGAGATTAAATTTTTGTAAAATAGAATCATTAATTTCTTCTGAATAAAATATGTATTTATTCGCACCTTTTTTTCGCGCTGCGCTCATAGCAATCTCAGAGCATCGAAAAATAGTTTCTGGTACAATTTGTAGCCCTTGATTATTCTTAAAATCATCCGGGTAAATAGATATTCCAAAATTATACTGTAAATATAAAGTCTCCTCTTTGACCACAATGGAATGACTTAATTTTTTCATCATTTCATTAATAAAATTTGTCATCACTAACATTAATGACTTATCATTTTTATTAGAGTTTATACTAACACTTAAAATAAAAGTATTACCACTCATCCTATAGAATGCTTTATTTAACTTTAATGACTGTGGAATTCGCATGTCTGTGGATTCTAAATAATCAGTTACAATCTTTTTAAACTTTAAGATAGCAGCGTCGCCATACTGATACCCTATGGTGTCATTTATAGCTTGTAAATTAGCAATATGAATCGCAACGGTAAATAACTTATATTTTTGTTCTATATAAAGATTGCTAGTTAATAGATTATGATAATCTTGCGTTAAGTACGCTTTATTTGGTAATCCTGTTAAACTATCGCAATATATTAAAGAATTTACCTCTGATTCAGCTTCTGTTCTGCTAGTTTTATCTTGTAAAATAATAATTGTCCCTATAAATTTATTTTCCATATCAACTAATTTTTCAAACTGAACATCAAATAAATGTGCAACTTCATCCTTCCGTGAATCAATTTTTAAATCTTGTAAATTATATTTATAATTACTTTTTTTGAAAAAAATAGCTAACTCAGGGACCATACTATCCAATCTTTGATGTTTTATTTGAGCACACTCTATCCGAAAATATTCTTCTAAAGGGGTATTTATATAAATTATCCTATGTAACGCATCAGTAATAATTACCCCTTCGCTCAAGGGCGTAAAAGCTAGCTCTTTTTGGCCCCTACCTTTACTTATGATACGATACAGGTCTACATAATTGCTATGGACGATCCATGTAATAGCGGCATACACAGCCACTATTAATATTTCCTTGGTCCAAGCATGGAAGGTTATAACAAAGAAGATAGTTACTAGGCAAAAAACCACAAGAATTATAAAATTTGTATACAATCTTCTTGGCATACTCTTTTTAAAACTCCTCTTCATCTAGGACATTTTTGCAGAAAATACTTTATAATCTAGCATATTACAAGTAGAATACAACAAACTTAACCAACAGATACTTTAAGGCCAATTACACTCAAGTCATCTTACTTAAGCTGTATAGTAAGTTGTATAATTATAGTATAGTGCACAAATAATAATATTTCTAATTACACGCTAGTTCTTTATTTAGTTAAGTTTTAATATCAATAATTATTAAGTCATATAAAAATCAACATATTAAGAGACAAGCATGGCACAATATATATACACAATGAATCATGTCAGCAAAATTATTCCGCCAAAAAAAGAAATTTTGCACAATATATGCTTATCCTTTTTCCCTGGAGCCAAAATTGGCGTTTTGGGATTAAACGGTGCAGGAAAATCAACCTTATTAAAGATTATGGCCGGCCTAGATAAAGAAATTCAAGGTGAGGCTTTCTCAGCTAAAGGTATCAGCATAGGCTACTTACCTCAAGAACCTAAATTAGATGACGACAAGACTGTTCGCGCTAACATCGAACTTGGACTGGGAGAAATCAAACATAAATTAGATCGCTTCAATGAAATCAGCATGCGATTTTGTGAACCCATGGATGATGGCACTATGAATAATTTGCTTGCCGAACAGGGTGAGCTACAAAATGCTATTGATGCAGCTGGTGCCTGGGAACTTGATCGTAAACTTGAAATATCTGCTGATGCTTTACGCTTACCACCATGGGAGCAAGAAGTTAAAAATCTTTCTGGTGGAGAACGACGTCGAGTGGCTTTATGCAAGCTATTATTATCCAATCCAGATATGTTATTACTCGATGAACCCACAAACCATTTAGATGCTGAATCCGTTGCTTGGTTAGAGCACTTTTTACATCAGTTCCCTGGTACTGTAGTCGCAGTTACCCATGATCGTTACTTTTTAGATAACGTAGCTGGATGGATCCTAGAATTAGACCGAGGCGCAGGCATTCCTTACCAAGGCAACTATTCAAGTTGGCTTGAACAAAAAGAAATACGTTTAGAGCAAGAAGAAAAATCGCAAGCTAGCCGTAAAAAAATGATCAAAAGCGAGTTAGAATGGGTACGACAAAATCCTAAAGGACGGCGTGCAAAAAATAAAGCAAGGGTCAGTCGTTTTGAAGAGTTATGTAATCAAGAAACACAACAGCGTAATGAAACACAATCACTTTATATCCCTACCGGCAAAAGATTAGGTGAACTAGTTATTAAATTTGATAATGTTAGTAAAAGTTTTAATGATAAATTATTAATCGATAATTTATCTATACAAATACCTCGCGGCGCTATTGTTGGAATTATTGGTCCTAATGGTGCTGGTAAATCCACTACGTTCAAGATGATTACAGGCCTTGAAAAACCAGATGTTGGTAATATCACTATTGGAGAAACGGTACAATTGTCCTATGTTGATCAATCTCGTGACAGTTTAGATCCTAATAAAACAGTCTGGGAGGAAATCTCTGATGGTCTTGATTTTATTACTGTAGGGACATATGAAACTCCTTCTCGTGCTTATATAGGCCGCTTTAATTTCAAAGGTACTGATCAACAAAAGCGTGTGGCTGATTTATCAGGTGGTGAACGTAATAGACTGCACTTAGCTAAATTATTAAAATCTGGTGGCAATGTTTTATTACTAGATGAGCCCACAAATGATCTGGATATAGAAACCTTGCGAGCTCTAGAAGAAGCCTTGTTAGAGTTTGCCGGTTGCGCAATGGTTATCTCACATGATCGCTGGTTTTTAGATCGCATAGCAACTCATATCATGGCATTTGAAGGCGATAGTCACGTTGAATGGTTTGAAGGCAGCTACAGCGAATACGAAGAAAAACGTAAACAAGAATTAGGTGATGACTTCATTCAACCTCACAGAATCAAGTATAAAAAAATTGAAACTGTGGGATAATAATAAAAAACTGCAAGCTACTGCTGTTTGCTAGTATGTATTCACGTAGTATTGTCATCTCAGTCAAGGCCAGTGAAACTGGCCTTGACTGAGATGACAAAATTCGAGATCGGGTGAACGCTTACGTTTGCTATACATCCACTGAAATGAGCAGACAGCGGCAATTTACTTTCACATTACTTTGCAGCAAAACTACAATTCATTGGTTCCTCGTAGAAGCCGCTCCACCAACCATCAAGCCAAGCTGTAAACTCACTTGTATCATCTAAAAAAGGATTTCTTATTTCAGGCACATTTGCTTGTGCAGCGCAATAACCTACTTTCCAGGCGCGTTGCACAGAAGGTACTTCATTTTTAGGCTTATCTTTTTTACGACGTTTTCTACCTTTTGCCGGTAACTCGGTATCTATTTCTATAACTTCAATTTCATCTTCACAATCTATATCATTTGTTAAATCACGTTCTTCCATGAACATTACCTCCATAAAACTATAATCTTACTTCAGGGTAATCTTACAACGTAACAAGGCCGGAGAATAACGTATATCACTCAAATTTATATAGGCAATTTCTCAAAAGAATATTAATCAAGCAAACCTAGCTCTTTTAGGCGTTCTTTTAAATATAATTCTGCTTGACTATAACGTTTTGACAAAAAAACATCTGCTCGTGGATGAACAAATAATGGAATAGAAAATCTTGCCCCATGTTGCTGCGTTTGATTAACAACACGATGTGTCGTAGAAACATAATAATGCTTCGAGCATTCTTGCAACATATCTCCAACGTTAACAATAATCTCTCCTGTATTCGTACCAACATCTAACCAGGTGTTATCTTTTGTTTTTACTTGTAATCCAGTCTGATTAGAAGCTGGGAGTAAAGTTATTAAATTAATATCTTCATGTGCAGATGCTCTTACAGCACCATGAGTTTCTTGTATTTGTGGATAATGTAAAACACGCAACATAGTTTTCTCAACACTCATCATATTAGCCAATGGCTCACTAAAATTATTTTTAATTACATTGGGTGTATAACAATCTAACCAATGTAGTAATCTATTAGCTAATTCAAATATATTTTTAAAATATATAGCTGTATTGTTTGATAACTCTTTTGGATAACGGCCATGAGGGAAATATAGCTGATAAAACTCTTTTAAATCAGGAAGCTTAGCACCTTTAGCTGTTTCTGAAGTTGCTATACCAACATAACCGTCACCCCTCTTTTTATCATAAGGATAATTAAATTTTGCATGACTGTTAAAAAAATTACCCCACTCTTTGTATAATTTCTGAACTAAAGTGTAATCTATCGGATGGTTTTTTAAGACGGCAAATCCAGTTTCATGCAGAGAGGTTACTAACGCTGAGCCGGCGTCATGTTTACTACAATCAATAGTCTGTATCTCCATACAAAATGCTCCTTTTTTTATTATCCAAACTTATTTTTATTGTAACCAATATTCAATCTGTCTTATGGCCTGAGCAACGTACATTTTATAACTAGAAGCCATCTTGCAATTCAAATTACTCTGATCGCTATTATTTTCTGTGTGATAGTTAATATTCATATATATAGTTTTAGCATCAGAATACTGATTTACAATACTCGTTATTTTTTTATTTAATATTTTTATTTCATCAGCAGATATATCATAAGAAATCGCATTAACTATATAATCAAATTTTTCTAAATCATATAATTTATCACCGTCAGAATTTACACAAAATGATTGTAAGCTGTCATCTCGGCCCATCACAAAGCATACAGATCTCTGAGCTTCTCCGTAAGATATCGGCTCTTCGACCGGTATGGCAAGCTTTTTGCGTAAATGCTGACATAGTTCATTTAAATCATAAAGTTCTAGATTATAGTATTGTTTAAGCTTTAATGCTTTTATACAACTTCTGTTAACAACCACTAATCTAGCTATATTATACTGAGATATTTCTGCTATCACGCCCACAGCTGCTCCACCTGCACCTAAAATTAATATTTTTTTTGCTTCTAATGCTGACTTAAAATTTTTAGAGTCAGTGTTAACAAGAGCTTTTACAGCCCCATAACCATCCGTATTAATACCATAAAATTTATTATTTATTTTACAAACAGTATTGATAGCTTGTATTTTAGTTAGGTTTTTATTATTTACATATTTTATAACAGCCATTTTAAATGGCATCGTCACACTCAAACCATCGAAAGGTAATTCTTTTATTAGAGTAAAAAAACTATCTAATTCGTTATAATTAATCAATAATTTAAGGTAAACAGCATTAATATTATTTTGCTTATAATAATTATTATGAAAAATATGACCAATACTTTTAGTTACGGGATCACCTATGAGAGCAAATATTTTAGTTTCTGAATTAATATATCTATAGTTATAGATATCTAATAAATCATCAATAGTTATTATCCAATTTGATACCAAATGGGGTGTAGAAAAGTGTCCGACATTATTTGTCACACAGTAAGTAAATTGATTTCCAAACCTTTTTCCTAATACTCGACTAGCTAGTCCTAACTCTCCCATGCAGTGGGCAGTAACTTTGTTTTTATACATTGCATATTTTAGTTCTGTATTTATTGTCTCTAAGAACTTCAGAATTATTAAATTATCTAAGCTACTACTTGCTGCAAAGATTAATTTAAAAGAAACAGCACCTGGCTCTATTTGATCGCACGCAATGCCATAACAGCTATCAACAGTTATCAGCTTATTGAATATATTCCAAACTGTATCTAAATTTAATGCTACTTTGCTAGAGAAATCAAAATTATGATACGACCGGATGATTTTTATTTCAGGGTGTAAATAACATAGCTTTTTAATATAATATGCGGGTACCGTATCCTCAATATCCACGTAATCAGGCTGTAGTACAGCAAGCTTTATGAGTAAAGCCATGCGACTGCTTTCATCTCCTTCGTAGCAGCCACCATTTGCTTTAGATCGCAAGGTAAAGATAACTTGTTTTTTATAAAACTTAATCTTTTGGAAAATCTCTGTTACTTCAGTGAGCAAATCTTCAGGCTGAAGATAATCTAACCTTAATTCAAAAGCGTCAGTTTTAGCAAAATTTTGTTCAATTATTTCAATTGCGTGTTTTGAACCTGCTTGATTCAAAATTAATACTAGCATGAAGAACTTATGACTAGTTAAGTCAGCTTAAAATCATTCAATGCTAGCATAAAGTTGTAACCTAAGCATTAAAAATCAACTAATACTTTGGTTTTGTAGTTGACTTACCATCTGCGTCTGTTGCCGTTAAATTTTTAGAATAAAACTTAGACGTCCCTGGCACGCGTGTCGTACAGTCATTGATGCTTCTTAAGACACAATCTCCCTTACCCTCTGTTTCACGAAGGTTAAAACTATAGCCGTTACAGTTACTATTTAAGTCACAATAAGAAGCGCAATCAGTTTGTGAAATAGCAGCGAAAACACTAAACTCGCCAGGCAACTGCCCATCTGTGCAATCACCTTCAGCAACTTTAAGGGTAAACTTCTTTTTCATTTCTTCTTCAGAGAAAAAAGCTGCTTGAGATAACATAGGAGATAACATAGAAGATATCACAATAGCCAGTATTAAAACTATCTTAGATTTATTAAATTTAACTTTTTTACAAAATCTAATAAGCATGATTAAGTCCTTTTAATCATTTAATAATTAACCTCTAATCTTGTAATTATAACCTTAAAAAATCTTTTATGCCTAGATCTTTGTAAATTAAATTGGACAAGCTCGAAATTGGTCCGTACTTAATTGCTCTTCTAGAACTTGCATACCTTTAGAAACTCTTAAATAACTAAGGCTCTTACCTACAGAATTACCCACTTGCTGCTCAAGTGATTTACTTTCAGCGACTAATCCAAAAGTTATTTTATTAGCAATAATACGGCTTAATATAGAAAAAAAGTTTAAAACTTTTTCGATTAATGAAGGTTTAATGCCAACTAATTGCTGTTTTAAAACTTCAGGAGCTATCTTATCTTTAAAGTTTTGAAATCTTTTTTCAACAGGACAATTTTCATCTAATAAAATCTTTGACAACTCATCAAATACTTTTTTTACAGCAACTTTTTCAGAAGGATTACAAGATGTTAGTAAATTATCCGCTTCTTTTTTTAGTATACTATTTGCTTCTACAAGTTTTTCCTCTATGAATGCTCTGAAACAGCTTTTGTCATCCGCTGCCCTTTTTAATTTTTTTTCTATAGTCAAAGAAGCTAGAGAATCAGAATATGGCTGAACAGGTGTAGGTACTTGTGTTGGTGCGTGTGGTGCAAGATCAGATTGCGGTGAAGCTGATGGCTTGCAACTAGCTATATATCTATCAAGGTCGTACCCTATCTCAACTTTAAAATCTCTTGGGCTTGACTCCACAAGAAGAATCAAAGGGATCAGACGAGAATACAAACTACCCTTGTCTTGATAACATTTAACAAAATCATCGACACTTATATCAGTTGACCTTTGTGCTAATAACTCCGTCGTAACTCGTTGAATATCTTCATAAATATTTGACATAAAACCTCCAAATGCTGATACTTAGAGCATCTTACACTATGAAGATGAATCAAAAATGAATATGCATTCAGACCTAACAACAAATTCTATCAACAGATGACTTAATTGATCAGGCCAAAGAGCCGGTGTCTTGCAAAAAAGATCTCAGTTCTGCGCACTTCGTGCTTGACTGAGATGACAACTTACAATCATTGCGTAAGTCCTGTTGATGGTCAACTTCCAGCAATCATCATCTCATCTATTAATACAGAACCTGTTTGAATACTGCTACGTTTGTCAATATCACTCCCTAACTCTGTAATGTTAAGAAACATATCGTTAAGATTACCAGCTATCGTCACTCCCTCGACTGGATAAACTATTTCACCGTTTTCAATCCAAAACCCCGAAGCACCGCGAGAGTAGTCTCCTGTAACTAGGTTAATGCCCTGCCCCATTAACTCCGTAACTAATAAACCCCGCTTTATTGACTTGATTAGTTCTTTTTGGGGTTTACTTACATTGCCTTTTTTATCGGCGCAGCCAATAAGTAAATTATGCACTCCACTAGAATTACCTGTAGACTCTAACCCTAGTCGCCGTGCACTGTAACTGCCCAACACATAGCCTTGTAAGATCCCCTGATTTACCAAATCACGTTTTTGCGTTCGTACTCCTTCGCTATCAAAGGCACAGCTGCCAAATCCGTATTTAATAAAGGGATCATCTGTGATCTGCACAATATCTGAAAAAATCTTTTGATCTAATTTATTCAATAAAAAAGTAGCTTCACGATACAAACTTCCTCCACTAATAGCAGAAACAAAAGTGCTAAATAACCCACGTGCCATCTCGGGTGAAAATAGAATACTAGCTTTTTGAGTTTTAATACTTCTTGGATCTAATCGAGCCACTGTACGTTTTGCAGCTGTTTCGCCAATCAATTTAATATTTTGTAATTCATTGACTAGACGTGAAGTAGAGTACCAATGATCACGTTGCATTTTACCATGGTACTCTCCTATAAGAGCACAAGAAATACTATGCCTAGCCGTTTGATATTCACCTATAAAACCATGACTATTAGCATACACCCCTTGACTGGAATGCGTACTTACATCAGTACCATCCGAGTTCGTAATTTTTGAGCTGTAATTTAGACCATATTTTTCACACTCTAAAGCAATATTTTTTGCTTCTTCAGGTAATAAGTGCCAAGGATGATATAAATCTAAATCATATTTTTTATAATCATAGGCCATCAGATCAGGCTCGGCTAGTCCACAATATTTATCTTCTTCCATAAGTTTTGCTAAACTACAAGCTTTTTCAACAGTTTCAATAACTGCTGCTTTAGAAAAATCTGTGGTGCTTGCGCTACCTTTTTTATAACCAAAATACACAGTAATACCAAGCCCCTTAGCACGATCAAACTCTATTGTTTCAACTTCTTGTTTATGTACATGCACAGATAAACCCGTAGAAGATGACACAACTGCATCAGCTGCTGAGGCACCTCTATTTTTTGCTGCATTTAAGATATCCGTCACTAGATTTTGATTGCTATGGTTTGTATTTGACATTTATCTTGTCCCACCTACGGTTAATTCATCTATTTTTACTGTTGGTTGACCGACCCCTACTGGAACACTTTGCCCTTCTTTACCGCAAGTGCCCACACCAGTGTCTAATTCTAAGTCATTTCCTAACATCGAAACTTTAGTTAGTACTTCCGGGCCATTACCAATTAAAGTTGCACCTTTTACTGGAGTAGTAATCTTACCATCTTCTATTAAATAAGCTTCACTTGCTGAAAACACAAACTGTCCTGAAGTGATGTCTACTTGACCACCACGAAAATTAACAGCATAAAGGCCTTTTTTTACTGACTTAATAATTTCTGCTGGATCATGATTGCCTGCTAGCATATAAGTGTTAGTCATTCTAGGCATCGGTAAACTAGCATAAGATTCACGACGACCATTGCCAGTAGATTTTTGCTTCATCAATTTAGCATTAAGTTTATCCTGCATATAGCCTTTGAGAATACCATTTTCTATTAAAACAGTATGTTGTGTTACCGTGCCCTCATCATCCACATTAAGAGAACCACGGCGATTAACTAGTGTACCATCATCCACAATAGTACAAAGCGGTGAAGCTACACGTTCGCCGATTCTATTACTAAAAGCAGAAGTACCTTTTCGGTTAAAATCCCCCTCAAGCCCATGTCCAATAGCCTCGTGTAATAATACTCCCGGCCAACCAGGACCCAAGACAACAGGCATTGGCCCTGCGGGTGCATCTACTGCCTCTAAATTTAATAAAGCTTGATTTACCGCTTTACGCGCATATTCCAAATGAGCACTGCTCTGAGTAAAGTAACTATAATCTGTTCTATTACCACCCCCAAAAGAACCCGTCTCGCGTCGCCCATTTGCTTCTGCAATGACTGAAACATTGAGTCTCACTAAAGGCCTTATATCTGGCACTAAGAAACCTGTATCTGTGGCTACTAACACTACCTCAAAATTACCTGCCAGGCTAACTTCAACCCGTTTAATGCGAGGATCTAATCTTCTAGCCTCTTTATCAATCTCATCTAATATTTTTATTTTATTTTGATCAGAAATAGAGCTTAGAGGGTTTATTGCAGGGTATAATAATTTTTCATGTTGATAAGCTATTTTGTTATTACTGCCTGAGTTCGAGTTAGGAAAGTTAGAAAAACCAATCCTGCCCGACTGCTCAGATTGCGATTTAGCGATGCTCTTAGCAGCTTGTGCTGCCTGTTCTAAATAGTGCAGCTCTATATCATCTGAATAGGCGAAACCAGTTTTTTCACCACTTACTGCACGTAAACCAACACCCTTATCAACAGAATAACTAGAATGTTTAACCACACCATCTTCTAAACTAAAGCCTTCGGAATACACTGTTTGAAAATATAAATCAGCCAGGTCAATATTTTTGCCTGACATTAAACTCATTAATTTATTTAAAACTGATTCATCCAAGCCAAAGGGAGTCAAAATAGTTTGTTTAACTAATTCTAGATTACTCATTTATTTACCCTAATTTACGGTGTTTAATAACGGGAAAGCTATTGCGTAATTTGTGCATAGCTGTTAAGTCCAAATCAACTGAAATTAATCCTGGTTCTGATGCTTGCAATCTTAGTATTTCACCCCACGGATTCACGATCATACTGTGACCAAAAGAGCGGCGGGGACCTGGATGATAACCACATTGATTAGCTGCTAAAACAAAGGCTTGGTTTTCTATTGCTCGCGCTCTATTTAAAACTTCCCAATGCGCTTTACCCGTTTCATAAACAAATGCAGCAGGTACTGATAAGATATCAACTCCTGCTGCGCTATAAACGCGATATAACTCTGGGAATCTGACATCATAACAAACAGAAAACCCTATAGTACCAAAAGGGCATTTATAAACCTTTGGTGAGCAACCAGGCAGTATGCTATTAGACTCACAAAATGATTCTTGATTGTTTATCATCACATCAAATAAATGTATTTTATCATAGCGACAAACCATATTACCCAACTCATCGTAAAGCATACTAGCTGCAAAAGCTTTTTTTGGCCCATCCACTTTGCCCACGTCTTTTAAGTCTGTTACTGGTATTGTCCCGGCTAGAATCCAAATTTTGTGTTTAGCTGCAAGACTAGCAACAGTATCCTGGATTAACCCATTACCTGCATCTTCTGCTACAGTAGCTTTTTTTATCTCATCCCCAATAAAAGCAAAATTTTCTGGCAATAAAATTAATTTAGAACCTGCTGTCTGTGCTTGCGCGACCAGTGCAGATACTGCTTTTAAATTAGCTTTTACATCATCTTGGCTATTCATTTGGGCAACTGAAACTTTTACCATAAGATTCCTTTATCATAATGACAACAAGTAATGTAATTGAATAAGATATTACTTTTATAACTCTCAGCTTTTGTACTATATTAAAAATACAAACTTATATTAATCAATATGTGCCCCTATGTCGACCCCAGAACATACCCCAGAAAGACTCCAGGAAATTTTAAAGCAAGCAAAAGAGTTAAAAGAACAATTAGATAGAGCTGCAGAGATAGATGCTGACCAATCCCTAAAGGATACAATACGTGAAAATTTATTTCGCCAACTACAGTTAGCTCAAGACATCATAAATTCTGCTACTCCTAGAGATGTAGCAGAAGTTGAATTTACAAAAGCTATATCAGAAATTGCTGCTCTAAAAACAGAGCTCCTACCATCCTCTGAGCCTGAATTAATCGCAACAGGCAAACCCCCGCCACGAGGTGCAATAGCTGGCGGCGGCGACGCTAAACAAGATCTTACGAAACCAAATGCTGAATATGCTCTATTCGCAAGTACAGGCGATGTGATCAACGTTAGCGTAAAAAATGGTAAAACTGAAATATCTATCCCTACAACAGAAGGTATGTCGGTTAATACTAAAGTTGAATTAGCCCGCGACTTTGTCCATGCTGCTTTAATGGAAGGAGCTTATAAATTAGGACCAGATGGCAAACCTCATTTTACACTCAAGACTCATGATCCTCAGTTTGCGATTGCTGTGCAAAAACAAGCAGAACTCCTTGGTTACACCTGTGATATTGGTAATGTACTAAACCACGCTGCCTTGTACAAAAATGCTGAAGCAAGCACGGCAGCTTATGGGCTTTTCGATTCTTATATTGGCAAAAAAATATTTGGCGGAACTTCATATGGTGAGTTCGCCATAGGCAAACAAATGCATAATATAAGTCAAAAAGTTGAAAAACGTAATAGACAAGAAATCCAAGCTCATAATCCAGAAATGCAACTAGACGTAGTAGAGAGTATTCTTAAAGACCCAAAACGACTACAACAAGAAGTAGCCAAACAACTACTCACTACTCATCCTGCTAGCTCCACTATTGTAAAACAACGCTTAGATGCACCTGATGATCGTTCTATTTTTTCGCCATCTCGCCTTGATGATGCTGCAAGATTTGTTAGACGTCAATCATCAGTAAGTCCATTACAAAGAAAAGTCTCTGCAAATCTAGACCTGCCCATTAGTGAAAAAACGAAATCCTATGCGGAAAATTTAGCAACTATGGGCATTGTAGGTTACAACTATGGTCCAGCAGCTGAAACAGCAATAAAAACATTACAGGGAAAACTTGCTCGTGATGAAAACGTTAGTATGACTGACCTGGCCGGATTAGGGGTCGCCAGAGCGCAGTCTGCTGCTCCACGCCAAGCACCGTCAGTGCCAACAACTTAACATAGGCATAATAACAACGATGGCTACAGAAAACAAAAATGGATTACCCAATAAACAACAGTTAATTTTTATGCTGCAACGATATTCTAATATTGAGCTTATTCCTATCGATAACAATCAGGAATCTATTAAACTTAGCTCAGAAACCGCACAATTTAAAAAACCCATTTTCATTGATTGTGATACTGGTAAAATGAGTAAAAAAATTCATATGGCAATGGAGCATCAAGCGGCTTTTGCAACTGAGAATCCAGACAAAGATGCACCCTCTAGAATATTTGTCGATGGTAATTTAAGCCTAGTTAGAAAAGCTATACACGCACATTCCAAATTGCTGGGAGATGATCCCTATAATCCAACTGATCCGTTTGCAAACCCAATTTCTCTTATGGAAGGAGTTAACATCCCTGAATACGATGCTTTCGACTTACCTGATGATGAATCAACCCATTAAAACCAAAAGCTCTATAGTGCAAGTTTTAACATTCTTTAACTTCTGGTTCAACATAGGATCAATAGGATCAATTAAGAAATTATAATATAATCGACGATAAGTAACATTGCCAGGACTTACGCAGAATGATTGTAAGTTGTCATCTCGGTCAAGCAGAATGCGTAGAACCGAGATCTTTTTTACAAGATACCGGCTCTTTGGTCGGTATGACAGGCTGTTTGCGTAAATCCCAATTGTTCTAAAATTATACAAGATTACACAAGGTTATAAAGTGAAACTAATAACTAAAACTTTTATTCTAGCTGCACTAACTATTTTAGTTTTTCTAACTAGCCCACTACTATACGCTAAATTTGATATCAATACTCTTAAGTCTGGAGATTCTTTACTAACAGCACCAACTCAAAAAGATCGCCCTACTGTCGATCAAGCCTTTATTATTGACGCATTTATTAAAAAAAATCAGATTCAAATTTTAGTTTCAGCATTACCTCATACATATATTTACCAACCATCCATTAAGTTCTCAACCGATCATAAAAATATTATGTTAGGCTCCATCAAATACCCTGCTGGAGAAATGATAGACGATGAGCACTATGGCCATACTAAAATTTTTAAAGATAATTTTGAAATCTTAATCCCTTACCAAGCAAGCAACTCCCAAGCATTTCAGCTTATCATGGACTTTCAAGGATGTTTAAAAGATGTGCTTTGCTACCCACCGAAGCAGTTAACTTTTGACCTAAATACGGAAGCAGCCCCAACTATATCAGACTCGATTGTATCTGGTATAGCTAAAGATGAAAACATTGCTCAAAAAAAGACATCAGTGCTCTTACCCATGCCTGAACAGCCTGCTCTAGTACCACTTACTAAAAGCACCAAAGACTCTGAAAATACTAGTACTGATGTTAGTGGCTCAAGCAATATTGACGCTGTCCAGACTCAAAACCAAGCTGTCAATATTCTTAAAAATTCCGAAATTTTGGGAGTGGTTTCAGGATTCATCATCTTTGGGCTTTTATTAAGCCTGACCCCCTGTGTTTTACCTATGTTACCCATTTTATCGGGTATTATTGTTGGCCATAAACATAATATGACCAAACGTCACGCTTTTCTGTTATCTTTTGTTTATGTGCTCAGTATGGCTTTAACTTATATGCTTGCTGGCATATTAGTCGCTTCCGTAGGAGTGAACTTGATAAGCAGTTTACAACACCCAGTGGTGCTTGTAATTGTTTGTGTACTATTTCTATTCTTGGCTTGCGCATCTTTTGGCTTGTTTGAATTAAAAGTACCTAATTTTATTACACAAAAACTCAACCAAGCTAATCATAGCCGCAAAGGTGGAACCTATTTTGGAGTCGCTCTATTAGGTGTCATTGCTGCTTTAATTATTTCTCCTTGTGCAACAGCACCATTAGCTGGAGCGTTACTCTATATTTCTTCTACGGGCAATATATGGCTAGGTGGCCTAGCTTTATTCAGCATGGGTTTTGCGATGGGTATATCCATTTTGCTATTTGGCACATCAGCAGGTCATTGGCTACCTAAAGCTGGGCCTTGGA
>CAZSRF010000034.1:0-5855 GCA_964609155.1 uncultured Gammaproteobacteria bacterium | reverse complement strand
GCCTTGGATGAAAGAAATTAATATTTTCTTTGGTGTAGTGTTTATAGGACTAGCTATCTATATTCTCTCTCGTTTGCTTGAGGGCCCTATGGTCTTGATCTTATGGGGATTATTGCTGATTTTTTATGCTGTACATTTAGGCGTGTTAGAACCTGCAACCCACGGCTGGCAACGAATAAAAAAAGCATTAGCTTTAGTCTTTGCCATCTATGGCGGCTTTCTTTTAGCTGGTGCTGCGCAAAATAACAGCGATATTTGGCATCCATTTGGCCAAAATCAAAATTTTGCTATCGATAGCTGTACAGGAGTGCCTAATATTTCAACTGGATATACAAGAAAAAATAATCCAAATGAACTTTCTTTTACTAAAATTAAGACGATACCAGAGCTAACAAAAAATTTATTACAAGCAAAAACAGAACAGAAATTTACAGTTTTAACTTTTTATGCAGACTGGTGTGTTTCTTGCAGAAATATTGAAGAAAAAGTCTTTACAGATCCTAAAATTAAAAATATCCTGAAAAACTTTACACGTTTACAAGTAGATCTTACGAAATATAATAGCAACGATAAGAAAATAATGTCAGAGTTAACTGTTTTTAACCCCCCAACTCTTATTTTTTATGATCAAAATGGTAGGGAGATAGCCAATAGCAGAGTTACAAGTGAAATCAATGTACAAAATCTGTACGAATTAATTTCTAGCTTCGCTCTTACAACAATATAGTTGCTGTAAACACTAAGCTGAATCAAAACCTTGTCATCAATTATAACAATCAAAGAAAATGTTCTATTTAACTTTAACGTTGTCATCAATTATGGCAATCAAAGAAAATAAATGGTAAGTGTTCACCTAATGGCGTCAACTTAAGAAAAAAATATTTATAATCAATAGCTTACTAATAAAAAAAAGTATAATAATCCCATTTGGGAGTTATTATATGCCTAGTTGTAATTTAATTAACATATTTAAAGAAAAAATATATTCGCAAATATTTCAAAACTGTCACAAAATAGGTGAAAATAGCTTCACTAGAAGTAGAAAACTCCCTTTTGCGACGGTATCCCCCTGTTTCAGGGAAGTTGTCGCCTCTGAATTGAACTAACTCAGACGGGGTGGTACGGGAGTATCTAATGAGACAAGTAACCAAATATGAACCATCATTTAAAGACAGTGTTATAGCTAAAACATTAACACCTAATGGCCCAAGTATAGTAGAATTGTCAAAAGAATTTAATATTCCTTATGGCACTATATTTACATGGGTATCTACAATGAAAAAAAAGAAAAAATACAAACCAGTTAATACCACATCTGTTAGGCCAAAGGATAGATCAGCTGAATTTAAACTGCAAGCCCTAATAGATACTATGGCGATGAGCATCGATGAACGTGGGGCTTACTGCAGAGAACATGGGATATATACTCATCACTTAGATGGATGGAAAAAATTATTTTAGCAGGCCTTAGCAATAGTAATGCGGCCACATTGGCACAAAAAACTAAAGATCAAAAAACCGTATCGGAATTAAAAAAACTAAAAAGTGATTTACAGCGCAAAGATAAGGCGTTAGCTGAAGTTTCCGCTTTATTAATTCTGAAAAAAAAAGCGGACTTACTTTGGGGGGCGGAAGAGGACGACTGATCACTAAGCAGGATAAAGCAAAGGCTATTAGCCTAATCCAGGAAGCCTGTGATGCTGGTAGTAGAATAAAGCCAGCCTGTGACACGCTAGATCTGAGTATTAGAACTCTGCAGCGATGGCAAAAGGAAAGCAACCTTAAGGATAAGCGCTGCGGTCCTATTACAGCACCAGCCAATAAATTAACAGTTGCAGAGCGAGCACATATTGTTAGTGTAGCAAATTCACCTGAGTACTGTAATCAACCACCAAGCCAGATTGTCCCTAATCTAGCTGATAAAAAAATTTATATCGGATCGGAATCATCATTTTACCGCATTCTTAAACAAGAAAACATGTTACAGCATCGCAGCGCCGCGCACCCTAGAAAACATCGTAAACCAGATGAGTTACATGCCATAAAGCCTAATCAACTATGGTCATGGGATATCACCTACCTTTTGAGTAATATTCGCGGTAAATATTTTTATTTATATTTATTTTTAGATGTTTTTAGTAGGAAAATAGTTGCGGCGCAAGTATTTGAGCAAGAGTCAGCTGAGTTTGCGGCAGACGTGATCGCTAACGCGCATATGTCTGAAAATTTGCGTAATGGTGATGTTACACTACATTCAGATAACGGCGGCCCAATGAAAGGCTTTACAATGCTGGCAATGTTGCAAATGCTAGGTATAACGCCATCATTTAGCAGGCCATCAGTGAGCGATGACAATCCTTTTTCGGAATCATTATTTAGAACATTGAAATATTGCCCAATATATCCGACCAAGCCATTTGCAACCGTTGAGGAAGCGCAAGAGTGGGTTTCTCTGTTTGTTAATTGGTACAATAATATTCATCAGCACAGTGGCATTAACTTTGTAACACCTAATGCGCGACATCTTGAATTAGATAAAGTAATCTTAGAAAACAGAACCAAAGTGTATGAGCATGCAAAAAAACAAAACCCTAACCGATGGTCCAGATCGGTACGCAATTGGCAGCGTGTGGATGAGGTATATTTAAATACTAAACGTACCACACGTAAAGCAGCGTAAAAAATTTGCAGCGCTAGTTTATAAGTTTCTCTTAAAATATCCTGGGGTTTGGGGCTAGCCCCAAATTTAATAGCGCCATAGGCAACAATATATCACACTGTTACTCTACGGCAATATTTTTACAAGTCTCTCACGGGCATTGCCGTCCCCGGCTGTTCCGTGCACGAATTATAATTATTGTCGATAATTAAATCAATTTCTTTACAAAAAATACTGTAAAAAATAGTTGTTTTATTTTTTTATTAATATTATTATGCAGCGAGTAGAGCAAATCCGTTCTGCTTCACGCGACAACTATCCTGAAATCTACCGGTATTTACAATGATTTTAAAAGCAGTAAAAAAAAGCTTAAGCATAGAGTGTGAATTATTAGAGGCAAATGAGTTAATAATTCCCCCATCTAAGCAAGCCTTTTCAAAGGCCAGGTATAAAATAAAACATACTGGTTTTCAAGAGTTACTAGAAGACAGTTTAAAAGAAACCTATTCAAATGATCCTCAATATGGTACTTGGAAAGGATATCGAATAATAGCAGCGGAGCAACTATACCAAATATAGCGCAGTCGCTTAGAGGTAGAATTAACGATAATTTTCAAACTATAAAGCCAGTAACTTCAGGTTGAATGGGTATAAGCATCATTTTATAGCTGCTGGATTTAATGAACAATTGTTAAGAGAAATTATCAGCTTACTACCAAAACTAAATATCACAGATACTAGACAATCATATCTGCATGGCGATTTGTATAGTCGACACATTAGGGCCCTCGCATAAATAACCTGTACAAGTTTCAAAACATGTGATACCTTCATTTCATGAAGGACAAGGATGTTGTAAAAAAGTTCAAACAAAAATTCAAGTTACTTTCATGGCACCTGAATGAAAAAACTCGCCGTATTTGGGCTGCAACTGAAGCTAGCAATTTATACATTTTCAAATAAAAAAGATAATGCGCAGCAGACTGATAAAGCGATTGCTGAAACAACTAAATTTATTCTTGATGAATTATCTAAGAGAAACATATGCTTCTCAGCAACGGATTTTAAATAAGATCTACATGGCGGTAGTTTAATGAAATATTTTAAAGATCTCTGTCTTGTATTATGCGCATTCATCATTGCAAGTAATGCTTATGCTTTAGAAAGCAAAATGCTTGATATGTTTGACAAGACCCGAGGCAGAAATGTCCCCGTGGTTATTTATCAAGGGGAAACGATAAATAAGCAGGTCGTAATCATCAGCCATGGCTATGGCGCCAAAAACACGGAATATTCATTTATTGCAAATGCCCTTGCAACACGTGGATATTTTGTTGTTAGCATACAGCATGATCTGGAGACAGATAAACCTCTTCCTACAACAGGAAATCTATTTGACAGGAGAAAACCCCTTTGGGAACGTGGCGTCCAAAATATTTTGTTTGTGATTGGTGAACTGCAAAAGATAGAACCAAAGTTGGATCTGAACAAAGTGATTTTAATAGGCCATTCTAACGGCGGCGATATGTCTATGATGATGGCTCAGTTTTATCCAGATAGGATATCGAAGGTTATTTCACTTGATAGCAGAAGGTATCCTTTCCCAAGAAATCCGAAATTAGAGATTTTGCGCTTTGGAGCAATAGATGATGAACCAGATGAAGGCGTTGTTCCTGAGTCTGGCGTTCAAGTTATTTATGTGAAAGGAGCTCGGCACATAGATTTGTGTGATCGAGGGAGCCCTGAAATTAAGGATGAAATTCAAAAATCAATTATTCAATTTTGAGATAGGTAAATCATGAAAAAAATTATTTTATTGTTATGTTCTATTATGTTATCAGCCAATGTAGCGCTTGCCGACAGCTGCTTCACGCGACAACTATCCTGAAATCTACCGCCTCTATGATTTGTAGTGCACGCCTTGCATCATGGAATATTGGTGAACAAACATTAGCAGAAGAACAGCTAATAGAAGTTGTAACAAAAATGCAAAGATTAGGACAGAGTAAACAGTTGTTTGTTTATGATCGTGGTTACCCATCAAAAAAATTCATAGCCCAGCACTATGATTTGGTCGTTGATTTTTTATTCCGGTTACAAAAAAATATGTATCTAGGCATGTGGGATAGGGTCAATGCTGGCGAAACAGATTTTGATTTCATTATTGATGACCAAGGAAAAGAACTTAAAGTTAGAGTTATTGCGATTAAGCTTGCAACTGGTGAAATTGAAGTTTTAATAACCTCATTATTTAACAGAGAAATTTTTACTTTAGAAGATATCTGTAAAATTTATATTTTGAGATGGCACATAGAAGAAGAATGTTATAAGATATTAAAGATACGAGCAGAGATTGAGAATTTTTCTGGAGTTAATTTAGAAGCTGTATTACAAGAATTTTGGGCTCATTTGTTAATGTGTAATGTGCTGTCATTATTTATGTGTGATAAGCAAGGTCCTTGGAACCCAGAGCGTAATACAGGATATAGATTAAACTTTTCAGTTTTATTTGGTGTTATGAGATGCCAACTGCAGGATGTGATTATAGGCAATAGTGACAGTAATAAATTTCAAAAAATATTTGAAAGAGCAGCAAAACGTGCAAAAGTTAAGATAAGACCTGGTCGTAGTTATAGCAGAGATAAAGTTGGTAAGCCTAAGCGGCATCATGTATTTAGGAGAGTGTGCTGATGGAGGCTGAGCTTAAGTTGACGCCATTAAGTGTTCACCCGATCTTGAATTTTGTCATCCCAGTCAAGCGCAAAGCGCGCAGAACTGGGATCTATTATAAATAGATCTCGGTTCTGCGCCCAGGTTCACTGGCCTTGACCAAGATGACAATACTACGTGAACACATACAGAAAATGTTCTATTTAACTTTAACGTTGTCATCAATTATGGCAATCAAAGAAAATAAATGTTCTATTGAATCTATAACGTTGTCATTGCGAGGATTTCGCCAACTCATGAGCTGAATAATTAAACGCTCTGGCGCGAAATCCGCGGCAAACCAGGAGAGATTTAAAATAAGTACTCACGAAAAATTAATTTGATATTTATCTCCGATGCTAACTAAAATATTTTCAATATTTTGCTTTAAATCTAAATAACTCCACCCAGTTTTAAATTGAAGCCAGCTATATTGTAACCCTTCAGCCATAGTGAGTTTGTTTTCTTCCCCTTCAGGGGAAGTGGC
>CAZSRF010000033.1:0-26131 GCA_964609155.1 uncultured Gammaproteobacteria bacterium | reverse complement strand
TCGCCACTTCCCCTGAAGGGGAAGAAAACAAACTCACTATGGCTGAAGGGTTACGATTGAAGATGGTGATTATCAAACCTCTAAGTGTTATTCTCATCCACACAGACGCTAAGCCGCCTTTGAACTTTGCTCTCTCACGTACGCATTGAACTGAGCTACTGTAAGTGGTTTTGAATAGCAATACCCCTGGCCGTAATCACAACCAAGATCGACCAATACTCCTAATTGCTGACCATCATCGATTCTCTTAGCCATAGTTTTAATATTAAAACTGTGTGATAAAGCAATAATTCCCCGTTTTATTGAGTCGCTTTTACTTGTATCGGTTAATACTTTATTGTCAATTTTTATGATATCTACTGGCAAATCTATCAGCTGAGTCACACTAGAATTACCTAACCCGAAATCATCTAAATATATTTTAACCCCAAGCTCCCTTAGTTTGCATAATCTTTTCTTAATAATATTGAAATTTGTTTTAAAACAGCTTTCTGTTATTTCAATAGCCAAATGCTTTACATTAACTCCCATTTTCTTTAAACCTGCTAGATGTTCTATAAGGTTATCATTAATAAGCTGACGAGATTCAACATTTATAGCAATAATTAAATCATTTTGTTTAAAATTCTTAATCTCATAATTTACAGCTAATGCTTTTTTCAAAATCAAATTACCTAACAAGCTAATATAACCTGTATTTAAGATATAAGGCAGGAAATCATTAGGCATGATAATACCTTTTTGAGGATGATTCCATCTTACAAAGACCTCTGCACCACACAATCTATTTGTTTTTAATTCATGTTGTGGCTGCAATAGTATTTCAAATTCATTATTAGCAATAGATTTTCTTATATCATTTAAAATATTAAGTTTACTAGTCAACTTTTCGTTTAGCTCTTTATTGAAATATCTTATGCAGTTTCTACCCTCTTCTTTAGCTAAATACATAGCCGTATCAGCATTAGCAATTAATTTTTCTACAGTTGTACCATCTTCTGGATAAGTTGCAACTCCAATACTTGCTGAAATAGTCCAAGTTTCTTGCTTTATGTTAAATGGTTCACAAAGTACTGATAAGAGTTTATTTGCTACAATCTCTACATCGTCCCTACTTCTAATATGCGGCAATAAAATTATAAACTCATCACCACCATGTCTTGAAACAATATCTGTTGCTCTTGTATTTTTAATCAATCTTCTGGCAACTTCTTTTAAGATTAGATCACCGCTATCGTGACCAGCAGTATCATTAATATTTTTGAATCCATCCAAATCTAAGAAAAAAATTGCAAATTTTTTATCGTTATCATGAGAAGCTTCTAAGAGAGTAGTAATTTTTTTTAATAAAAAATTCCTATTCGGTAACATAGTTAAAGAATCGTGGGTAGTTATAAAATCATCTTTATAGTTTTCTGGAACTTCAAAATTTTTTGTATTACTAATCATGGAGTAACCAATAAGTTTTTTAAACAAATCATATGACAGTTCATCAGGAAGAAGAAAATTACCATTTTTCACAAATTCTTGCAGTAGATTTTCTGAAATATTATGAAAAACAATGATACAATCTTTGTTATTACTTGATTTCAGTAAAGCAGTTATATCATTCAAATTGTCTCGTGTTACCAGTTTATTAGAGATAAATAAGTAATCTATTACATTATTTTTGATGATCTTATGTACTTTTTCCAGATCTGTTTCAAAAATAGCTTCGATGGCAATATTAAACTTACTTATGTAGTCATTAATTTTTTTTATCGTTTGGGGATCGTTGTCTATAATTAATATTCTAATGATAAAGGTTTTCATAGTTAGAATTACAGGTAATTATTAATAATTCTAACATAGCTCAAAAATGCAAAATATGCCAACTATACTAAATAGCTTATTAAATATACTTATATCCTGAAATTATAGGAAATCTACGATCCCTACCAAATGCTTTAGCTGATATTTTAACACCAGGAGCCGCCTGTCGCCGCTTATATTCATTTTTATCAACAAGAGCTATGATTTTTGCGACTATATCACGTTCAAAGCCGTCAGCCGCTATTTCATCTAGCCCCATATCACGAACTACATATCGAAACAAAATGCCATCAAGCACATCATACGGCGGTAACGTATCTTGATCACACTGCCCTTCTGCAAGCTCAGCAGAAGGTGCTCGAGTAATAACCCGTTTAGGAATAATTATATCTTCTGAAACTGAGTTTATATAATTTGCTATTCTGTAAACCATCCCCTTGAATAAATCTTTGATAGGAGCAAACCCACCAGCCATATCGCCATATAAAGTTGCATACCCTACAGCCATCTCACTTTTATTACCTGTAGTTAAAACCAGTTTACCTAGTTTATTCGACAAGGCCATAAGAATGATCCCTCTAATTCTAGCTTGTAAATTTTGTTCTGTAATGTCTTCTGGCAGATCGCGAAAAATAGGGGCTAATAAGCTTTTAAAACCCTCAAAAGCACTCTCAATACTAATATTATGATAGTTAACACCTAATTTTTGTGCTTCATAGATAGCATCCTCCACACTATGATCTGCTGTATAACGCGATGGCATAATAACTGCCTCAACATTTTCCGCCCCTAAAGCTGCTACTGCCATAGGCAATGTAATGGCAGAATCAATCCCACCAGAAAGTCCTACAAGCGCGCCTTTATAACCGCTATTATGGACATAGGTCCTAACTCCTTGTACTATAGCTTGAAAAATTAGTTCTTCCTCACCCATATGCCTAGGCATAGGATGAGAATGAATCATTATTGTACTCACATCATTGTCATTATGGCGAAAACACTCAACAACAATGAGTTCTTCTTTAAAAAAGCTTCCCATAACAGCTATCTCACCCGAAGCATTGACCGCCATAGATCCACCATCAAAAACTAACTCGTCATGAGCTCCTACATTGTGAGCGTAAATTAAGGGAGCATTCACTTCAAGCGCTCTATCTTGAATAACTTTTTTTCGAGTTTCAGCTTTATCAATACAAAACGGCGAAGCATTAATGGCTAAAATTAACTCTGCACCAGCATCTTTTGCTTGTTTAACTGGCCCGTTAGGAAACCAGATATCCTCGCAAATAGTGAGACCAATTTTTATATTATTTAACTCAAAGACCATAGGATCTTTGCCCTTTATAAAATATCTTTTTTCGTCAAACACACTATAATTTGGCAATAATTGCTTATAATAATAAGCAACAACCTCGCCATTTCGCACAAGTGCTGCCGCATTATGTAAACCTTCTTCAGTTTTATATGGAAAGCTTATAACAACATCTATATCACGCACCTGCTCAACGATCTGATTTTTAGTTTTTAATACCGCCTCTTGAAAATCTTCACGTAACAACAAATCTTCCGGGGGATAACCTGTAATACAAAGCTCTGGGAATAAAACTAAGTCAGCATTTAGATCATCCCGAGATATCTTTATTGCAGATAAGATGCTATTTTTATTTTTATCTAAGGCACCAACTGTTAGTTCAATTTGAGCAACTACTATTCTTAAAGAATCTTTCTTAGCCATATTTTTCTCAAAAGTTTGTAATCTAAATTTAAATCTCCAGATATCTATTATATACAAACTTTTAGAAAATTAGTAATTCGCAAATTAATTACCTACAATTAAATTTGGTATTACCTAACATATTGATGTTATAATGCTACAAATTATATCTATAATAAAACCGATGCTGTTAAATACGACTACATAGGACGATATTATGCAAAGTGAGGCTGCTAATTCAGCATTATCTCATCATTTCTGTATTGAAGCCAAGTGGATTATCCCTGTTGATCCTACTTCACCTAATAAGATCTTAACTGACTCTGCCATAATTATTGAAAATAAACATATTAAAGATATATTGCCTATACAGGAAGCAAAAAATAACTACCCTAACTTACCAAAAAAAATACTGCGAACCCATGCTATCATGCCTGGATTTGTCAATACCCACTGTCATAGCCCTATGAATATTTTGAAAGGTTATGCCGATGATTATCCGTTAATGATTTGGCTGAACAAACATATCTGGCCTATAGAAAATAAATTTTTTTCTCCAGAATTTGCTTACGATGGATGTATGCTAGCAATGGCTGAGATGTTAAAAAGTGGCATTACGTGTTTTAATGATATGTATTTTTATAGCGACAGTATAGCTCAAGCTGTAAATAGCGTAGGTATGCGAGCCAATATAGGAACACATGTTTTTGATCTAGCCGGACCTTGGGCACAAAACATTGACGAGTATATTAATCATTGTTTAGAGGTTAAGCAATTTAAAAATAATTTAATTACTCCCGTTATTTGTCCACATGCGCCTTATACTGTCAGCGATGATAGTTTTAAAAAAATAATTACCTTTGCTCAAAAACATAGTATGCAAATTGGCTGTCATTTACATGAAACTTATGATGAAATAACTGACAGTTTAAAACAATATAATATGCGCCCTTTTGAAAGATTAAATAAGCTCGGGCTACTTGATCAACATGTTTATGCTATCCATATGACACACCTTAATTCATCAGAAATCGAAATCTTAGGAAAAAAACAAATTCCCGTCGCCCACTGCCCTAAATCAAATTTAAAATTAGCTAGTGGTTTTTGCCCAATTAAAGATCTTTTAGATAATAATATAACCGTTGGCATCGGTACCGACAGTGCAGCTAGTAATAATGATTTAGACATGTTTACAGAAATGCGCACAAGCTCGTTGGTTACAAAGACTCTTGCTAGTGATCCCACGATATTGCCTGACTATCAAGCTATAATGTTAGCAACTATAAATGGTGCTAAATTAATGAACCTTGATAAAAAAATAGGCAGCTTAACTGTAGGTAAACAAGCAGACATTATTGCGATAGATTTAAATGATTATGGTAGTCAGCCTGTGTATAATCCCATATCAAGTATTGTGTATACAGCAACAAGACAACAAGTCAGTGATGTCTGGGTCAATGGCATACATAAAGTAAGCGATCACAAATTGCTAGCCATAAAGCACTCTGCAATACAAAATATAGTTCATAAATGGCAAGAAAAAATAATGAAGTTTAAACATGAATTACACCGAAGCTGAAGTTAATAAGTTTAATAATGTAGCTCCTCAATGGTGGGACGAAGATGGTCCTTTAAAAACGTTACATCAAGTTAACCCAATTAGATTAAAATTTATTACTGACAATGTAAAACAATATTTAAAAAAAGATAGTTTTAAAACATTAAAAATTCTTGATGTCGGTTGTGGCGGCGGGATTTTATCAGAAAGCCTTGCTAGATTAGGTGCTGATGTTACAGGCATAGATCTGTCATCAAATGCTATAGAAGTTGCAAAATTACATATCCTATCTGAAAATAACAACAACAATACACAATTAAACATAAACTATTTAGAAACCAGTATTGAAGATTTTGCAGCACATGCCATCATAGACACTCAATTTGATATTATAACCTGCATGGAACTATTAGAACATGTTCCCGATCCTAGTAGCATTATCAGTAATATTTGTAAACTTCTTAAACCTAATGGATTAGTGTTTTTATCTACATTAAATCGCAACCCCAAATCTTATTTATTGTCTATCGCATTAGCTGAATATATTTTAAATTGGTTACCAAAGGGCACGCACGAATATAATAAATTTATTAAACCATCAGAGATGGCTCATTTATTAAGACAAAGCAATCTAAAAATTAATAGCTTATCAGGGATCACTTATTCATTATTTACTCAAAGCTTTGCGCACACATCAAATATTGACGTAAATTACATGGTATGTGCAGTAAAATAATATAATTTTTAACTTATGAACCATAAACATAAAATAACAGCTGTTTTTTTTGATCTTGATGGGACTTTATTAGATACAGCTCAAGATCTGTTAGAAGCTTTGAATAGCCTTTTAGTTAAATATAACTATGATCAAGTTACCTTATCAGAACTTATTCCGTATATTTCATCAGGATCAGCTAACATAATTAAAAACTTATTAAAATTAGATCTTCACCCTAGTGAACTACTCAAGTTAAGAGAAGAGTTTATTCATGCTTACAATGCTATGGGGCACAAACATACAAAGCTATTTCCAGATATGCAAGAGGTATTAACATTTTTAAACACTTATAATATACCTTGGGGGATCATTACAAATAAACTCACCAGCATAACACTGCCAGTAGTTCAATTATTTGAACTCGATAAACTTCAATGTCAGACTGTAGTTTGCGCTGATACTACAGCTCATGAGAAACCTCATCCTGCTCCCATGATAAAAGCATGTGCTGATTTAAATGTTGAGCCTAATAACTGTGTTTTTGTAGGCGATGCTTTAACTGATATTCAAGCTGGCAAGGCTGTTAACATGAAAACTATTGTAGCAGCCTATGGGTATTTACCTTTAAATGCAAATGTTTTGACATGGGGTGCAGATGGAATTATTTATTCACCGAAAGAATTATTGCCACTATTCTAAACATACAAGATAGCGAAGATAGACATATCCTAACTAACTGTAGCTGTTATTATATTTATATTTTTATAAATTTGATCTACAATAAACACTCCAAGTACTTATCATGGTGGTTATAAAATGCTAAATCAAAAAACAATATCAATTGTAAAATCTACTGCTCCTATTTTGCAAGAACATGGTGAAATATTAACTAAGCATTTTTACAAAAGAATGTTTGCTCTCAACCCCGAAGTAAAAACATTATTCAATCCAGCCCATCAGGCAGCTGGATTGCAACAAAAAGCTCTTGCTGGTGCTATATGTGCATATGCAGCAAATATTGACAATTTGGATGTATTAGGTAGAGCTGTTGAATTAATTGCACAAAAACACGCTTCCTTGCATATCGAAGCAAAAGATTATCCAATTGTTGGTACTAATCTACTGGCCTCAATAAAGGAAGTACTAGGTGATGCTGCGACGGATGATATAATCAACGCTTGGCAAGAAGCTTATGCATTTCTTGCTGATATATTGATAAGCCGTGAGAAACAAATATATATTGAACAAAAATCTCAACCCGGTGGTTGGGAAGGATTTAAAGACTTTATAGTTCTTAAAAAAGAAGTTGAATGTGATATTATAACTTCTTTTTATCTGTATCCTAAAGACAGATACGTACTTCCTTTATTTAAGCCAGGTCAATATATCACTGTGCGTGTCCCAAGCCAGGATGCTTGTACGACGATGAGAAATTATTCTATTTCAAATAAGCCCGGAGAAGATTCATTCCGGATTAGCGTGAAGATAGAGAGCGGTTCAGATAAAAACTCTCCCAAGGGATATGTATCTAACTATCTCCATAAGAATATAAATATTAATTCAATTATAGAAGTTGGACCACCCTGTGGTGAGTTTTTCTTAGATGTAACAGATCACCATAATAAACCTCTGGTTTTAATAGCAGCAGGAATTGGTATAACTCCTATTTTAAGTATTTTACATTCTGCTTTAGAAACAATGCCAAACAGAGAAATCATTCTGATCCATGGTGTATTAAGTCCTAATGTTCAACCTTTTAAAGATGTAATTGACTCTTTTGCAAGTCAATACTCTAACCTTAAGATTCACTATAGATATAGTGCATTTTACATATTGAGCGATAACAAGAATATTTCTACTGGATTTATAGACGCAGCTTTGATTGAAAGCTTAGTTTCTCAACGTAATGCCGATTATTACTTCTGCGGTCCTAAAGCATTTATGATGCACATTTATCATGAATTAATGACATGGGGAATACCAACATCTCAAGTAAATTTTGAGTTTTTTGGTCCTCTTCAAGAGCTCATTTGATTAAATTCATTTAGCCTTGATTATATTAGTCGGCAAGCGCTCAACATGAGCACCATCATTTTTTTGAGATACTCTTGGACGCCTAAATTGCACTACTGTTTATGATTAAAAACATGTTTGCCGACTGCTAGCCAGACTGATTTGGATAGTATTGAGTAATGTCATGAGCGTAAACGGATTTTTAATAGGGCAGCTTTGTTATCACATGGCTTTTGCGTTTAAAGTGCGCGATAATGCAACTATTATTTTGTTATTTGCATTGAGTTATGAATAAATCAATTTTTAAATCTGCCTCTTTAGTATCCTTGATGACTTTTATTTCGCGCATCCTCGGCTTTGGTCGTGATCTTATTGCTGCGCAAATATTTGGGGTTAACGCCAGCGTTGACGCTTTTTATGTCGCTTTTAAAATCCCTAATTTTATGCGTAACTTATTTGCTGAGGGTTCTTTTTCACAAGCTTTTGTACCTGTGCTTTCTCATTATAAGCAAGCGAAAACTCCAGAAGAGTTGCATTTATTTATCAGACGCATGTCTGCGTGGCTTATCATTATTTTATCTATTGTTACTCTAATAGGAGTACTGGGTGCACCACAATTTATCCATTTATTTGCTCCGGGCCTAGATAACTATCGTTTTACTCTTGCCAGTAAAATGCTACAAATAACTTTTCCATACCTAATGCTTATATCTTTGTCTGCTTTTGTTGGCTCTATTTTAAATAGCCACGGGAAATTTGGTATCCCTGCCCTAACTCCAGCCTTGTTAAATATTTGCCTTATTCTTACAGCCTGTACCTTAGCTAATTATTTAGCCATACCTGTTGAATCACAGGCATGGGGAATCCTTATTGCAGGCTTTGTGCAACTTTTTTTTCAGCTGCCCTCATTGTATCAACTTGGTTTTTTTAAGTTACCCAAATTTAAGGGTAAAAATGAAGGGGTAAACCGTGTTATTAAATTAATCATCCCTGCTTTAGTTGGCTCTTCATTTGCTCAGTTAAGTATTCTATTGAATACTATTCTAGCCTCTTTCTTAGTAACAGGAAGTATTACTTGGCTTTATTATTCTGAGCGTTTAGCTTATTTTCCCTTGGGTGTATTTGGTGTAGCATTAGCAACTGTTTCCTTACCACGGCTATCTACAGAATATGCAGCAGGTTCGCAAGAAGGGTTTGCAAAAGTTTTAGACTGGGGGTTACGTTGTAATTTACTTATAGGAACGCCTGCAGCTGTTGCCATGCTTACTCTTTCAGGCCCTTTAATAATCTGTTTATTCTTCTATGGAAAATTTACTGCCCAAGATGTCATGATGACTCAGCAAAGTGTTATCGCTTATGCTATTGGCCTGCCTGCTTTT
Source organism: uncultured Gammaproteobacteria bacterium (assembly GCA_964609155.1). Taxonomy (GTDB): domain Bacteria; phylum Pseudomonadota; class Gammaproteobacteria; order JAGOUU01; family JAGOUU01; genus JAGOUU01. Next base: position 16,937 of record CAZSRF010000033.1, on the reverse strand, counting down.
ATGTTGGCAAAAATTTTGTCTTCAACATTCTATGCCATGCAAGATGCCAAAACGCCGGTTAGAATTTCAATTTTCTCTTTAATAGTTGGTATGTTATTAAGTGTTTTATTAATTTACCCTCTAAAACACGCAGGTCTTGCTCTTGCAACTGGTTTATCCGCCTGGGTTAACGTAATTTTTCTGTGGCTTATGCTTTATAAAAGAAAAACAAACATCTATAAAGCCGTAACTGATAATGGATGGTGGAAATTTATATCGCGCCTTATTCTTTGTAATATTATATTAATGATTTTTTTATCATTTAGTAGTAGCGATATCGCTCTCTGGAGTCAATGGAATAGCATGCAACGTTTAATTCACCTTATTTTATTAGGTTTAAGTTCTATCGCAATTTATGCTTTTTCACTGTGGTTGTGTAATATAAAGTTTACTTATTTAACAGCTTGTTAGAGCCTGTTCTTACCATAAATGAGCTTTTATTTTTTTATTTATTGCTTGTGTCAACAACAATTGAAAACTGAGGTCATAAGTTAAATTTATAGAAAAAACATTCACACTTTCTTCGGCATTTTTTGCTATTTCTTTGCAATCTCAAATACCTTGTGCTAAATATTAATTACGTATAATAACTAAGATATCTTTGTTATTCCAGCGTTATCAAAATGGTATTAAAAAAATTTATAAATAGGTGAATACAACAATGGCTATAGCAAAAAGAAAAACCCGTTCTACAGTCTCTAAAGCTTCTAAAACTTCAACTATCAGAAAAACTAAAGCTCTTAAAGCTACAAAAACTAGAAGAAACAAAATTAAAGTAAAAACTCGTGCTAAACATGACTTAAAAACTCTTACTAAAAAAGCTACTGCATTAAAAAATTCTATCGTTCATGGTGCTGTAAAAATTTCAGACAAAGCAGTATTGCTAAAAGATTTAACTATGGATGTTAAAGATTCTTTTTATGAATTAAAAGACACTGTACTTGAATTAAAAAAAGAAGCTATCAATGCTAGAGAAAATCTCCAAGACATCTCTCATGAGTTAAAAAAACAAGCAGTGAAAACAGCTGTTGAATTACAACATGGCTTAAAAAAATTAAAAAAAGAAACTCAGCATATAACTGGCGATACTTATGAAAAAATAGCTGAGTTTAAAGATCAAGCTATAAAAAAAGGTAAAAAAATAGCAAAAAAAGTAATACCTGCCAACGCCTTAAAAGCTATCAAAATGCCTAGTGCTAAAGGTGCTAAAAAAAGTCTCAAAAAAATAACCAAAGCTATAAAATCTATCCATGTTTCTGATGCTGCAAAAAGTCTTAAGAAACTTACTAAAGCTATTAAAGCCATCAAAGTCCCACAAGCTAAAAAAAGCATTAAAAAAATAACTAAAATTATTTCAGCTGGTGCGAATAAAATTAGTTTGACGGCATCATCACCAAAAAGAAAAACAAAAACAAGACGCATGCTAAGTAAAAGTCGTACTAGCAAAAGAGCTTTTGGAAAAACAAAAAGAAGATCATACGGTGTAGCAGCTTAAATACAGTACTAAGAAACAGTCCAATTTGGACACAAGGACGTGTCTAACTATCTCTTAATAAAGAGCGCTATGATGAGAAAACAATATACTATAAACAAATCAGAGCGAACCATATTAAATGTAGCTAGAGTATTACTTAGCATTGCAGTGTTTTTGGCTGTTTTTGCTTATGAGAGCAAAGTAGTTTTATGCTTTTTGTTTACTGCCCTGTTTTTATTGCTACTATACTATGCCATCCCATTCATCCTACCAAAATTATTAGATAATAAAATTATTTTTAATAATCAAAATCAAGCAGCATTATCTGATATTATTTCTTTTGGTAGTACCTCTATTTTTAGCAGTATTACCGAAACTTACCTCGTTTTTGATGCAGATGATTTTAATATATTTGAAAGTAAAAATATTACTAGCATTGTCAACAAAGGGAATAACAACTTTATTGTTAACTTAATTGATCCCCTTGGCGAGTCCTTCGAACTTGAAACAATGGGTATTGACATTGACGAAGTTAAAGTTCGTGAAAGTCATTTCAATCTTAAACTTAAGAAACAGCCACATGGGCTAGTTGCTATTAAGATAAGTTGTACACTCTAAAAAAACAACTCTCAACTAACTCATCTTCATAGAGTCCTCTCTAATTATCGACATCTACGTCGACTCAATTCTGCTGGTGTCGACTCTAATGGATCTAACGAAGCATACACTGCATTCGATCTGGCTCTATCTAATGAATCCAACGAACCGCGTACTCCTTGACTGGAGGCATATCCTCCTGTCTTACATCGCGACCGATGTGATCCCGCTGCCCCTCCATACACACCTGGGGGCGATCTGTATACTCCATCTGTTCCATATCCAGAGCTATATTCTCCTGTCTTACATCCCGACCGATGTAACCCCGGTGCCCCTCCATACACGCCTGGAGGCGATCTATATACTCCATCTGCTCCATATTTTTGGCCCCATCCATACCCCCTGGGGTTGTAGCATGCGATCTAGGAACTGTATATAATTCAGGTGATAATGTTCGCAAAAAAGGGCTTATAAATAATAGGGTATATAACCTACATTGAGATTGATATTCAAAATCCATTACGAATTCTGGTGTCATAACTTTTTCCACAAAATTATTTTATTTTTTTACTGACTATAAATTATATTCAGCTATACATTGATAATCCAAATTATTGCTTTCATAAGAGACAGCCACTTTTTGCAATGCAAAATTACTTCGTGACAGTCTGAAATAAATTTGTCTTACCTCATAAGACTTAAGTTGATCAGGAACTCCTTTTTGAGTTAAAAAAGAATAAGAATTAGCAAGACCCATCGGCTGTAATGCCACATTAGCATCGAGAAATCGCACTGTTGCAGATTGCATCCCGGTTCTTTGTCCAATTTTATAATTTATCTCTAGCGAATGGTTACCAATAACCCAACCATGTTTTTGTAAGCACGTATTCTTGTGATCTACATTATTATCATGGCTACCATTTAGTAAGTAGGCATCAACTGTCTTTAACTCTACTGCTTCATGACCTGTGATTTCATCTCCAACAGCAAATACAATATTTAAGCTTGAAGACAAAAGAATTGAGAATAATATTTTTTTAAACATCATAAAACTTCCTTATTTTGACTAAACTAGAGATATTTTAGCAAAAACTCCTTTGTTTTCAAAGAGGAAAATAACAAAAATCCCCTCATACGTAGGCTCTGCTATCCCTATCTCAGGATCATCATTAGTTAGCAATAAAAGTCCTGCTAGTAATTAACAATACTATAAATAGGCGCAGGAGATAAATTAGCTCGGCCATTAATAAAACCAAGTTCTATTAAAAAACCATAACCGGTAACAATACCACCTAACTCTTGCACTAAATGATAAGCCGCATTAGCTGTGCCGCCTGTAGCCAATACATCATCGATAATTAAAACTTTTTGATTAGACATAATAGAATCTTTATGTATTTGCAAAGTATCCGTAGAATACTCTGTTTTGTAATTATTGCTAATTACTTCATAAGGTAATTTACCAGGCTTACGAGCAATAATTAACCCTGCTGAAAGCGAATAAGCAATCGCAGAAGCTAATAAAAACCCCCTTGCTTCAATACCTAAAACTAAATCTATATTTTGCGAATTGTAATGCTCAACAAAACTATCTACCGTAAATTTAAAAGCTGCTTTATCTTGCAAAAGAGGTGTAATATCTTTATAGACCACTCCTTGATGAGGGTAATCAGAAATATCACGAATATAATTTGATAGATTCATAAGATCAGTCATTAAGAATTTAATTAGAGTTTAATTTGTAGATTAAATGTATATTATAATTGGCTTCTGGATAGATATTAAATGGTGGGCCGTATAGGAATCGAACCTATGACACAAAGGTTAAAAGCCTTCTGCTCTACCGACTGAGCTAACGGCCCCACAAATATTGATATGAACACTATTATTGTTTAATGGAGTTTAATAGTACCCAATAACAACGACAGGAGGAATTCTAACAAGTATTCCCCAATATTGCAATAATAATAATATAAAATTTCTATAGAGTTAAAACTGAACGCTGGCTCTAGCTAGAACAAACTTTAACAACCCTGTTTTTCACCCCAAATATGTTTATGTAATTGAGTTTGCAACCTAACAGGCAGCTTATCTGCCAATATAGCCTCTGCCAAATTTTGCAGACTGATTTGATTGTAACTTGGTGAAAACAGTACTGTACACTTCATGAACAATGCCCTGTCTAATACTAAAGATTTAGCCCATTGATAATCTTCTTGACTACAAATAACAAATTTAATTTGATCTTTGGGCTTAAGATAATCTAAATTTTCCCAAAGATTTTTCGCACTTTCTTTAGAATTTGGAGTTTTTAAATCCATTACCACTGTAATTCTTTTATCTAAATTTTTTATGGGAAAAGCTCCGCTTGTCTCTAAAGATACTGTATAAGCCAAATCACATAATTTAGACATTAACTTACTACAGCCTGGTTGCGCCAAAGGCTCGCCACCTGTGACAGTGACAAATCTCTGCTCAGCACCTAGATACTTATGGTGAGAAAAGATTTCTTCTACTTGGGTAACAATACTTTCTATCTCTTGTATAGTGCCGCCGCTAAAAGCATACGCCGTATCACAATATTCACAGCGTAAAGGACAGCCTGTAAGCCTGATGAACAAGGTTGGCCAGCCCATTGTAGCTGACTCCCCTTGTATTGAATAAAATATTTCAGTGATTCTTAAAGTGTCTTTTAAATTACGTTGCATTGACATTAATTGCTTCAATATTCTTTAACTGCTTTTCGGCTAAACTTGCGGAAGTCGTATTATTATATTTTTTTACTACTTCTGAGAGTATTTTTTTAGCCTGATTAAAATCTTTTTGATATAAATAAACCAAACCTTTTTTATACATCGCATCAGCAGCCTTTTGACCCTTAGGATGTTTCACTAAAACTGTATTAAAGGCAGCTAATGCTTTATCGTATTGAGATTGTAACATATAAATTTCACCAAGCCAATAGTTAGAGCTCTCGCTGAATTTTCCATCTGGATATTTGGTATTATATTGTTTAAAAGCGTTAATGGCTTGCTCATATTTTCTTGCTTTTATGTAATCATAAGCTGAGTTATAAAGGTTTTGTTGATCTGTTTCTGCATCTTTATAACTATAGCTTTTTTTAGAATCTAAATTATTATTTTTTAGTTCTACCGTATTACCCAAGCTAGCATCGGAGGCAAGAGGTTGCGAAGAAGAATTATTTGCTAAATTTTTACTACTGAGTTGTGCTACTTTACGTTCTAGATCGTCATGTAATAATTTGTCTTGGGCGACCATTTTATCTAGTTTATTTTGTTGTGATTCCAGCAGTCCAGTTAACTCTTGTACCTGTAGTTGCAAAAGTCTAATACGTTTTTCATATTTTAATTTTTTTTGTTCCTCGGTTATATTTTCTAATCGTTGCAGTCTTGAGGCAAAAGGCATAGCCTGTATTTCCTGCAATTTCTCCTGTAACTTTTGATTATTAAACTCGTCATTTGATTCTATTTCTTGCTCTAATGCTTTAATTTCTCGGTTATCAGATGGAGTTTCTTCCGTTGGCTGCTGATTATTAGGCGTATTAGACTTAATATTACTTATAACCGAAGAACTTGGAGCTCTACTGCCAAATCCAGAATTATTTTGGGCATAAGTTCGAGCTTTAAAACCATAAGAGTCATTAGATCTGTCATTAGATCTCTCATTACTTGTATTACTACGTATGTCATTTTGGGCCGAAACATAAGAGTGATTAGGTGTTGCATCAAGATTCATGCTACGGTCTTCTACTGCTGCTAATTTTCTAGCTTGTGCTACTACAACCTGATTGAATACTATAGCCACTAACAAGAAAGATATTTTTATTGCGTTTATCATCTTTTTTCCAATTGTACGTTATTTTAAAAATAATTTAGAAATCAAATAGCAGTTAATGCTTAACAGACGATAAAGCACTGCCACGCTAATGTTAAAACATAAGCTCAATGATGTAAAGCTATACAGACCTAAGGGAATATAGTGAAAGACGTATAATTTAAAAAATACGAAAAATCTGAGGACCGGTTAAAAATTTTAAAACTTTTAACCGATTATACTTACCGCTTAGCCTTGCTCATACACTAATTTAGCACGACGATTCCATTGCCAAGCATTTTCATCATGACCTTGAACAGCAGGTTTTTCCTCACCGTAGCTTACAACTGCAACCTGATTACCTAACACGCCCTCACTGGCTAAACTACCAGAAACTGATTTTGCACGGCGTTCACCTAGCGCAACGTTATACTCACGGCTACCACGCTCATCTGTGTGTCCTTCCACCCTAACTTTTACGCTTGGATGCTCTAACAAATATTTAGCATGTTTGCTAATTTCTGTTTTGGCTTCAGGTGTTAATTCACTACTGTCATAGGCAAAATAATATTGATTAGCCATCTTAGCATCTTCACCTGTACCATTAGATCCAACAAATGTTGGTGAACCATTAACACCTTTGCTGTATGTATAACCGTTATCAACACCATCTTCACTAGGCTTCATGTATGCACCATCAGTACAACCACTGATCATACCTGCTAGGGTAACAACAGAGGCTGTTGTTAATGCTATTTTTACTATTTTTTTTATTTTCATTTTATGTGACTCCAAATAAAAATTATAATCCGCTTGTTTTGATGTGATAATATACCACCTAAAATATTATTTTAAAACAGTAAATCTATCAATATTAGCTAATAAATTTATGATAAAAAAGGTGACCACGAAGGTTCTTGCACATCGCCTTCTACAGCTGGCCTTTTAAGCTTTACTCGCCCATCTATTGAAACTTCGCCTAATATCCCTTTTTGGCCATCACGCGTCGCGTAAACAATTTGTTGACCATTTGCTGATATACTCGGAGATTCATCCATACTCGATGCAGTCAACACATCTACATTAGATGTACTTAAATCTTGCACTGCAATTTTAAAATCACTATTAGGGCTTCTATGCACCATAATCAATTTCTTACCATCTGGCGTAAATGAAGCTCTTGCGTTGTAATTACCTTCAAAGGTGAGACGTTTAATTTTAGAACTTGCTAACTCATAGCTATATATTTGTGGCCCGCCACCGCGACTTGAGGTAAAAATAAGTGATTGACCATCTGGAGCCCAGCGTGGTTCAGTATCTATTGATGGACCAAAAGTAATTTGCTCTAATTTATTAGCATTTAAATCTAATAAATAAACCTTTGGAACATTTTCTTTTGATAACACTAATGCCATTTTATTACCATCTGGCGACCAAGAAGGAGCTCCATTAATACCTTTAAATGAAGAAACTATTTTAGTTGCACCATTAGATAAATTAACAATTTTAATTTTTGATCTAAATCCTTCAAACGTCACATAGGCAATCTGGTTCCCCCTGGGATGCCATGTTGGTGACATCAATGGCTCACTACTTATAACTAAAGACTGAGGATTGTAGCCATCTGAGTCCGCAACTTCTAGAACATATTCACGTTTTTTACTTGGCAACCATTTAACATTAACATAAGCTATTTTAGATGAAAAAACTCCTCTAATCCCTGTCAACTTTTCATAAATTAAATCACTTATATGGTGAGAAAGGCTTCTTAAACCTGCACTATTGATACTAAATGATCTGCTTAATAATATAGCATTAGTATCTGTAGTTTTATTAGCCAATTGATATATATCAACTAATTCAAAATTAACTTGAAATTTATCACTTCCTGTTTGCTCAACTATGCCTCGCACTGCATACTCAATATTTTGCCCTTGTAAGTTTGCAACTGGTAGTTTTTCCACAGATTGATATGGTATAGAATTTTGAGCCAATGGTTTAAAAATACCACATCTGTAAAGATCCGAAGAAATGACTTTATTAAATACTTCACTTTGATTAATGTTTCTAGAGTTAGATACATTAAAAGGATATAAAGCGATGGGCACAGCAGCATCTACACCCTGGGTTATTTCTATATCTAAAGCACCATAGATATGAGATGTTGTGAATAGTAATATGCTAATTAAAAATGCTAATGCAACGGATCTTTTTTTAATTGTGTTCATGAATATTAACTTAATTCGTCTGGCTTAAATGTAAAATTATAATTAACAAAAGTTTTAAATAACTCATCATCTTCCGGCACTGGTAACGGAGAGGCTTTTAGTATAGCATTTTTAGCTGATATATCTAATGCTTCATCACCGCTTGATTTAATAATCGTCGCTCTCACTACTCTACCATCTCTTGCTAAACTTATTTCAAGTTTAGCGGTTAAATTTTTACCCATAAAGCTTTCTCGCGAGATCCAGCTTCGAGAAACCTTTGCTTGTTGCATACTGATGTACTTTTCAATTTCACGCTGTCTAATACTTAACCTTTGTCGCGATTGTGTAAGAGATTGCTCTTCAGATTGTAAAGCATTTTGCATTTTCTGCTCTTGTTCTTTTTTTAATCTGGCTAATAACTCTTCTCGCTGTTGTTCAAGTATACGATCAGCTAGATCTTGTTTTTGTTTTTCTATTTTTTTTGCCTCTTCTGCTTTTTTTTGTGCTTGAGCCAGTCTTTGCTGTTTTAATTCGTTCTGTTCTTTTTGTTCTTTTTGCTCTTTTAATTCTTTTAGTTCTTTTAATTCTTTTAATTCAGCAATTTTTTGCCTTTCTTGTTTTTGTTTTGTTAAAGCCAGCTCTTTTTTCTCTAATTCTTTTTGTTGTTTTATTTTATTTAGTTCTGCAAGATGCTTTTGTTTTTCTTCTTCAAGTTCTTTTAGTTTTTTTTCTTCTAATAATTTTTCTTGCAGTTTTTTTTCACGCTCCATTCTTTCTAGGTTATCTAATCTAGCTATTTCTTTATTAATTAGCTTTTGATCAACTACAACAGCTTTAATAATATCTGGTTGATTTAATTTGCTGACATTATTATTTACTGTACGTGGTTTTGTGTTATTATCAAAACTGACATTTATTATTAATGCTACAAATAATAAAGCATGAATAGCTAACGATAAGTACAAAGAGCGACTATCATTGCTAGTAGTGTGGATCTTGTTTTCTAGAGGGAAATGATTTGCTAAAATATGTTTTTTCACAAATATCTCCTACTGTTAGATATCTTCCGTCATTAATCCCACATTGTCTGCACCAGCATTTTGTAATAAAGCCATAGCAGATACAACCTTACCATAATCAACTGATTTATCACCTTTTACTAAAACAGATCGCTTTGGTGATTTAGTTAATTCAGCAGCTATCCTTATTGCGATACTTTGAGGCTCCATAGGAGTCTTTGGTTCTTCAGCAATATTTAAATAATATGCACCATTCTTATCAATCGATACTACTAAAGGTGGTTCAGATTTTTGTTGAATAGCTTTAGCTTTAGCTTGCGGCAAGTCTATTTCCACTCCTTGGAGTAACAACGGTGCTGTAGTCATAAATATTACCAACAAAACAAGCATTACATCCACATATGGAACAACATTCATTTCTGAGTTTAATTTTTTTCTATTTCTGTAATACATATTTAAAACTAATTATACATTTGTCGAGCTAAAGAATTTGTAAAACTTATTTGAAAGCGTTCATATTTATTAATCATTTCGTTCACACGATTAGCACATCTATTATATGCTATAAAGGCCGGAATAGCTGCAAAAAGACCCATAGCTGTTGCTATTAATGCTTCCGCTATACCCGGAGCAACCATAGAAAGAGTTGCTTGTTGCACACTGCCAAGGGCAATAAAAGAATGCATAATTCCCCAAACTGTGCCAAATAAACCTATATAGGGGCTAACTGAACCTACAGTTGCCAAAAAAGAAAGATTTTTTTCAAGACTATCTACCTCTTCTCGAATTGCTGCATCCATTGCTCGTTTACTATTTTCCAGCATGGCTTCTGGTGCCATTCTGCCGTGCTTTTTATTAACAAAATACTCATGCAGGCCTGATTTAAAAATTTGAATCATTCCATAATTACTATCTTTATTAATATTGACAGATCTATACAGCTCCGACAAATCCGAGCTAGTTGAGAAATCATGTTCAAATTTAGTTTCTAACTGACTCAATGCATTGTAATAACGTACTCTTTGTAAAATAAACGTCCAGGAAACGACAGATACTGCTACAAGAGACAACATAATTAATTTTACAACCAAGGTTGCATCACTAAATAAACTTACTAAAGAAAATTCTGTATTCATAATTTATCAGATAATTAAACCATATTTATTAAACAATCTTAACTACACTCCAGCTATTCTTGATGATATCTAACTGCTAGCACATCACAGCTGGCTGTTCTTAAAACTGCATCCGTAGTTGAGCCTATAAGATTATCGATTAGATGCCTGTTGTGTGCACCTATAACAATAAGATCCGCTTTTATTTTATTTGCTAGTTCTGTAATAGATGCCTTAGGCGACCCCAGTACTATATGCTGGCGATCTTCGGGAATTTCAAGATCTTTTGCAATTTTTTTTAAGGCTGTTTTAGCTTCTTGCTGTATTCTATCAATAATCTCTGCCGTATTTAAATAACCACTCATATCCATAAAAACAGGCATAGATTCTACCACATGAACAATAGAAACTTTTGATTTATTTTGTTCCATTACTGATTTTAATCTATTTCGTACTAACTTTTCATGCTGTCCTAGATCGGTTGCATATAATACATGATGATAGTTCTTAACAGCCATTACAAACGACTCCATTTTATATAATTATTAATAATTAGTATCACTGGTACTATAGTACATCATGTACGATAAATTATGAATTTTCTGAAAAATTATTGATGATTTGATTATAAGCATGATTAACTACGCTATCTAAATACTTAATATCTGAAACCATATACCACTTCCCTTTGGTTTGCTGCGCCAAAATTTTTAGTAATCTATGATCTGCAGAACTATCAAAACTAATTGTATGCATTTTTATATTAGCTTTATTTAACTTAGGCATTGTTCTAGTTAGTAACTTTAATCTGTCTTCTGCATTAGCCGCTGGGGTTTCCTGGCCTTTTAACCCGCTATTTGTCAAAACAATTATGTACTTTTTATACCCCTGTTTTTGTTGCCAGCCATGCAAAGATAATTCAATAGCCGAGGATAAATTACTATAACTTCCGTAGCCATTTAATTTATCTAAATTAAATACAGCCTGTTTTTTCCATCTTGCATCTGTAGTACCTAACGATACTAACATATTAACATATCTTCCATAAGACCAAATCCCAGCACGAGCATCATCAGGCAGTTTTTTAATTAATTTTTGTAATGTTCTTATTCGCATATCATCAGGATCGGCGCTGCGCATCATAAAAGAAGAATCTACAAGAAACCTTACATCTAATTTTTCTTTGCCCGCTATACTTTCTGCTGCACGTACTGTCGAAACACTAAACAAGAAAGAAACCAGACTAACTAGTATAATAAACAAAATTCCTAATCTTTTAATCAACAGTTTACTATCCATACTTTAAATCTTTTTATATTTGTATTATTTTTTATTTTTATTATATTTAGAATATAGACTTTAATGTATATATTGACAAATTTGGCAAATATAATTTAAAACGCTTATTACGACCTTGCTTAAACTCCATCAACTAACTATGAAAGAGTTGCATAAAAGCTAAATTATTGCCCAAGAAAGCTATTTTTACATGTACAGAACACACACAGAACGTCATAAAGAATCACATATTGGTTGGTTACGAGCTGCAGTTATGGGAGCCAATGATGGCATTATATCTATAGCCAGTCTTATTATGGGTGTTGCAGCGACTAATGTGGATCAGTCTACGGTGATCTTAACTGCTGTAGCCGGACTGGTAGCAGGTGCTATGTCTATGGCTGCTGGAGAGTATGTTTCAGTAAAGTCTCAATCAGATCTTCAACAAGCAGATGTTAAACACGAGGAATATGAACTTAAAATCAACCAACAATCTGAAAAAGAAGAACTGATAAACATCTACATTACCAGAGGGCTTGATCGAATATTAGCTGAGCAAGTTGCCACTCAATTAATGACAAAAGATGCATTAGCAACTCATATCCGTGATGAATTAGGGATCACAGAAGCCTCTAATGCACAACCATTATTAGCTGCATTCATGTCAGCTTTTACTTTTTCTCTCGGTGCCGTTTTACCTGTTCTGTCTGTTATGATAGTACCATCAAATACATTAACACTAGCAGTAGTTTTAACTTCACTTTTCTCTCTTTCAGTCTTAGGAGCACTATCAGCATTTATAAGTGGAGCTTCTATATTTAAAAGCGTAGCTCGAGTAAGCTTTTGGGGATCATTTGCTATGATAGTTACAGCTGGAGTAGGTATATTTTTTGGAGTAAAATAAGATTAAATATCTTTTAGGGGCTGTGCCCAATTTGTATACAATTTATAACCTGTTAAAATGCTTTTTAATATAATTTTTAAATTAAGAATATGATGCATATTTTAATAACTGGCGGTACAGGATTTATTGGCTCAGCTTTATGTAAGCATCTGGGTAATTTAGGATTTAGAGTTTCTATTTTGACTAGAAAATTGACCTATGAAACAAACCTAAAACAGTCTGTCGATTTTATAGCTGACCTGAATAATACCAATCAATATTACGACGTAATTATAAACCTTGCAGGTGAACCTTTAAATAAAAGACGCTGGAATGAAAAAGTAAAACAAGAAATCTATGACAGCAGAATTAATACAACCAAACAAGTTATTAATCTTATAGAAAAGTCTTCAATAAAACCAAAACTATTAATTAGTGGCTCAGCTATTGGCTACTATGACAGCGATCCAGATAAAACATTCACTGAAGAATCTACCCCTGCTAACACTGGATTTACTCATAAGCTTTGTAGCGATTGGGAACAAACAGCACTACAAGCAACTCAATTTGGTGTTCGTGTGTGCTTGATCAGAACTGGCATCGTACTGGGTAAAAATGGCGGTGCTTTAAAAGAAATGATGACACCCTTTAAATTTGGTTTTGGAGCCATATTAGGCAATGGTGAACAATGGATGTCATGGATTCATATGCAAGATATCATCGAAGCTATAATGTTTTTAATAAACAATGATACCCTCAATGGTGTATTTAATTTTACTGCGCCTACTCCTGTAACTAATAAAGAATTTAGCAAACAACTTGCCAGGTCATTAAAGCGTCCCTGCTTTCTTAGACTACCTAATATAATTGTCAAACTAATGTTTGGTGAAATGGGTGAAACGTTATTATTAAACGGGCAAAAAGTTATCCCAGATAAATTAATAAAAGCTGGCTATAAATTTAAGTTTCAAAATCTTACTATGGCATTAGAAAATTTAAATACTTGAACCTATTTAGTCTTATTTAATTCAGTTACTCTTTTAGCAATTTCAATTAATTGTTTTCTAACATCTACTGTTGGTTGATTACTAATTGATTCCAAAGCGTATCTGTGTGTATCTGTGTTCCATTCTAGTTCATCTAAATTTTTATTGTCTTTAGAACGGTATGAATTAAATACTGCTGGACACCCACCTATATTTTCATTAACAAATTCTTTGGTAAAATGACTGCTACCGTTTTTACTTCCCTCTTCCTGTAATAAAATAGTAGACCCACCATAATGAAAGACACGTCTAATTACAGGGGCTTTAGTGCCAGTACTAGCATCAGGATGTATCCCTTCTCTAGTATATCCTGTATATGTTTGCTCTAAATCTTCAGGTAATTTTGATAATTCAAATGAAGCACTTTCTGATGGATCACCATGACTAAATAATTTCTTTTCGGTATTGCGGAAGTCATCCATATCTTTTTGATCTAAAGGCAAATAGCCATTCTTTTCTCTGAATGTTAAATCTTTACGCATTTGCTTGGCAGTTTCTGAATCATGATCGTCAATATCTAATGTCAATTTCGGATCTTTATTAAACATTTTCCCACGATAACTTTTATTAAACGCTTCTTCACCCATTTGATTTTTAAAGTAATCAATCATGGCTTTTTCAGCTTCTTCCCTCTGCTGATCTTCAGTTAATCCTTTTGAGCTAAGGTTAGCATTTTTAGAGGTAGATTTAATATTAATTTTTTTTACTGTCTCATTTTTAGATGTCATAGGAGATGAATTAACGCTTTCCTTATTTGCTAATTCTAGAGTTGGTTCAGCTTTTTTACTGCAACTATTAAGTATTATGGGTAAAAGTCCCAACAATATATACGGTATCACTTTTTTATTCATAGCTCCCCCTTAATCATCCCAATTATCGTAACCCCAAGACTCTACATTACAATTTGTAGTCCACGATGAACGGTAATCATCTTTATTTCCTCTTCTCCAGTAATGCGCACCTGTAACACCTTGATGGGTAATCACATTGGCTAAATTAATTGTACCAGCATATGAACGCCACCATTTTACATAACAAGGCATTAGACCATCGCACGGAGTAGACTGGTAATATCTTTGTATTTTATTACCATTTTGCGTAACTAGATGGAAAGATTCTGTATAAAACAATCTTTCATTACTTTTCCAATCTACTGTAATAGACTCTTTAGCGGGAATTATTCCGCAATCTCTACTTACATACCCTGGAAAAGCGGTTATATCGCCATATTTGATAATACTAATACTGCTGTTATTATTTTTTTCACTGTCGTTATCTCCTGATATTTTTTAGTATTTGTAAAATACAGGTAATCCCTGCGGACGCGCCTATAGTGCCTAAACCTATCATTATCCCTAAGCTACCCATGTTATATGTTAACCATATTATAAACGCACACCAAGTGATAAAAAAAACTACCAAATAATAAAACAGAAGATCCTTTAGCATAAAGTTTACCTATAAAATGATTATTTAACTATCGCTACTGACCCAGGAGTATCTATGCTTTTTAAAATGAGAATTCTTACGTTTAACTTGTATCTTATTGATTTATCTAGTGATTTGGTGCCCGGGGCCGGAATCGAACCGGCATGGGAGTTTAAGTCCCGAGGGATTTTAAGTCCCTTGCGTCTACCTATTTCGCCACCCGGGCATAGATGAAAAGTTTGGAGGCTGAGGTCGGAATCGAACCGGCGTTAACGGCTTTGCAGGCCGCCGCATAACCACTCTGCTACTCAGCCATTAATAACCTTTTAAGCCTTGAGTAATAACTGGAGCGGGAAACGAGATTCGAACTCGCGACCCCAACCTTGGCAAGGTTGTGCTCTACCACTGAGCTATTCCCGCACTTCAACTGTTGCCTATTGTACTTTAATCTCCTGAGGTGTCAACATTTTTTTCATACTTCTCAAGTATTTAACGTACATTATTCATTACTTCATCATAACTTACAGTAGACTCAACAATGCCAAATTTTTCACTAAGCTTTTGCACTACTAGGTCTTCTAGAGCCAAAGCAGATATTTCTTGCATGTTACGTTTGTCACCACTATAAAGATCTAAAATTTCTTCTGATACGTTTTCTAACCCTATTAGGTCCGATAATTTAGCTCTTATTGAATCACGATCTACTTTTAAATCATTTTGCTTAATAAAAGCTAAAACAAGCAAACTAGTGTGAACACGCTCACGAGCTTCTTCGGCTAACTTTTCTTTATCAAAATTGATACTGTTAGAGCCTGTATATTTTTTATAGTACTCTTGGCGTTGCTTAATCATCGCATTTACTTCAGCATCTACAGCTGATTGAGGAACATTAAGCGGCTTGCTCTCTCTTAAAGATTTTAAGACATTGACTTTAAAGTCAGCGTTAATTTTATTGTTCAATTCTTTAATAATAGTTTCTTTAATTTTAGCTCTAAATAACTCTTTAGGATCCATTTCATTTTCAGATGTTTTATGATCATGAGTACAATTTTCATCGTGTACGTGTTCATGGGTATGCTCATGGTCACAATTTTCATCGTGCACATGCACTCCAAATCTACGACAAAAATCTGTGTCTATTTCTGGCAATGTAGCATGCTTGACGGTTTTTAAAGTTACAGTAAATACCACAGGCTTGCCCGCATATTCTGCTTCATGATAGTCGCTAGGGAAAGTTAAATTAAGCTTAAACTCATCGTTTGCTTTATGACCTACAATTCCATCTTCAAAACCTGGTATTAAGTGATTGCTGCCTAACTCTAATTCAAAATTCTCTGCACTGGCTGCATCAATATTTTTATTATCTATTTCACCTTTGAAGTCAATAACGACTTTATCACCTACTTTTGCTATTGTCGCAACATCCGCATCTTTCCATGTGGCCTGGCTCTTTAGAAATTTTTGCAAATAATTCTCAACATCTTGCTCATTAACCTCAGCTATTTTTTTGTCTACTGATGTTTTTATGAAGTCTTCATCTGCAAAACTGATTTCAGGATATATCTCAACACTTACTGTAAACTCTAAATCCTTACCTAATTCTTTTTGAGTAACATCAACATTTTCAACAGCAGCCACTTCAAGCTTTTTTTCTACACAAAAACTATCAAACGAGTTGCGAACTATCGATTCGACCACTTCAGCTTCAATACCTGGACCATAATTTTTTTTAATATACGCAACTGGCACTTTTCCTGGTCGAAACCCATCAATCTTAGCTTGTTTGGCTACATCATTAACTTTTTTATCATACGCAGAAACCAGTTCATTCGCAGGAACAGATATATTAATATTTAATTTCAAATCGCTAACAGATTGAATAGAAGATTGCATACTGTACAAACACCTCAAGTATGAGCTTTAATTTACATAATAGAATTACCACATCTCATCAGAGATATGGTGCGAAAGGAGAGACTCGAACTCTCACGGGTTGCCCCACTGGAACCTAAAT
>CAZSRF010000032.1:0-28059 GCA_964609155.1 uncultured Gammaproteobacteria bacterium | reverse complement strand
TATTATTTTCTTTTAGTTTTGGTCTATCCGTGTATTCAACATGATCATATATAGTAATAGCGCGACCCTCATAGGCAATTGCAGCTTTTAATACTTGGAATTTATCTCGTTCATCTATAGTTGCCCAGTCAACTATTATTAAAGGATGTTTTTTATTGCCAATTAATAATTGTGCAAGTGCTTTATAAATATCTATTGATTCATTTTGCAAATGTTTATTCCCGACTAAGCGGTCAGCTTTTTTGATCTTATTTTTAACTTGGATTGAACTATGACTAGATCTTCCTAATCCAGTAACAGTTAAGGTACCATTATTAGATAACGCCGATACTGCTGAAGTTAACGATTCGAGTCTAGTTTTATGAATGTTAGGACATGTATTTTGTATAGATTTATGTAATAATTTAATTGCATGCATCCTTGCTATCTCCTATATAAATTGAACTCTTATATTAAGAATTATAGTTCGGTTTGCATGCTTTTCACTGAACCCTTTGAAATATAAAAATATTTCTTTAAAATTCGTGGGGATTCTTCAGCCACAATAGGGGGCAGACAGAGAAAAGCGAATTATTTAGCTAAAAACTATCCAATCCAATTCTAAGTGCTGAACCACTGTTACAATCTAAGTCTGTTATTAGGGGCTTCTGGTTCTGGTTCCAAAACTACGGCAGGAAATACAGGTAATAAATCAAGCTCAGGATTGTTGAACTGTGGAACTGCTGGTAGTGCATCTAATACTCTAATTGCTG
This sequence comes from uncultured Gammaproteobacteria bacterium, assembly GCA_964609155.1. GTDB lineage: Bacteria > Pseudomonadota > Gammaproteobacteria > JAGOUU01 > JAGOUU01 > JAGOUU01. The sequence continues at coordinate 27,307 of CAZSRF010000032.1, read as the reverse complement.
GCTGTTCTTCCACTCTCTGTCTTTGGTAAGCTCGAACAAGTCTAGCTGCAACCTTAGCACAAATCATTAACAGTACTAATGGAGGGTAAACATATCCCATCGTAGCAAGAACAACCAGGTCTAAAAAAGTTATATGCATATGATCTTTTATAAAAAAATTATTTGGTTATCATACATGATTCTATTAAAAAAACAATAAACTTTCGAGGTTACTCCTACATATTCCTAACTCGGCCATAACATAAAACAAAGATGTTAATAAGAAAATTATATTTTTTTTAACCACTCCATAAAAATATAATTATACTTGTGTTTATCGTCCTTATAATTATTAACCCTTTTGTTTTTATCTTCCTGCCACGTTTTATTATCTATTATTGGAAAAAAAACATCTGCCTCAAATTCTTCCTCGACTAACGTAAGATAAATTTTATTAGCCATTTTAAAAAAATATTTATATATATCTCCTCCGCCTATAATCATTAGCTCCGTATTGGTGCTATAGTTTTTTTTACAATGCTCAAATAACTGTTCAGCATTATTAAAGATATAAATATTATTCTGATGGTTAATATTTTGCAGTTTCTTTATATAATTAACATCTGATGTGAGTATTAAGTTATCACGACCTGGCAACGCTTTACCGATGGATTCAAAAGTATTACGACCCATAATGATGGGTTTACCCATCGTGAGTGTTTTAAATCTTTTTAAATCATTAGGTAGATGCCACAACAACTGATTATTTTTGCCAATAGCACCTTTTTTATCCGTTGCCACAATAAGGGAAATATTAAAGTCCATATTAAAACTACACAGCAACAGCTGCTTTAATATGTGGATGAGCTTGATAATTGATTAACTCAAAATCTTCATACTGATATAAAAAAATATCTTCCGGTTTCCGCAAGATTTTTAATTGTGGTAGCGGTAATGGCGGTCTTGATAATTGTAATTGAGCTTGTTCTAGATGATTATCATAAAGATGCACATCACCCCCAGTCCAAACAAACTCTCCCGGTTTTAAGTCACATTGCTGGGCGATCATCATAGTTAATAATGCGTAGCTTGCAATATTAAAAGGTACACCTAAAAAATAGTCTGCCGATCTCTGATAAAGCTGGCAAGACAATTTACCATCTGCAACATAAAATTGAAAAAGAAGATGACAGGGTGGTAACGCCATTTCAGATAAAACACCTACATTCCAAGCATTAACAATAAGCCTTCTTGAGTCTGGGTTTTTTGTGATTTCTGTAATAACATTACTAATTTGATCAATAGCGCGACCATCTGCAGTCGGCCATGAGCGCCATTGTTTACCATAGACTGGGCCTAAATCACCTGCACCATTTGCCCACTCATTCCAAATAGTCACACCATGATCATTTAAATATTTAACATTTGTATCACCACGTAAAAACCAAATTAACTCATAAATAATAGATTTTAAATGCAGTTTTTTTGTCGTAATTAATGGAAAACCTTTACTTAAATCAAAACGCATCTGTCGTCCAAATACCGAACGCGTGCCCGTCCCTGTACGATCTTGCTTATGAGTACCGTTTTGTAATATGTCTTGCATTAGATTTAAGTACGCTTGCATTGAGTGTCTCTATTATATTTATATGCTAAAACTAACAATACGCTGCCAAATATTATCATAGGCAATGATAATACCTGTCCCATTGTTAACCAATCAAAAGCTAAATAACCTATATGGCTATCTGGCATTCTAAAAAATTCTACAAAACATCTGAATAAACCATAGCATATTAAAAATAACCCTGATACAGCCATTCTCGGTCTTTTGGGATTCTTTGAATATAACCATAGTATACAAAATAATACTATACCCTCTAGCGCCGCTTCATATAACTGCGTGGGGTGCCTAGGCAAATCACCTGCATAAGGAAAAACCACCCCCCAAGACATATCGGTTACCTTGCCCCAGAGCTCTGCATTAACAAAATTTCCTAAGCGACCAAAGAAAAAGGCTGGTGGAGCAAGAGGAGCAATAAAATCTGTAAGAGCAAAAAAGTTTAACTTATTTTGTCTACAGAAAATTAATATACCAAGAGTTGCACCAATCAAACCACCATGAAAAGACATTCCACCTTCCCATGTTTTTAAAATTTCCAGAGGGTGCGCAAATATGATACTTGTCTTATAAAATAAAATATATCCCAATCGCCCACCAACTAGTAGCCCGCAAGCAATATATAACAACAGATCTGTTAATTGAGCTTGTGAAATATTTAAATATTTTTTTGTACTTAATCTGTAGGCACCCAACCCCCAACCAACAGCCAAGCCTAATAAGTAGGCAATACCATACCATCTTATAGTTAACGGACCTATGCTTAATGCTACAGGACTAATATCTGGATAACTTATCATACTAAAGACAACTAGAAAAAAATTATTTTTTAATGCATACCACACCTGTTCTATTGTATCCTGAAATCAACTCATAAATAAACGCTTATTTTTATGCCTGTTTCCACATCAAGCCTCAGCAGGCGCTAGATTGACACTAAAAAAATAACATTTTACTTGCCATAAAAGTAAACAAGATAGCTAATGCTCTTTTGAGAATTATCTTAGGAACAGAGAATGACCACCTTGCAGCTATTTGTGCTGCAGGTACACTTGTTATAGCAATAAAAATAACAGCTGGCCAATAAACATACCCTATTGCTCCTAAAGGCAATCCTTTAGTTTCAAAACCCACTATCATATAACTCATCATACCAATAATAGAAAGTGGCAATCCACATGTAGCTGCAATTCCAATAGCCTGATTCATTGATAAACCAAACCATACTAAATACGGTACAATCAAAGCAGCACCTGATAACCCCGCAAATGATGAGGCGATTGCAACTAATAGGCCACTTATTATCATAGCTAAAGTACCCGGTAATTTTCGAGTTGCTGGGATTTCATAATCAAAGGCCATGTTTATAGCTAAAGCTAACATTAAGATACCAACTATAACTTTTAATACGCTAGAAGGTAATAAATGAACTATATAAGGCCCGGCTGTAGCGCCTAGTACGATACCTGGTAAAAATCTGTAAAAAACATTACGATCTAGGACACCTCTACGATTATAAACTAATACACTAGATAATAACGTCATAGATGCTGTAGCCATTGAGCTACCTAAGGCCATATGCACTGAAATATCTGAAGAAACTCCTAGATAGGGTAATATTAACACCAACATGGGTACTAATATTACTCCCCCTCCAATTCCAAGTAAGCCACTTAAGGTGCCAACCACTAAACCCAAAAGTGGCAAAACCATCCATGATGTTAACATTAACAATCCCTTTTTAATTACCTAATACTACTAATTATATAGCAATATTTAATAACTATTTTACAACAACAGGATCTAATTTGCCTTTTGCATAAAGAGTGGCCATGTCTTCTAATAATAATGGTTTAATTTTATCCGCTTGACCTTCTGTGCCAAAAGCTAAATAACGCGCCTTACAAATTTCCATCATAGCCTTGGTTGCTGTTACAAGATATTTACGTGGATCGAATTCTGCTGGGTATTCTGCTAAAAACTTTCTAATAGCACCGGTACTAGCCATTCGCAAGTCTGTGTCTATATTTACCTTACGAACCCCATGTTTGATACCTTCTTGGATTTCTTCCACAGGCACGCCATAGGTTGTACCCATATCACCCCCATAATTATTAATGATTCTTAACCAGTCTTGTGGGACCGAAGAGGAACCATGCATCACCAAATGAGTATTAGGAATGCGTTTATTAATTTGCTTAATTCTGTCTATAGCTAAAATATCACCTGTAGGTGGTCTGGTAAATTTATAGGCACCATGGCTAGTGCCTATAGCAATAGCTAACGCATCTACTTTAGTGTTTTTAACAAAGTCTGCTGCTTGCTCTGGATCTGTCAATAATTGCTCTTTAGACAAAACTCCGTCAGCACCAGAACCATCTTCTTTATCAGCCTTCATTGTTTCAAGTGAGCCTAAACAACCTAGCTCACCTTCAACAGATACCCCACAAGCATGTGCCATCTCTACAGCTCGTCTTGTAGTAGCCATATTATACTCATAATTAGATGGCGTCTTCATATCTTCTTCTAAAGAACCATCCATCATGACAGAGGTGAAACCAAGTTGAATAGACTGTTGGCATACTGATGGAGATGCACCATGATCTTGATGCATACAAACAGGTATATCCGGGAATTCTTCCACAGCCGCAATAATCAGGTATTTTAAAAATCTTGGACCTGCATATTTTCTTGCACCTGCAGATGCTTGAACAATAACTGGACTTCTTGTTTCTTGTGCAGCAAGCATAATAGCACGCATTTGTTCCAGGTTATTGACATTAAATGCTGGGACTCCATAATTATTTTCAGCAGCATGATCCAACAATTGTCGTAACGTAATTAGAGCCATTTTTTACTCCTAGTATCTTAATATCTTAGTATCTTAATTTATTTATATTGTTCATCGTTAATTAACATCGCCGACTCGCAAAATCTTCAATGTATTACAACCACCAGTGACGCCTAAAAAATCTCCTCGTGCCATTACAACCCAATCACCCTGCGCAAGAAGATTTTGCTTAACCAACTCCTCAATAGCATTACGATTAACACATTCACGTTGCTGTAAAGTCACATCAAATCTAATTGGGTAAACGCCTCTATATAGTTTCATTTTGTAAAATGTTTTTTCAAATCTTGTGAGGGCATATATCGGTATAGCTGTACGAATACGTGACATCCACAATGGTGTAGCCCCTGATTCTGTTAACGCTATAATTGCTTTAACATCTAAATGATTAGCTACATACATAGCAGCCATAGCCACTGCTTCATCTGTTCTTTTAAAGGTACATTCTACTCTATGTCCAGACACACGAGTTGAGTGGTGTTGTTCTGCCCCTTCACAAATTTTAGCCATTTCTTGGACAACTTCTAAGGGATATTTGCCAGCTGCCGTCTCTGCTGATAACATGACAGCATCTGTACCATCTATAACTGCATTAGCGACATCAAATACTTCTGCTCTGGTAGGCAGATTATTCTCAATCATAGACTCCATCATTTGGGTCGCTGTAATCACAGGCTTATCCAAAATACGAGCTTGATTGATTATATGTTTTTGTACTGATGGTAACTCTGCTATCCCTATCTCAACACCTAAATCACCTCTGGCTACCATAACGCCATCAGAAGCGATGATAATTTCATCTAGATTTTTTAGAGCATCTGAGCGTTCTATTTTAGCAATAATGCTTGGTTGATATTTTTCTTGTTCTAGTATCTTTCGTGTAGCTAGAATATCAAATTTATTACGAACAAAAGAAAGAGCAATATAATCTACTTCGTATTTGGCCGCCAATTTAAGATCTTGTTTGTCTTTTTCTGTCAAACTTTCGGCACTTAAACCACCTCCAAGGATGTTAAGGCCTTTGTTATTCTTTAGCAAACCACCATCAATTACTTGACAATGTACTTTGCTGTTTTTAGCATTCTCGGGAACTATATTTACTACCCTAAGACTAATTTTGCCATCATCTAATAATAATACATCACCTATTTTTAGATCTTGGGGTAGGTTTTTATAGTTTGTACTTACACACGTGTCATCTCCATCATTTTCTGAGAACAAAGGATCTATAACAAAATTCGCGTTTTTATTTAATGTAACAAAGCCATTTTTAAATTTCCCTATTCTAATCTTTGGTCCTTGGAGATCTAATAATATAGCTACGTCTAAATCATTTTTTTTACACACTTCACGAACTAATTTAATTCTACGCTCCAAATCTTCGAAGCCGTGTGAACAATTGATTCGTGCCACATCAACTCCTGCCTTTAATACTGATGTTAACAGAATTATATCATCCGTGGCAGGACCCAATGTTGCAACAATTTTAGTACGTCTTGGCATATTTTAAGAATTAAGAATAATATGGTTTTTGGCTCTTTGTTCAAGTATTGATATAGCTGGTAATTTCTTACCTTCCACAAATTCCAGAAAAGCACCACCACCCGTTGAGATGTAACTTAAATTATCAGCAATTCCAAATTTATCTATTGCAGCTAGTGTATCTCCACCGCCTGCTAATGAAAATGCCTTACTCTGTGCAACAGCTAAAGCAATGGCTTTTGTTCCTGCTGCAAACTGCTCAAACTCAAAAACACCTATAGGGCCATTCCATAAAATAGTCCCTGCTCCAGCTAACTCTTTACATAGCATTTTATTCGTGTCAGGACCCATATCTAAAATCTTATCGTCTTCTTCTAATCTATTGATAGGTTTGACTTGAGCACGTGCATTATCAGATAACTCATCTTTTGAAACTACAACATCAACCGGCATTAAAATAGGTGTCCCACGAGCATGCATTTCGTCTAATAGAGTTCGCGCAATTGTTAATTGTGAAGCTTCATAAAGTGACTTACCAACCGACAACCCAGCGGCAGCAATAAAAGTATTGGCTATACCGCCTCCAACAATTAATTTATCAACTCTTTTGGATAAATTTAACAAAACACTTAATTTTGTGGAAACTTTTGCTCCCCCTACAATCGCAACTAATGGCCGAGCAGGTGTTTGTAATGCTTTTTGCAGAGCATCTAATTCCGCTAACAGCAAAGGACCTGCGCAGGCAGTCTCTACATATTCCATAACACCATAAGTAGACGCTTGTTTTCGATGGCTACAAGCAAAAGCATCCATTACAAATACATTACAAATACTAGCCAATTTTTTTGATAAAATTGGATCATTATTTTCTTCACCCGTACAAAACCTAATATTTTCAAATAAGAGAACATCGTCAGGATCATAATTGTTAATATTAAAACCCTCTTGCCAGTCTTTTACTAAAACAATTTTACGTTGCAAGTAATTTCCTAAAATATCTGCCACAGGAGCCAAAGAAAACTCAGGTTTATTTATGTCTTCTTCTTTGGGACGACCTAAATGTGAAACTAATATAATCTGGGCTTCTTGCTCTAAAGCATATCGCAGAGTAGGAAGTGCAGCTAAAATTCTCTTATCGTTTACAACACGCCCGTCTTTTAAGGGTACATTAAAATCCTCGCGAATCATAACTACTTTATGCTTTAAATCAATATCATATATTGCTTGTATAGACATTTTATGCTCACATATACTCTAAAAAAAAGCCTAGAAAGATTATCAAACCAACCAACCCGTTATTTTTAAATGCCTTCAGACATTTATCCGGCTGTCTACAACTTGCTAATTTTATCTGATAAATAAATAATAATAATACCAAACTAATACCATAATAAAAATTCTTAAAATTTAAGAGCTCACTTATAATCACTAGGTGTAACAACACTGCACATTGTAACATGCCAATGATTATTAAGTCATATTTTCCAAACCATATTACAGATGACTTAATACCTATCTTTAGGTCATCTTGCCTATCTGCCATAGCATAAAAGCTATCGTAAATAATCGTTAGAAAAATATTAGTACTATAAAGCAACCATGTAATCAACCCTAATTCTTTATTTAAAGCCACAAAGGCCATTGGAATAGAATATCCAAAAGCAAGCCCTAAAACAAACTGCGGACAAGCTATAAATCTTTTACACAAAGGGTAGATGCTTGCTAAAAATAAAGCCATACAAGCATGCCCAATGAGTTTGCTATTTTGCAATGTTAATAATAACAAAAAGGCTAATGCACTCAGTGAAATCGCTAAGATACTTGCCTGTGTAACAGAAATTTTTTTATTTTTATCTATATTGACCAATGGTCTATCTTTAGTTCTTGCAACACAAGCATCAAAATTTCTATCAGCTATATCGTTAATAATACACCCAACTGAACGCATTAAAAACACTCCCAGTATAAATACAATCACAACCGGTAGAGCAGGTGAACCTTCTCCAGCAAGCCATAATGCCCATAGTGTTGGCCAAAGCAATAAAATAATACCTATCGGCTTATCTAAACGAATTAATTTTATTATATTAGAACCCAGTGTTATTAAACTCATGAATTAAATCTGGTAAAAATGTTTCATACAAAGTCAGCAAGGGTATTTTATCATTAAGTAAAAAGGAAGATCTGCGAATAATACAATTATCAAGATTACTGAGTGATTTTAGACGATTTATAATACAGCCTAAAATTATTTTATTGCTGGGCTCTCGAGACTCTAAAGTTAAATAAACAGTATCCAGATATTCTTTCAGTAAATCTAAGTTCTCTATTCCATCTGCATACTCAAAATTTGTGCGTGTAACATGATCGTGATGCTGTCTTTTCTCTATGAGATTGCCTAAAGTACTATTACCGAGTTTGACTAAATCATCTCCGAAATAATTACACCCAGCCATTGTGAAATAACTATGAGCATACGTCCATGGTTTTTTAACAACCATCATTGTTATTATTCTCTCATTGGAATTTTGGTACAAAACACTTAAATCAACTGAAAGTGGAACAACCCTGTCTTGCAATACTTTGGTCAGGTAACCGGTGTAAGTTACGCATTCTTGAGTGACATTAGCAAGTATTTCACTACTTTTTAAATCTTTTAGGTCTTTCTTCCATTTTTTAATAACATGTTGCATAAATAATACTAACCCAATCATTACTGAGCAATTATACCTTAACAAAAAATACTTGTAAGTACCCTCTGTAACACGTTGAATTTCAATAAGAAAAAAATTAAGAAAAAATTTAGATATAAACAAAATTTATCGGTCTTATATGCTATACTTATAAGTATGGTAAATGACAATTATAATACAATTATGAGTAGGTTTAAATTTCTCAAATATCAAGGATTTACATTAATAGAGACAGCGTTATCCCTAGCCGCTGTGGGTGGAATTTTGTTTTCCGTGCATCAGCAAGAACTAAACCGCGAACAAGTTTCAGAAGCTATTAGATTATCATCAGCCAGTCAAGAAGCTATACAACAGTATTATCAAATACATGGCGTGCTCCCTACAAGTAACTCACAAGCTCATATACCAGAAAGCGAAAGATTCAAAAATTCTATTATCTCTGAATTAAAAATAAATGATTTTGGGGATATTGTTTTAACATTTACCAAAAGTAAGCAATCTGCCCTTCTTGAAGACAAGACATTAATTTTAGAACCTAGAGTTAATAATGGAATTATTTCTTGGAATTGTAACGGCGGTTCTTTAGAAGATAAGTACAAACCCAGCGATTGTTTGCAACCTAACGTTAATTATAGTAAGGCTACCAAGCCTGATGATTCTGAGCAAAAAATTCAAACAAAAGATTCTCACCCCTTACTTCCAGAAGCAGACATGGATTTTGTGGATAATGAAAATTTAATTTAGTTTATTGTTAAATATCCTATCTAAACATTACAATACCGGCCCACCACGCTGCCACCATTTACGAGTCTCTCGCCAATCTTGTTGAGTCTCTGTAGCATAAAGAGAATCAGTAGAATCAGGTGTTTCTTTTTGATAACTATGATCATCTTTTACGCTTACACTACTAGTGTCTGTAGTATCTGCTACAGCAAGATCCGTTCTATGATAACTATGAGGATCAACACTAGTATCTTTACTCGAATCTGAATTTAACCCAAATAAGCTTACTGAGCTTAAATTAAAATTAAAACCAACAGCATTCTCTACTTGACGGACAAAATCCGATAAATTACCATCTTCCCACTCTATAGCAAAGCCCTGATATTCATTCTCACTTCCTTCAGGCTCGCCAACCATCTCCTGAGTTGATCCATAAGATAGCCCCAGTCCGCATATTAACAAAGTCATTAAGATAATGCTTTTACAAATCTTTTCCTCTCCCTTTCTCGCTCTCATTCCCTGTCTCATGTTAATAATCCTATAATTGTTCCTGTTATACAATTAGCCAATGCACCAGATACTATTGCTTTTAAACTTAGATTCACTACTTCTGAACGACGTTCTGGGATCAGAATACTAAGAGCGCCTATGATGATTCCAACGCTTGTAAAATTGGCAAAGCCACATAAAGCATAAACCATTATTAATTGTGTATGAGCACTTATGTTAGACATTTGTGTCACCAATTGCTGATAAGCAAAAATCTCATTCAAAACTACTTTAGTACCCATCAAACTTCCAGCTATAGAAATTTCTGATGCAGGAATACCCATTAGCCAAGCAATAGGAGAGAATATTAAACCAAATATTTTCTGCAACGTAAGGCCGTCACCAAAAATTGTAACGACAGATAAACAATTATTAATAATATAAACTAATGCTGTCAGCACCACTAACATAGAAGTGATATTTAGTAAAATATTCAGACCATCACCCACACCTCTTGTAACTGCATCCATCGTACTATGAGGTTTATCAGTTATAACTAAGTGACCCCCTGTTGTTTTTCCTACTTGAGGCATCATTATTAACGACACCACAATGGCTGATGGCACATTGATAAAAGAAGCAGTAATGATATGACCAAGCGCGACCCCGGCACTATTAAAAATAGGTTGTAAAATCTGCGTGTATAACAACATAATGGAACTCGCTACAGTTGCCATACCACAAGACATTAAGGTAAATAATTCACTGCGGCTCATATGATTCAAATGAGGTTTAACTAACAGCGCAGCAACATCTGTACCAAAAAAAACTGTTGAAGCAGAACTTAGACCAAGAGCACCACCAATTCCCAATGTTTTCTCTAAAATTTTAGATAAAAACTTTGTTATATAAGGTATAACTTGCCAATAAAATAATACGGAAGTTAACGCACTCATGACCATTACAACAGGAAGAGACTGAAAAGCTAAAATAAATAACCTAGATTCATGGCCTTTTTCTACAAGAAAAGGTAGCTCTCCACCACCAAGATAGCCAAAGACAAAAGCTGTCCCATACCTTGTGGCGTCTGATATAGCAATGATCCCATTGTTCAAATAATTAAAGACCGTTTGCACCCAACTGACATTAATAACAAAAATAGCCATAGTAAATTGCAAAAAGACGCCAATAAATATTTGTCGATAGTTAATATTTTTTCTATCACTACTAATCAGCCAACAAAACCCCAAGAAGACACATAAACCTAAAACTGCTTGTATTTTTAACATTATTTGATTAATAACTCATTTAATTTTGCTTTGATAATGTCGATGGCAATCCTATTCTTGCCTCCTTTGGGGACAATAATGTCAGCATGCCTTTTGGAAGGCTCTATAAATTGCTGATACATTGGACGAACTGTGTCAATATATTGCTTGATAATGGACTCAACACTACGTTTCCGTTCAATAATATCGCGTTCTAACCTTCTTATAAAACATATATCTAAGGGTGTGTCCACAAAAATTCGCATATCCATCAAGTTTCGAAGAGTAGGATCAACAAAAAGCAAGATCCCCTCAAGAACTATTATTGTATTATTTTGAATTAATCTTGTATCGGCCATTCTAGCATGAGATGAGTGATCATATTGTGGAATAGCAACCTCACGCCCAGATTGCAAGATCTCCAGATGTTGGATAAGTAAATCATGATCTAAAGAATCAGGATGATCATAGTTTAGGGCAGCCCTTACTTGGAGAGGCATGTCACCCAAATCCTTATAATAAGAATCTTCAGAAATAACTGCTACTTTACTTGAACCTAGCTCATTAACTATTGTGGAGGCTAACAAACTTTTACCAGATCCTGACGGTCCGGCTATCCCAATGATTACAACATCATTTTTCATTCTAAATTTATTTCACTATACTAAAACAATAAATACAATTACTAATCAGGATTTACGCAAAATGATTGTAAGTTGTCTCGGTCAAGCACGAAGAGCGCAGAACCGAGATCTTCTCTGCAAGATACCGGCTCTTTAGCCAGTATGACAGGCTTTTTACGTAAGTCCTGCTAATAATATTAAGCTACTCTGTCATCAAGTTAAAATTATACAATAGCTAATGGAACTAAAGCTAGACAAAAGATGATTTGTTGTTAAAATGCTGATTAATTAAGTTTAGTGAGTCACATAATGACATTTGTAATTACTGAGAGCTGCATCAAATGCAAATACACAGATTGTGTAGAGGTTTGTCCTGTTGATTGTTTTCACGAAGGGCCTAATTTTTTAGCTATTGATCCTGATGAATGCATCGATTGCGCGCTGTGCGAGCCTGAATGCCCTGTTTCTGCTATTTATTCTGAAGATGATTTGCCAGCAGGGCAGGAGCAATTTATACAGATTAACGCTGAATTGGCAAAAAACTGGCCTGTTATAACAGCTAAAATTCCTGCACCTACCGATGCAAAAGCTTGGGAAAAAGTTAAAGATAAACTACCGCTCTTAGAAAAGTAGTGATATCTATTACCTATTTTGTGAGCATTATCTGATCATCATGTAAGCCTTATTCTTTTATATCCTAAGCAATGTATTATCTTATACGCATCAAGCATTATAACCGTATGATTTTTTTATTTATATTCTAGATACTTCGACTGGATTAACAATTACAAGCAAACGCTCCCCATTGCTATATCTAATATATTTGGTAAATTAATAGACATGGTTAAGGATTGCCTGGAGTTTTCTACAAGGATGTAGACCAGTTCCTAAAGGAAGACGTAACCATCTTCAAGGATGATTATTCTAATAACAGTTTAGGTACTGTAAGATTTATATGGTGGCTTTGCCACCTTTTTTATTTAGTTGTTTTCTCTTTTTTCTTGCTCCCAGTATTTTTAATCCTCTCCAACCAGTAATCCATTGGCTTTGAGTTTATATTTAATTTTTTGTTATCATATGTAATAATAACATTGGCTTTGTCTTTAGTACTATTACTAGATTGATTAAAGTCTAGTAGCCCTATTTTTTGCCAAATATCATATTGTTTAAATAAATCTGAATTTCGAGTAGCTTTTAAGAACTGTTCTATATAATCTTTTGAAATTGACACTGTAGAATTTAATCGTAGTTTATTTAAAAATTCTGTATTTGATTGACTAGTTGTAGCTTTTTCAGAAGGAATATTGATAACGTTGGTCACTGTAATATTGCTATCTTTTCTTCCTAAAAATAAATTATTTTTGATATCCATACCTATAGATAAAAATTGATTTAAATCTGCTTGCTCAAATACATCATCCTGATCATTATTGATCTGTTGTACTTTAGTAGATACATCAGTAGCAGTGTTACTATTAATATAATCTGCAGCTGATCTTGTTGTAAATTTTATATATTTATCTGCAGATATATTAGTATATTTATCTTCATAATTCAAAGCGCCCAAGCTTAACTGACCATAATTAAGATTGTCAAGATAAATTTTATTGCCATACGATAAAAAATCTTTATTTTTTTGATCCTGATCTGCATTATTAATGATTTTCAGATTATTTCCTTGTAATTTTGTTTTTTTATCATTTGATATCCAAGCAAACTTTGTAAGCGTAATATCGTTTTCACCTGTCATTATATTTTTATACGCTTGTTTCAAATCAGAGTGTAAAAGTACTTTATCTAAATTTAATTCTCCGATATCTGTTTTAGTCGTTATCTTGTTTATCTCAAAATTGCTATTAAAATATCCCTTTATTTTAGAATCCAATTTAAATTTCGCATTGAGAAGTATCTGAGAAAGATCTATATTCCAATCCTCATCTTCATACTTAACATATGGGATATCAGCTTTAGTGCTAAAATTAATGTTGTACCCATCTTGAGATTCTTGATCAAAGAAATTTAAATACTCTGTTAGATTCATGCTATTTGTTATGCTAATATTTTTTATATTTGCATTCAACATTTCATTATCACTATAATCTAACATTAAATTGTTAACATTAGCATTAAAATTTAAGAAAGACGCTGGGTTAATGTCATTAGCTTTATCGTTTTTACTCGTACTATTTTTAATAGAGAAATTAAAATTTATCTGTTCAGCATTTAAATAACCTTCTGTAAGAGTTTTATATTTTAATTTATCTAGATTAAAATTAGTCTCAATATGATACTTTGCAAAATTGTCTAAATTTGTTTGAGCCAATAAGCTTTGTAAAAACTGAGAAAAATCAAATTGCTCAAAAGTAGAAAAATTTCTATCAAGCTCTTTATCTGTAGAAAAATCTATCAGAAAACTAAAATTATCAAACTCAGTGCTTTTAATTTTATTTTTAAAAATTAAATTTTTTACCAGACTTTTATCTACAAGAAAGAAATTTTTCTCTGTACTACCCAACGTTAGATCTTGATCGAGATTGTTAAATTTAAAACTTTCATCTAAATTGTATAGTTCTCCTTTATTATTTTTATAATGAACTTTCAGTAATGATGGATTATCGTCCGTAAAAATAATTTGTAGAAGCTTTGCTATGACATTCTGATACGTATATAATTTTTCAGAAACTAGAAGCTTATTGCTCTCTTGCATATTAACGTTAGAATTTACTGATGTAATTGGGGTTAAGATTGTATTAATGACATCCATAAAAGAGGCTATACCACCGGAATAGTCAATATCTAAGCTTGGCTTGTCTAGATTTAGAATCACTAATTTATTTTTTTCATTATTTGCAACTTTATCTGCTGTTACAACAATCTTGATTTTGCTTTGCCACTCAAAAGGATTAACTTTAAATTTTGTTGAATTGGTAAAAAACTGCGCTGAAATATTTAAATTAGAGTTTTTTATCTTATATAATCGATTCCCAGTAAATTGATTATCAATAGCACTCGTTAGGTTAAAAGCTATATTGCTTTCATTAAGTTGTATATGTGCCACATTTTTATATTTATCAGAACTATAGATACCTAACTTTTGGTACAAATTTTGCGTTAATTCCCCCACAGAAACATCAATCGTCATGGGAGATTTTTTTAAATCAACTATTGAAATATTGGAAAATATTTCTTTCTTATCTTGCAAGAAAATCTGAAATACTTTCATTTTCACCAGTAATTTGCCAAAGTAAAATTTATAACCACCTCGATTATCAGTGTACTGTAATATTGGAGAATGAAGAATTTCTAGATCCACATTAAACTGACTATAGTCTTCATATTGAACTTCCAGTTTAGCTGTTGAATTAAAAATGTTTCTTTTATAGTCTTTTAATACAATTTGTGTTTGCCTAGAACTATATGATTTTATAAGGGCAATAATTTTTTTCTCTGCCTGCAAGCCTATAAAATATGCTAATGATGTATACATTACCGCACACAGCATGACAAATATCAATAAGATTAAAAATGGCTTGCGAATTCGCATAGTGTTTTGAATGATCTTTATTTCATTTATTTACTTAATATTAGTACATTAAACAACTACCTAATAATAATCTGATAATAATATTAATCCAAATTAGCTCGTTCTACGCATACGAACTATCTCCAAACAATATTTGATGACAAAAAGATTTAAAAATGGTAGTATCTGATGGTTCTCAAAGCAACGATTACAAACGGATTATGTTTAATACTTAAAGTGAACACATATTTGACCTGGTCCAACTTTAGATCTGTAATCGCAAAATTTCTATCATTTGTCATACTTTTTGTAGGCGCATTATCTAGCGCTACTGGAGGCTTTAAAGCCATTCCTATCCTGTTATCGTTCTATCCCCTTAATCTTGTTACTTGGCCTTCCGCCTTAATAACATTTTTTTGTTGTGCTTCTGGTCTCTCTGGGTTTTTTTCTTTTTATGGAGGGTATGAAGAAGCTGTTTCATCTGCATGTTATCGATTTGTTGATTACATTAAAAATAAAATTACAACTTTATTTATCAAAAGCTCAGAGCAAAGCGCTTCTTTGGATCACGACCAAAAAACCATTTGTGATCCTAAGTTGATTGAAAAAAAGGAAGAGCTTGCTATCATCGCAAATACTAACAAAAAGGCTCATCGCAAATTAAGCGAAGATACAGGCACCTTGGAAAAATACAAAATCTTTTTACACAAACCTATTACAGATGAAAATTTTTTTGATAAATATAAAAGTTATTTTAATGGTAATACCGAAAATAAAACATACTATACTCTATATAAAGATCTTTTAAATACTATTGAATCTACAATTAATTCTTCAGAAACAAAAAAATCTATATCTTCTGCTTTTTCTTTATTAATCGAATCAACTCTAAAATCTAATCATAATAAATTCACTGATCTATTCTATAAAGCGTATAACATATTTATTCAAATATTATCTTTTGCTTTAGTATCTTTTGGATGTATAGTGGTTATTGGCATGGGTGTAATAACCAACCAAGGGTTTATCACTTACTGGGGTTTAAATCAAACGACTCTGGCATTGCTCACGTGTTTTCTAGCTGCTACCTTAAAACAAATTTGTCAAATGGCGTTTAACGCATCAAAACATCACGCTATTTTTTGTTCCCTATTCGGAGTTAGCCTAACAAAAAAACAACCATTAGATCAAGAAGTCGAACAAATTGAACAACGTATCAAAACTCAAATGGTAATAAAAGACGTACTAGAACAGATTAAAGAAGACATACATGTTATTCCTGGAATACAAGAAATAAAAAACGTTAAACGATTGCTGCTAACCAATGCTTCGTTTAAAATTTCTCATCACACTGATCACACTGCAATTGTAATCAACTCTACTCAACTAAATTCTACACCACCTAAACCTGAACCTTAAACCATATGGATAAGATTTTTCTTAATAATATCACTATAGAAACCACTGTCGGTGTTTATGACCATGAGAAAACAAACCTCCAACCCCTTGTTATTGATCTTGAAATCGATATAGATCTTAAGGCAGCAAGTACTACGGATAATATATTACACACTATAGATTATTCTAAACTTTCTCGTTGGTTATTAGCACACTGCAAAGCCAGAAAATTTCTACTCATTGAGACCCTAGCCGAGGATATATGCCAAAATATTTTTCAGTATTTTAAGCTAGCAAATTCAGTTAAGATTAAAATTAGTAAAATAAAAGCAATAAAAGAAACCCCCAATGTTGGAATAATACTCCAGAGATTCAACCCGGCCATGCAATAAGTAGATTTCAAAGTTTATTATAGGCTTATTCATAGCCCTAAGCAGATAAAGATGCTAGAATATACTAATATAGGCGAGAGCCCCTGAGATCACAACATATCTTAATATCATAACAAAAATGGCTAACATCGGCATTTCTGAACTAATCTTTATATTTATTCTGGCTTTTATTATTCTAGGCCCAAAGGAATTAATAAGAGTAAGCCGTACCTTAGGTTTACTTGCCAAGAAACTAAAACAAAGTTATCAAAATATACAGCTAGAAATAAATAACCACTTACAAGAACTCGACCTTCCAGGTAGTGACAACACTAAGTTTTCCAATACCATTATCAATAAAGATAGTGTGACCGCTCAAGTTAATTCTAGTTCAGTAGATAACCCTTCATGTTAACCTCTGAAACCATAAATTATTTAACTGAAGTTCGCACAAGACTTATTTATTGTGTGTATGGTTACTTGATCTTTTTTTGTCTTTTTTTCTACACGGCCCACTCTGTTTTTGATTTTCTAGCTCAACCACTATTAAAGTTTTTGCCTCCACAGAGCACATTAGTAGCTACTCAAATAACAAGCCCAGTTATTATGCCTATTAAATTAGCCTTAAATTTTGCTATCTTTTGTACTCTTCCTATTATTTTTACTCAAATATGGTTATTTATAACCCCAGCACTATATCAACGTGAAAAAAAATATATTATCCCATTAATTATCCTCAGTTTATTACTTTTCTTTATTGGGGGAAATTTTGCTTATTTTTTTATTTTACCTATGATGTTTAGTTTTTTTATCAATTGGCTACCACCTAACGTAGCTATTATGGCTGACATTAATAGCTATCTTGACTTTATATTCAAAATGTTTCTAATCTTTGGACTTGTATTTGAACTTCCTTTAGTAATAATTATTCTTGTACGATTAAATGTTATAACATACCATCAGTTAATAACATACAGAAAGTACTTTACTTTATTAGCCTTTATCATCGCTATGCTTTTAACACCACCAGATGTCTTATCCATGGTCTTATTAGCTGTGCCCATTTGCTTGTTATATGAAATTGGTGTTATTATCGCTAGGTTTTCCCAGAAATCCAATTCACAGATTGCTGAGATCATTTTATAACTAATACTTTATTGCTATTAAAAACATTTAGAAACAATGTTAGAAATTTTAACATATCCAGACCCTAGGCTTAACTTAATAGCCAAACCTGTTACTGAATTTAACAGCAAATTAAAACATATAGTCGATCAAATGTTTGCAATTATGCATCAGAAAGAAGGGTGTGGACTTGCGTCTATTCAGGTTAATATTCAAAAGAGCATTATTGTATTAGATATATCGCGTGATTATACCGATCCTAAGGTTCTAATAAATACTAAAATTTTATCCGCAAGCGGTTCACAGAACAGCGAAGAAGGATGCCTATCATTCCCAGGAATACGTATCAATGTCAAACGTCCTAAAGAACTAGTGGTACAAGCACAAGATATCCATGGCAATACATTTACTTTAGAAGCCTCAGATTTTTTAGCAAGATGTATTCATCATGAGTGTGAACATTTAGCTGGGGAAGTTTTTATTAAAGATTTGTCCAGATTAAAACTGCATATGGCTCTCAAGAAACTCGAAAAACATAAAAAATACCATGCTGAATAATAAATTACAGATTGTTTTTGCTGGAACACCTGATTTTGCTGCACAAATTTTAAAAAGCATTTTAAACACGTACCATATTTCTGCAGTTTATACGCAACCTGACCGAGAGTCTGGTCGTGGAAGAAAAGTTACGCCTTCTGAAGTAAAACAAGTTACTTTAAATCACAATGCTACATTAAGCACATCTGCAAACTATATAGAAGCTATAGAGTCTATCAAAATAGAGCAACCTATAAATTTCAAAGATCCCGATTCTATTAAGAAACTACAGCAGTATCATCCGGATCTTATTATAGTAGTAGCATACGGAATTATCTTACCACAGGCTGTTTTAGACATACCAAAATATGGCTGTATCAATATTCATGCATCAAAATTACCTAGGTGGCGTGGAGCAGCTCCCATTCAACGTGCTATTATGGCTGGTGATCACGAAACAGGGATTAGCATACAACAAATGGAAAGAGGTTTAGATACGGGTCCTATACTCTGCGAGTCAACTTGTACTATTGAAGAAACTGACAATACTCCCTTACTTACTGCTAAACTATTAAAGCAAGCTATAGAATTACTACCTGTATGTCTTGAAAAAATTATTTATCATAATATTCATCCTAAAATACAAGATAATAGCTTAGCTACTTATGCTCATAAATTAAGCAAAGAAGAATCAAGCATAGACTGGACACAATCTGCCCAAATTATTCATCAAAAAATACGTGGTTTGTACCCTTGGCCATCGGCAACCAGTAGTATTAATAATACTATTTTTAAAATTATTGAAGCAAAAGTTCTTAACCAACACCATAACAAATTAAACCCTGGTACTATTATTATAGAGAATAAAAAAATTATTATTCAAACTAGTCGTGGTCAACTTGAACTTTTAAAATTACAATTTAGTGGTTCCAAACCTGTTACAGCTCAAGATATTTTAAATGGAACATTAAAAGAACTTTTCTTACATCACAGCCTACAATAAAAAATTATTTCATGAAAGCAATAATTCTTGCCGGCGGATTAGGAACCAGGCTTTACCCTGCAACATATGTTTTATCAAAACAATTGTTACCAATTTTTGACAAGCCTATGATCTATTATCCTTTATCTACCATTATGCTTACAGGAATAAAAGATATTTTGCTTATTTCTTCCCCTGATGCTCTTGGAGATTATGAAAATTTATTTAAAAACGGACATCATCTAGGTCTAAATATTTCTTATAAAATGCAACCTAACCCTGGTGGTATACCAGAGGCTTTTATACTGGGTGAAAGTTTTATTGGAAAACATAATGTAGCATTGATCTTAGGTGATAATATTTTCTATGGACAAAAATTAAACAGTATCATACAAAACGCTGCTAAATTAAAAATTGGTGCCCACATTTTTGGTTATTACGTCAAAGATCCTGAACGTTATGGTGTGGCTGAAATAGATAGTAATAATAATATCGTCAGTATTGAAGAAAAACCTTTATATCCTAAATCTCATTATGCTATTACTGGATTATACTTTTATGATAACCAGGTGGTTGATATAGCAAAAAATTTGCAACCTTCTCAACGTGGTGAGCTAGAGATCACTGATATTAATAAATATTATTTAGCCCATAATATGCTCACAATATCAAAACTGTCTCAAAACTTGACATGGTTTGATACAGGCACACATCACAGTTTTCTAGAGGCTAGTAATTTTGTTGCTACAGTAGAACATCGCCAAGGCTTAAAAATTGGCTGCATTGAAGAAGTGGCTTACAATATGGGTTTTATCAACAGCGAAGAATTATTACGACTCGCCTATCCTATACGAGAATCTGAATATGGTAAATATCTATATAACTTAGTTATGACAACTAGCGTGCTCTAACAATAAGTACTATGTTTACTAATACTTATATAAAAGATTTATTGATTTTCGAACCTAGCATTTTTACTGATCACAGAGGTGGTTTTTTCGAAAGTTATAATAAAAAACTCTTTGCTAATGCAGGTATAACTTGTGACTTTATCCAAGATAATCAAATTGTATCTACCTATGGTGTATTACGTGGCCTGCATTTTCAAACTGGCAAACATGCTCAGGCTAAGTTAGTTCGCGTTTTGCATGGCAATGTGCTTGATGTAGCTGTAGATATTCGAAAAAAATCACCTACTTTTGGCAAATATTTTTCTATAGAATTGTCCAGTAGTAATAATAAGCAATTATTCATCCCCAGGGGCTTTGCTCATGGTTTTGTTGTACTTTCTCAGACCGCTGTTTTTTCTTATAAGTGTGATAATTATTATTATAAAAGTGCTGAGTCTGGTATCTATTTTCAAGATCCTGATTTGGCGATAAATTGGATGTTACCTACTAATGACTTAATTATTAATCAAAGAGATATACAACTACACAGGCTAGAAAACCTTTATCAAGTGCTTTAATGTAATTACTTGATTCATGTTTTTATTACTAATTTTTGAACTATTAAAAACCTCTTAGGCTTGCCTTCTTAATGTATTTAATCTAAAGTTTCATTATAGCAATTACCATGGTGCCTGTTATGAAATCATCAAAAATTTTAATGTTATCAGCTTTATCATTTATATGCAGCATTGCTGTATCCCAGTATAAAAACCAGTTCAGTACTAATGGTTTTCAATATTCAACTTCTTGCGAAAAAAATCCTCATGGTGGTGAATGCAAGCTTATGATTTCTAAAATCACCTCACCAATGAAAGATGTTACAAATTCTCCTTTTATTTTTCCAAATACAGATAGATTAATTTGTAGTATAACCGATCCATACAAAACAAATTCTAATGGCTCTTTGATGTGTGTTACCGCAAAAGATTATCTAAAAAATGGCCCTGCAGGTCAAAGGATTGGTTGCGCTGCTTGGAGAGTTAGTAATGGCAGCCAAAAGCTATTAACGTTGAATGAACTAAAGGGTATTTCAGATAAACCGCAAAGTATGTATGACGCTTTCTATGAAGAGTTTAATGGATCTACGACCATAGCAAAGCAAGAATTCGTATGCGCATCTGATCTTAACTATTTTTCACTGGGCTTTATTAGACAATATGCTCCAATGAAAGAAACGAAAGGTAAGCCTACGTTCTAATCATTAGATTAGTCATTAAGACCTAGCCGGAATTACTTTAGTATAAGAGACGCTCGTTTAAGATTTGTTTATTTTATACAGTTAAGTAGTAATCATCATCTTTAAACTACATAAGACATAGACTGTAGTTTTCAAAAATTCTTGCAGTGTCTAATCCAAAAATACGAAATTCGAGATACTGTAGGTTAATTTTAATTAATAATTAATAGACACTTATTAAAGAATAAATTATCATTGAATTTGATAAGAAATCTCAATACAAATAGGGACTATTAACTCATGGATGTACGGTCAATCTTACTATTACCAATAATTATATTTTCATTATTTATGCAAAATACTTACGCCTCTTTACAACATCAGGAAGCAGAACATCGAAGTAAGCAAGTATATAATATCGAATATAATATTAATTTAGATTTATCAAATGCAGGTTACAATGACACAGAAGATTCTAAAACTGTACCTTCTCTACCTCTATATAAAGGCAAAGTACAAATAAGTTTTGATCTCTATCCTGGATCTGATAGTATTTCATCTGAGTTATTTCTGGATTTCACTAGCCAAAATGATGCACAGCTGCAAAGCATCTATGCTAACGATAAATTAGTAAATGCTAGATGGGATAAAGCAGATGGTAAGATTTTTATACCTTTATCGTCTTTGTCTATAAACAATCGCAATAAAATTGAAATAGAATTTATTAATAGATACACTAGAAAAGGTCACGGTTTTCACAGATCTGTAGATAAAAGTGATAATGAAATTTATATCTATACTAATCTTGAACCATACTATGCTAATGAAGTATTTCCGTTATTTGATCAGCCTGATTTAAAAGCTAGCTTTACGCTGCAGTCAACAGTGCCTAATGATTGGCAAGTTATTTCAAACACCCGTGAGATCAAAAAAACATCAATAAATGCCAATTTGACAATTTGGACGTTTGATAAAAGCGCACAATTTAGCAGTTATTTATTTTTTATTGCAGCCGGACCTTTTTACGTATGGGAATCTGATAAAGCTAATGATATACCTATGAGGCTATTTGCTAGAAAAACTTTGGCTAAATATGTTAATTCTGAAGACTGGTTTAATATGACAGCTAATTTATTGGCTGCTTACCAACATAATTTTGGCCAATATCCATTTGGTAAATATGATCAAATTTTAGTACCAGAAACCTCTTCCGGAGCCATGGAAAATGTAGCAGCAGTGTCTTTTAATGAAGCTTATATTTCTAGAAATCCCATGACAGAGTCTCAAAGATTGGCTTTAGCTTCAGTAATTGCCCATGAAATGGCTCACATGTGGTTTGGCGATCTTGTTACAATGAAATGGTGGGACGATCTTTGGCTTAATGAAAGCTTTGCTACTTTCAGCAGCGGGCTTTTTACTGATGAATTGCAATCTAAATTAAACTTTACAGGTTCTTGGGAATACTTTTTTTTAAAAAACAAAGTTTGGGGATACGAGGAAGATAACTATAAAACTACTCATTCTATCATCGGTGACGTTCAAGAGACTAAAACTGCTTTAGCTAATTTTGATGGTATTACTTATGGTAAAGGTGCTGCAACGCTTAAACAATTATTTTATTACATCGGTAGAGAAAATTTTATGAAAGGCTTGCGTGCTTATTTTGATAAATACAGTTATAAAAATGCTACACGCCAAGATTTCCTACATGAATTGTCCACAGTAACTGGATTAGACTTAAATGCTTGGAGTAACGAATGGCTTGAAAGCTCTGGAACTAATTCAGTACAGTTATCAATGCATACAGTTAATGATAAAGTACAAAAATTATTATTAACTCCTAAAGCAGATCCTGTAGAATCTAAATATAGAATTCATAAAACACAAGTGGGTTTATATAATTTTAATCTAACTGGTAAAATAGTTTTACAAAAAACTATTCCCGTAACATATAGCACAGAACCAGTAGATATCACTGCTCAAGTTGGTGATGTCAATCCGTTATTAGTTTTTGCTAATACTGGTGACTATGACTTTTCTATAGAATTATTTAATGAACAGCAAATTGACCTTTTAAAATTACATTTATCTAAGATTGAAGATAATCTTCTTAAACAACAGATATATTTTTCTCTATGGACTATGTTACAAAATAATCAAATCAACGTATTAGATTTTATAGATTTATTACTAACTTCTTCATTAGATGAAAAAAATACTTTAGTCATGCGTGATGTGTCTTTATATCTTAAAAGATCCATGAGATATGTAAGTATTAAAGAGCGACCAGAGGTTAATCAAAAAATATCAGATTTTTTATTAAAAAAATTAACTTTAACAACACCAAAATCTGATTTACAAAAGGATATTTTTGCAGCCTTTGTTTCTAATGCAAGATCATCAAAACACACCTCTTTAATGTTAGACTGGTTGAGCAATAATCAAAAAATAGATGGTCTAGAGCTCACTCAAGATCAACGTTGGTTATTGATCCAGGCTTTAGCATATAACAACTATGAAAGTATCCAATTTATTATAGAAAAAGAATTAAGCTCAGATAATACTAACATTGGTCATTTGTCTGCTAATGTTGCTAGAATTAAAGTACCAACAACAGAAAATAAGCAACATTGGCTCGATAATCTCACGATCCCTGGTAAGATCAACTCGTCTGATACAAGGATAATTTCCCCTTATTTCAATGATGTTATTAGTCCACAATTAACAGATTTTATGGAAAATACATATTTTGATACTCTTCTAGAGCTTATAGCTAAAAATGAAGATGATACTAAAATATCAATTCTTGCTTCTAATCTATACCCAGTATCAATATCTAAGAGCTTTATTACAAAAGCCGATGGATTTCTTAGTACTCATAACCACTTACTTACTCCGAAGATTAAACGAGTCATTTCTAATAGAATTGAGGATTCTATTAGAGTATTAAATACCTGGTAAATTTACTAATTAAAACTTTAGCGTAGATTTCCCGCTTTTGCGGGGTTATTATCTTGTTCGCTACGCTCACGGCAAGTTGAAAGGCCAAATAGTGAGATGCCATGCATCGCTAGAACATGGCTGTTATGAAGTTGCAATCAAGGAATCTAATTCCGGCGCTTCTGACCAATCAACTTCACCCTTGCGCGTAATATCCCAGCGATAAAGCCATGATGGCCCCTTGTCAGTATAAAGATTGATAGGTTCAAGGTAGGCAATGTCACTTAAAGCTTTATCAAGTTCAATAAAATCATAGCCATATTCTTTGGCTATTTTTAATAAGTCCTCTAAAACTAAGGAATTTAAGAAATTTACATGTAATAACCACACCTGTTTAATATTGCGATTAAATATTTTCTTTGAAGATTTTTCGGCAAAATCAAAATATGAACGAGTGTATGCTAAATATTTTTCAATTATTTGTTTTTGTTGTTCTGGATGTTTAAGTAACGCTCTATTAAATCTCCAATCTTTAGTATCAATTGTTACTGGTGCAACAATATAACCAAGCTGTTTCAAAAACTTGGCAAAATCATCGTGTTTCTGTTTATTTTTACCCATATCTAAATACGGGTAACGAAAATATTTATACTTCCGGTTAGCTGAAGTCATTAATTTTTTTGAAATAGCTTCTCCTTTAATAACATCATTTTCATAATCATTTAATTTAGTTGAGCTAAGCTTGAGATGTGAGTATGTATGATTTCCTAGTGTGAAACCATGATCAATCCAAGTTTGTAAAATTGCAATCTTTTTGTTAGTCTCTCCCTTATCGTATAATTTAATTTCATTGACGAACCCTATAGCTGGAGCATGGTATTTATTTAATGTAGTAATAATACTATCATTGATTCCTTTTAGCTCTGCCGCGGATACCTCTTGCTGGCCAGGTAAATCATCAAAAGTTAAAGCTATTTCCTTAGCATAATTAAGGGTAGACCAAGCAACTAAAAATATTGTAACTATTAGTTTCATAACTAAGGGTATTATTAATAATTTATAAAAACATTTTATTATTTGGTAGTATAGTAAATTTAATCCAAAGTTGTTTGTAAAAACTAATTAAATCATAATCAACAATAGGTTCAGTATGTAAGGATTATAACGCACGCCCAATGTTGGAACCAGGACGGCTTTGTTGCACCAATGTAATCTAGTATTCAATAATATCACTAGTATAGTTATTACCTACAGATCTTACTTTACCCGAAGGGTATGCATGGTATTCTTTATCTTTGATCAGAACATCACTATTAATAAGACCTTTTCTAACACTCCACCCATTTTCACCACTATCACATTTTACACCGTCTTTTGTCGCCACAGTTGCATCTGGCACTTGCGAGGCTGGATAAGCCCTATAATCTTTTGGCATGATAAGAGTTAGTATTTGATTATAACCATCTGATTTTGTTCTCCAGTAACAACATGATTTATCTGATGCCCTATAGGTTAAACAAGTTAAAGATCTTTTGCCAATTGCTGCGTTTTGTGATCCCTCAACAAGACATCTGACATTATCAGCATTTTCAAAAAGATATGTTGCAGCTTTACTGTTTTGATCTTTATATGTTGGCGTCAAAGTTAAAGCTATTTTAGGCGGCGTTTTTTCTGCTGCTGGCGTATATAATACAGAGTATTCGAATGATCCATCTTGACTAATGTTACTTTGTGCGTAACTTACGATTGAACCTAGTATTATAGTACTTATAAATAGAACTTTTTTAATTTTTGGAATCATAACCATCCTTGTTTTTAAGACTAATATACTCTTTAATACGAATATATATGACACATAATAATAATCAAGGTTTTTATTGTGTTCTAAATTGGTTACAGTTAGACTAAATTAATTATTTTTTAGCAAGAAATTGCAATCTATAAATTATGCGAATTAAGCAAATCAGTAACCTCTTATTTGTTCTATTATTTTTAGATAACATTTGCTTTTCTGCTAACATAACTAATGCCTATATTACCACTGGCACCTGCACTCTTCTCACCAATCAGCCAGCTAATGTATGTCTTAACACCCAACAACTATTCTGTTATGATACAGACAACTTTGTTAATTCAACAAGCGCACTTAATTTAGCCGGGCATACCTTTACGGCGACTAAAACAACACCAGATGTTACAAACAAAGATGGTGGTATTTGGTTATGTGACAACAATGTTTCGACACTACCGGTATTTTTTGTACAGAAATGTACACCCATAGGCCATAATCGACGTGACGTTTCTAATACAGTGGAGTTTACAATTCCTACAGGAGCTATTGATAGACGGGTTGTTGCTGTATCTATTAACGCTGCGGGACTCGTGACATCTGGGCTAAGTAATTTTAGTTTATGCGTAAAAAATATTATTATAAATAATGGCACCCCATCGGATGTTATTCCTTGAATAAACAAACTACATCCTTCAGCTCTGACGTCTAGCACACTAACTCATTCTCTAATTGTAACCCTTCAGCCATAGTGAGTTTGTTTTCTTCCCCTTCAGGGGAAGTGGC
>CAZSRF010000031.1:0-28744 GCA_964609155.1 uncultured Gammaproteobacteria bacterium | reverse complement strand
AGTCCTGACGGCGTCATTGTGAAAATGCTGCCAACTTCGATATTGAGAAAAACACCAAACTGGCGCAGCATTTGAAGCAATCCAGATCAATTTAGAAAATTTTTCAGTTCCTATCTAGATCGATCCTGGATTGCTTCAAATGTCGCGCTCGTATGGAATTCTTTTCGATTTAGGAGCAAGATACAAGCTATATTAACTTTAATAAAGTATATACATATTACGATTACAAATTAATCGACATATCAGCTAAATGCCCATGTATATTTATCCCCATTTTACAAGAAGTAAAATAAGAATGCTTCGAGAAAGCTAGTTTTTTTAGCATAACTAAAATATCAAACATACAATCACGTTTTTTAATATAAAATAAATCATATTGTAACTGTTTCTTGGCCATTGAACTTTTATCAGTATTACTATTGTATTTAGCAAAATCGATTTCATTATACCCCCAGGAAACCAATCCTGGCTTTACCGAAAATCTTTGCTTATAGTACCAAAGATTTGTACTAAGTTCCGATGATAGTTCTAAATTAGTTATTTGTGGACCAACAAAACTAATTTCACCAAGAAGAATATTGAATAATACGGGTAAATTACCTAGATTTAATTTTCTGATTACTCTGCCCATTAGAATTAATTTTTCATTTTTATAACAATTAAATTGGAAAATATTACATGGCCTACTATAGATACCAATAATATTTTTTGTCGTAAATAGTTTGTTTTTAGCACCAAGATTAATTTTTAACAACATGCTTGCTAAAAGAAATATAGGGCTTATTAATACTAAACAAATCAATGCCGCACCAAAATCTAATGCATATTTATTAGACTCTTTTTTTCTAATATAAGGCAAATTATTAGAATAGATCATCCAGCTAGGATCAAGTACATCTAATTGCTGCACACCTAATTCTTGTTCATAAAACTCTGCAAGCTCTAATATTACTATACCATTCTGTTTGCACTCTAATAAATATGTTAAAGGAAAATTACTACGTCTATCATCTACAGCAACAACAATTGTTTGAATATTATTCGATAAACAATAATCTAATATATTATTCGTTGGTGATTTATTAATCGTAATATTCAACATCTCTTCACGTGCAATTCGCTCTCTATCGCCAATTTTATGAACATAGCCGACTATTTCAGAGCTTAACCCACATTCAGATTTTAAAGCGCTCTGAGAATCTAAACAGTTTTTTAATTGCAGAGCTTTATTCCCCGTACCTAATATAATAGCCCTTGGTTTTACAGTTTGATATTGTGCATAAAATTTAAATATTGTTCTGCTTATTACTAAAAAAATACTAGCTAACAAAATACTATATAGCCATATGTATTTTCCCAGATCATAGTCTGAAAACCAGTACAAAGTAATATTTAAAGCAAAGCAAAAAATTACTAAACCAGCAAATAACCTTATATATTGCTCAACTAAACACATATTCATTTTTGTTTGGTAAAGTCTAAGCGCCCCAAGACTAGCTATGCCTACAAAACTAAATATTAAACTATATACGAATAACTCTATATATCTGATAACCAAACTCTGAGAGCTTAACAATATACAAACAATAAATGCAATAAAAAAACACAAATACTCTATAGTAATCAACCTGGATAACTGCTTGGCACTATAAATACGGCTATTTTGGATAGCTATCATAATTTCCCTTTCCCCCAATTATTTACCCATAGTTAACAGTAAAACTAGCGATAGTAATATGATTTATATTATAATTACTAAAAAAAATTAACTGATTACAATGAGTTCTAAGACTGCTGTTTTACTTGTAAATCTCGGTACTCCTACCTCAACTTCTACAAAAGACGTTAAAGCCTTTATGCGTGAATTTTTGCTTGATTCTCGCGTTATTGACCTACCCGGGCCCTTACGCAAGTTATTAGTCAATGGTGTTATAGTGCCTTTTAGAAGCACTAAAATAGCCAAAGCTTACCAAAAAATATGGACTAAAAATGGCTCCCCACTATTAGTCAATTCACAAGCATTACAGCAAAAGCTTAACTTACAGCTTAACGAGACTGCCACTTCTGATTCTAATTCAGATTCTACTCAAGATAAGTACGATGTTTGGCTAGCCATGCGCTATGGCAAACCAAACCTTAACAGCATTCTTGATCAAATACTTCAAAACAACTATACCCGTATAATCATTCTACCCTTGTACCCGCAGTATGCATCAGCATCTACCGGTTCCGTGCTTGAGAAATCTCTTAAATATTTATCTGACTTTAGATATATTCCTAAAATTTGTTGTATTAATGAATTTTATGATGATGATGGTTATATTGGCAGCTTAGCAAACATCTTGTCTAGACACTGGCAAAAAACATCTAGCAGTCATATTTTATTTAGCTATCATGGTATACCTCAAAAACAACTGCAAGTTTCTTTGAGATCTCAAAACAATCAACCTATTTGTAACCAAAACAACCCATGCAACATTGACTACTCAAAACCTACAAAATGTTATCGCGCTCAATGTTATGCAACAACACGTTTAGTTGCACAAAAATTAAATTTACACCCAAAAGAATATTCCACTTCTTTTCAATCTCGCCTCGGAAAGTTACCATGGATAAGACCTTATACTGAAGATATAATTAAATCATTACGAGATGAAAATATTACTGATCTTGTCGTAATTTGCCCTTCTTTTGTAGTTGATTGTTTAGAAACAACTGAAGAAATTGGTATCCGGTTAAGAACTCTTTGGTTAGAATCTGGTGGCACTTCTTTTACTCTGATCCCCTGTCTAAATGACTCACCAGATTGGATTGAAGCGTTAGCAAAATTAATTTATCGTAATTAATTGCGCTTTCCTTGTTTGTTTCAAGCTCTATGTTATATTCATATTGTAGTAACTTTGTAGTAAATTTTAATTTTGGCTTTTTAAATATACACTCATATATTGGAGATAGTGAACATGAAGGGTTCAAATAGCAAAACACCACCTAGCAAGACAGCAAAACCTAGCCCTAGTCATCCTGGTTCTAAAACTGCTCAGCCTGGTCAATCAGCTCCAGGTGGCAAAGGTGCAAAAGGCAAAAAATAATCTGTAACCTCAAACCCCTGACATACATCTATACTTACTTTATAGGTACTCTATAAGTACTTTATGAGTACATAGTGTGTCGGGGATCCCTTAAGTTCACACAGCGCTCACAACTTGTTATAATTTAATTTTCAATTTAGCAGATTAATTGACTAAATACCCGCTTCTATACTATATGTATTATATAAACTTATATTTTACATAATTGAGGTTCCTTTGCGCATTTTAATTGTAGAAGATGACAACTTAATCGGGAATGGTCTGCAGCAAGCCTTACTTCAGGAGGGACATGCGGTAGATTGGATGCTTGATGGCGAATCAGGAATATCAGCTTTAAAAAATGAACCTTTTGATCTGTGCATCCTTGATCTTGGATTACCAAAAAAAAGTGGACTTGAAGTTTTAAGAGAAGTAAGATTGAACCGGATCGAAGTTAACATTATTGTTTTAACCGCACAAGACAAACCAGAAGAAAAAGTCATTGGGCTTGATCATGGCGCTGATGATTATTTAACTAAGCCTTTTGATATATCCGAACTATTTGCTCGAATACGCGCTTTACATCGCCGTAAAACAGGACGTATGACTAATATTATAAAATATAAAAATATTGAAATAGATCTAAATTCCCGTAATGTAACTCTTAATCAGGAGTCAATATTTCTACCACGTAAAGAGTTTGCCTTACTACAAAAACTACTTGAAAATACTGGAACTGTTATAACTAAAGATGCCTTGGAGTTATCGTTATATAGCTGGGATAACGAGGTGGATAGTAATGCACTTGAAGTTCATATTCATCATTTACGTAAAAAGCTTGGCACATCTTTAATAAGAACAATTCGTGGGGTTGGTTATATTATTGACAAAGAATAAATAAAAAGAATAAATCATGCGTATTCGTTCTTTAAGAGTTTTTTTAATTACAACAATTATTTCAACATTATTTATTAGTACCATTACAACTATTGTATGGAGTTACTATACAATTAATCACGTTACTAATATATTTGACATTCTATTAGTCGACACTGCTAATAATATTAGAATTTTTTTAAAATGCAAACAACTACAACATCTAGAAAAAATACAACAAGATTTTAGCCAATTAGACGCATCTGGAACTAAATTAATTACTAAAGATAAAAAGCTTCTTCATATAAGCAATAATATTTTATGGGCTGAGCAATTTACAGAAAATTATGAATCTGAAGCGGTATTTCAAATATGGGAAATTAAACCAGCAAAAATGCTCTTGCATTCAGCATACGCTCCATTAGAAAAATTTGCGAACTTTGAAGCTGGATTTAAAGATGTGTTTTATAAAGATAATATTTATCGTGTTTACACTCAAATCAATCCTGAACTGAATCTTATTATTCAAACAGCTCAAAATTATAAAATGCGTGACAGACTTGCTAACACTATTATTAAAGAAAGAATTTACCCACTTATTTTTGTCACACCTATTTTATTATTTATAATTTTTTTAGTGATTAAAGTCGCTGCTGATAGTTTGAAAAAAATTTCTAATTCGATTAAAACTAGAGATCCTAAAAATTTGAGTCCTCTTGATGAGAAATTAGCACCCCGTGAAATAAGACCCCTACTTAAAGAAATAAATCGTTTATTCAGTCTAATCAACGACAGCTTTGCTCGAGAGCAACGATTTAACGCTGATGCAGCTCATGAGCTTAAAACCCCGCTTGCAGCTATAAAGATTCAAGCAGAAGTTATAAAATCTATCTATTTAAAAAATATAGATCCAGAAAAAAATAATGCACAGACAGAACAAATTATTTCTGATCTTGATCATATTATTATGGCTGTTAATCGTTCTAACCATGTTGTATCTCAACTATTAATTTTAAGCAAACTCTCCCCTAACCAGCCTATCAAAGAGTTAACTGATTGCTATTTAGACAGAATTATTCGTGGAGAGATCGCTTCTTTAATTAATCATGAAAAAAATAAAGAAGTAGAAATAAGCTTTGATATTGTTAACTTATATCAAAAAGATATTGTTGATATCCCTTCTATAAAGGGCAATGAAACTTTATTAAAAGTTTTGATAAAAAATATTTTAGAAAATTCAATTAAGTATACTACAAGCACACTTAGCAAAATAAAAGTTAAACTTACTATAAATAAACAAAGTATTACGCTAGAAGTTAGTGATAATGGACCTGGAATTCCTGAGCATCTAAAACAGCGTGTCTTTGATAGATTCTACCGTATACCAGGTACTGAGGCCGAAGGTAGCGGACTTGGATTATCCATCGTTAAATTAATTGCCGATCTACACAATGCGCAGATTAAAATACTAGATAATCAAAGCGACAAGACTGGATTAACTATTTTAATAATTTTTTCTTTCTAGGATAGACCTCTTATCTTAAAACAGTTATATTTTGTATAGCATCTTCCCAAATAATTATAATCATGCAGTTTCCAATTTATAAACCCAGCAGTGGAAAAACCACAACTCTGAATTTAAATGCCTGGGACATTATTAGTCTTTTAACTATTTTTGTTATCTTTTTTAGCCTAGGTAAAGCTGCTGCAGGGATGGATACCAAATTTCTCATAGGACAACAGTTACCAATTGATTTATCTGTATCTGCACTACCCTACTACGCTTTAAGAAGTGTGCTTAGAATGGGAATAGCTATTTTAATATCCCTCATTTTTAGTCTTTTAATCGGCTATATCAGCGCTAAAAATAAACGTGCTGAAACTATTTTTATCCCCTTGATTGATATTTTACAATCTGTACCAATCTTAGGTTTTTTATCTCTATCTGTTTTAGGTTTTATTTGGCTATTTCCCACCAGTCTTTTAGGGCCGGAATGTGCTGCTATATTTGTTATTTTCACATCTCAAGCATGGAATATGACGTTAAGTATCTATCAATCAATAAAATTACTACCAACAGACTATAATGACATCGGTACTGCATTAAATTTAAATGCGTGGCAGCGATTTTGGCGAATAGAGCTACCCTATAGTACACCAGCTTTACTCTGGAATATGATGATTTCTTTATCTGGTGGCTGGTTTTTTGTCGTAGCTAGTGAAGCTATTTCTGTTAATAACCAAAATATTTTATTACCTGGAATAGGCTCTTATATTCAAACAGCTATTACTGCCCAAAATATACATGCTATATTTTGGGCTATTTTAACTATGTTAATAGTAATTTTTATCTATGATCAATTGATCTTTCGCCCCCTACTTAAAGTTACTACCCAATTTCAAGAATTAAACGATAGTGAAGACGATAACTTTAATGATGATTTATCCAATAAAAAGAAGCAACAATATAATTCTTGGGTATATGATATCTTACAAAAGACTATTTTGATGAAAAAAATAATAATTTTAAAAGACTATTTTAGTGATTTCTGGATCAATAATCTTAGTATTTTATATAACAAATTATCGCGCCCCATACTCTATCAGAAATTTTCTAAAAAGATTTATTATGTACTTGGTAGCTTTAAAATAAATTCTAGTAATAAATTTTTTAACAACATCCTCTGGTTTGAAAGCTTAATAGTAATTGTCGTATTTAGTATCTTGATTTCACTCTTCGACTTTATTAATAATTATTTAACTATCTCAGAAATGTTTTATGTTTTTTATTTAGGCTTAATAACAGGATTTAAAATTTTTATTTTAATTATTATTTGCTCTCTATTTTGGATTCCTGCCGGAGTCTATATAGGAAACAGACCCTCAATGAGTAAATACTTACAACCAATTATTCAATTTTTAGCAGCTTTTCCTGTTAATTTAATTTATCCTATTTTATTTTTATTAATAATAAAATTTAAGCTCAATATAGAGTTTTGGACAGCACCTCTACTAATTATTGGAACACAGTGGTACATTTTATTTAACATTATAGCTGGCATTAATAATATTCCTAAAGATCTTAAAGATGTCGTAAAAAACTATAGAGTAAAAAATTTACTTTGGTGGCGCAGGTTCATGCTCCCTGCTATATTCCCCTACTATATTACAGGTGCCATGACTGCAGCTGGCGGCGCGTGGAATGCCTCTATTTTAGCCGAAACAATTTCTTGGGGTAACACAACTATCACAGCTACAGGTTTGGGCGCTTACATTACGCAAGCTACTAAAGCTGGTGACTTCGCTCGTATTGCTTTAGGGATTACAATTATGAGTCTTTACGTTACTATCTTAAATAAATTTTTATGGCAGAAATTATATAATCTAGCAGCTACACGCTATCAGATGCACTAAATCAAGATAAACTAAGCACTAGGTTTGTGTGGTGGTAACTCTGGCTTAGGATCTGATGGCCACTCTCTTTTAACAGATGCCTCTAACTCCGGATCCGATGGCCATTCTGTTCTTGTACTTTTTGATTTTGACAAATCGGCTGTTTTTTGTTCTTTTAGAGTCGTACGATTTAACACAAAACGAGCTACAAATACTGTCATTAATGCAATCGCCAAACCTAAGCCTAAAGCTTGTCCAATAACAGGCACACAAACTATAGCTGTTAGTGCAGCTATAACACCTAGCATAAATCCAGCAGTAATTAGCTGATTTGCTATCTTCTTATCTCTTTCTTTATATTCATGCTGTTTTAACACGGGCAGCATTTCTTCTATTTCTTTCTTAGTAAATAATAATTTAATAACAGTAGGATTTTCTAAAATTTCTTTTATAGATATGTGTTGCTTAAATTTCTCTTTTAGTTTCTTTTCAGCCGGACTTAAAACTAAAGATTCTTGCCAACCACTTTCTGATAGTAGTTTTGAGAAGGCCTCTGATTGAGTTTTTATGTCTTGCATAAAATCCTTTTCAATCTTTATAACAGAGCTTATCGCAACAATAAAAGTAATACTGCAAGCAGCAATACCTATAAACGGTATAGCTGGTACAAACGACATTGCATTTGAAGTAAAAGCTTTAACAATCTCTAATACATCTGAAGTTAAAGATGCTGATGTAGCAACTAATCCTCCAGCAAAATTAGCTAGACCATGAAACCCCATAGTTAATGGCTTTGCTGTAATCAACATAGCAATTAATCCACAGATTCCAAAAAATCCAGCAGCCATACCTAAACCAACAGGTAATTCTGCTGCCCAAGGAAGCTCAATATGGGATAATCCCGAAAAGATATATGTAAGACTATTTAACCTTCTTATAGCACTTTCACCATTTGAAATACTAGCTATCACAAACTCTTTGACATCTGGTTTAATCAGTCCTCTTGCAATATATGCATTTCTTAATGTCGCCAATATATGAGTTCGATCTAATTCTTTTAAGATTTTTAAAAGTTCTGCTTTCTGTTGTTCAAGTGCCTCGCCTAACTTTTCCATCAATTCTTTTTTTTGAGCTTCGTCTTGCTCAGTCAAAACTTGTTGAATCAACTCATGATTACAATAATAAAAATACTGAACTGTATTAAATATACTAAACGGGTGATCACCAGCCGCTCTTTCTTGAGTTATCAAATCTTTTATATCTCTAGTTTTAATTAACTTTCTATAATCATCCTCGCTCAAACTTTTAGTTTTAGCGTATTCAGCCATCATCCCAGAATATTGTCTTTTGAGATCAATTTCAGCATCTGCATGCACACCCTCTACTTCTTGTGCAGTAGCAAATATTTTTTTAGCTATCTCTAGCTCTGTCATAAGCCACCTATTTCTATTAGTGATTAAACTAAACTTATTTCATTTATACTTCTTATAGTATAAAGTTTATATTAAATTACCATTAAATCTATGTTCAGAAGTTTACTCAAGGTTATTTATGTCACAATCTCCTAACCCATTGATTTCTGTCAATAAAGTTACTAAAACATTTAGAAAATCTGCTAATCAAGAGTTATTAGTATTAGACTCCATAGATTTAAATATTCAAGAAGGTGAAATATTGGCTCTGTTAGGTCCCTCAGGATCTGGAAAGTCTACTTTATTAAGAATAATAGCTGGGTTAGTAAGCCCAAGCTCTGGCTCAGTGTTATTTAAAAATAATGCCATCAGAGGCCCTGCTCCAGGTATCGCTATGGTTTTTCAAAATTTTGCTTTATTACCCTGGCTTACCGTCTTAGGTAACGTTGAATTAGGGCTTGAGGCTAAAGGACTAAATAGAGATGTTCGTAGAAAACTAGCCCTAAAAGCCATAGATACCATAGGTCTTGACGGGTATGAATCCGCCCTACCAAAAGAGCTCTCCGGAGGTATGAGGCAACGTGTTGGTATAGCACGTGCCTTAGTTGTGGAACCCGATTTACTGATGCTTGATGAAGCATTTTCTTCTTTAGATATCCTAACTGCAGAAAATTTACGAACAGATATTATTGATTTATGGTTTGATAAACAAGCACGTACAAAAAGCTTATTATTAGTCACTCATAATGTTGAAGAAGCAGTATTGATGGCCGATAGAGTTATTATTTTTGATAATAACCCTGGTAAAGTTAAAACTGAAATTAACATAGATCTTAAACAACCGCGTAATATTCAAAACCCCATGGTTGAAAAATTAATTGACCAAATATATTTAGCCATGACAGCCAAACCAAAAAGGAGTTTGTTGCCTACGGGGAATTTTAATTTTCAAGATAGAACAATCCCTATAAGTTATCGATTGCCGGATGCTGAAGAAACAGAATTAACCGGTCTAATTGAAACACTTGCCTTAAATTACGCAGGTAGAAGCTGTGATCTGCCAGAGCTCGCTGATGATTTATATATGGACATTGATGATTTATTCCCACTTATTGAAATTGTAGAGATCTTACGATTTGCTCTAGTCGAAAATAACACTATCACACCAACCAAAGCAGGTATAAGATTTGCTGAGGCTGATATCTTAGAAAAAAAAATGATATTTGCTACTCACTTGTTATCTCATGTTACTCTAGCCAGATACATAAGAAGCTTACTTGATGCTGATGATGATCATATTATTTCACAAAACATTGTCTTAGATAAATTAGCTGAAACTCTCAGTGAAGAAGAATCACAAAGAGTATTAACAACTGTAATAAGCTGGGCACGATACGCCGAACTTTTCGCTTTTGACTATAAAACTGGGCAGCTAAGCTTAGAAAACCCAAGATGATTTTAAGTCTTGACACATCAGCACTTGGAACTCAAAAAAATATGAAAAATAGTAAATATACTAGCAATTCTTTTCGTTTAAAATTAATTCAATCAAAGATTTTTATTTTGATTAGTTTTAGCTTTAGCTTTAGTTTAAGTTTAAGTTTAAGTTTAAGTTTAAGTTTAAGTTTAAGTAGCGCATGTTTCGCCAATAACACAACCAAGCTAGAAGTTGTTTTTAATAATAACAATACCCATCTTATCGATGAAGACCTTACTAGTAATATTAACAAATATATTACATCCAATTATAAGCCCAATAACATTAATGAATCTCTTTCAGAGTATGCGGAATCCGTAAAAGAAGAAGCAGAAATTATTTTAAACACATATGGCTATTATAACCCTGTTATAACAATCAAGCTTAAAAAAAATACTGTGCAGCTATTTATAACAACCAACAAACCAGTTATTATCAAAAGTATTGAAACAGCTTGCCAGCCTCAACTAACATGTTACTCTGAAAAAGAAGTCAATCTTGCTATAAAAAAATACCAGCTTGAAATCAATAAGCCATTGAATCACATAATATATGAAAAAGCCAAAGAAGACATACTGCAGAATTCGAGAAATGCTGGTTATCTAGATGCAACGTTTACAACGCACGATATCGTCGTTGATACTGATAACAAATCAGTCCGGATAAATTTAATTTTAAATTTAAACAAAAAATATTATATCTCTGATATTAATGTGATAAATCAATCAAAAAATAATGTTTTCAATAAATCAGATACAACAAACCTTGTTTTGAGTTTTTTACCAAAATTAGAAAATAATCAACGCCTTGCTTACAAAACATCTGAGATATTAGATCTGCAAAATAGTTTAAGTAAATACTTTAGCGACGTGAGCATACAGCCACATATTAACAAAAACCATACAGTAAATTTATTAATTAACGTTAAACCTTTAAAAAATTATTTATACGATATAGGGCTTGGATATGGCACCGATGAAGGCGCAAGAATATTTGGTGGATTACAAATTCGCAATATAACCCCCCATGGGCATAAATTAGATATTCATACAAAATTTGCCCAGTATCGAGAGCTAGCAGAAATCAGTTATAAACTCCCTGGGTTAATACCTGCCTCTGATACCATCAGTCTAAGTTACCAATTCAGGCTCGATCACAAAAGAAGCAATCATAATATTCAAAAAGAACGCCAGCAAATTTTGAGTGAATACCAAAGGACCTTAAATAAGGGTAACCTACAGTACGCCGGCGGTTTAAGCTACCGAAAAGAACGATACAAAGAGATAGCTAATCAACGTTCACGTAATAGCCAGCTCTTAGTGCCCTATTTTAATTACGATCATATAGTTACATCTGATATCTTAGTAAATAATCAAAGTCACCGTATAAATATAATGCTTGAAGCGGCTGATCGTGATATAATGTCATCTACCTCATTTGTTAAGTTTGTCGGTAAATTAAAGAATGTAACCCCGGTTGGTATTTTTCAGCAAGCTCCAGGGACCCAATTAATTACCAGAGGCCAATTTGGTCAAGTTTGGCACCAAGAAGATGAGAAGCTTCCTCCTACACTACGCTTTTTTGCCGGTGGTTCTGAAAGTGTACGAGGTTACCGCTATGAATCTCTTGGACCAACTCAATTAAATGAAAAAGGTAAAAAAATAGTCATTGGTGGCGATCGCATTGTAACCTTTAGTGCAGAGCTTGAGCAACCTCTCTACAGAAAATGGTCAGGAGCTGTATTTTATGATGTAGGTAATGCCTACAATGATTGGGAGCTGTGGAAAAAACGTTTACGCTCAGGAACAGGCGCTGGCATACGCTGGAACTCACCATTAGGTAAAGTTAGAGTAGATATAGCTCGCGCTCTGGATACTAAGAATAAACCATGGCGATTTGATTTTAATATTGGACCTGATTTGTAATGTAGCACTTTGCCGCATATACAATAAGGTAAGTATATGCGGTAAATCAATATGCATTATAAATCTAAATTTAAATTTAAAAGATTTTTTATAGCCTTTGCTGCTATTACAGGTTTACTGTTCGCATTAATATATAGCACACTTTACACTACAATACCCGCAAAAATTTTCATATTCTATCTACAACTAACGCAGCCAGTAGATGTAGACTATAGTGACGCAGAAAATTATTTATTGCATAAAGAAGGTTTAAAAATAAATAAATTAATTATTAACCACGATCTTGCAATAATAAAGATTAATCAAATTGTTTTTCATCTAGAAAACCTTAACTATTCTTTGTTAAAGAAAAAAATAAATTACGTATTAAACTTTTCAATAGATAATATAAATATATCATCAAACTCTAAAGTTAAAAGCTTCTCTGAAGATATAAAACTTATATCAGGAATTGTTACAAACAATAGTTATAAAATATTTTATAATAAGCAACCTATGCTCTGGGGAAATTCAGAATACAATAACTCTAGTAATAAACAAAATAACTCTGAATTTCAAAATAGCAATAATTTTAAAAACCATTTAACTCTAGATATAAATTTAAACAATCAAAATAAAATAAAGATTTTAGATTTTTTGCCTGCTTTTGATAAATTTAACATTAGGGCAACTATTGACTCGAAGAAAATAAACTGGAATATAACAGCATATTTAAATAATATTAATAATGTTGGTTCAGGCAAATTAGGATACAACAAAGTTAATATTGCAGGCGAAACACATCTTAAATATTACATCCCTATTGATTCAGCATTTAATTTATATACTGAAAAACCAATCTTAATTGTCTCAAACAAAAATGCAACTATCTATGGCTCAGCTAATCTTTTTTTAACGCTCGCAAAAAAAGCGCTAACCATCACTGGCAATGTAGACTTAACCCATGGCAGCATTCATCCTGATAAATATATTAAAACAAAAATATCAAAAGATGTTATATTCACGAAAAACAACAAAAGCATATCTATCAAGACATACAAAAAAACTCAAAATACAAAACTAAGAGATTTATTTCAAGATATAAAAGTAGACGTAGGTATTCAAGCCAAAACAAGCTCTAATAATATTACATTCACTAGCAATGATCTAACAACTAGTCTAAACGGTGATTTGTTTTTACGATATTCTGAAGTTGAACCCATGGCCCAATTAAAAGCTCAGGGAAATGTCCATTTGTTAAATGCCAACTATACTCTATATGGGAGTAAATTAAATATCAAACATGGTATTTTAATCTACTCTAATAGTCCTATTGATAACCCCAATATAGATATCACTGCTGAAAGAAAGGTAAAAACAAGTTATAAGCAATTTAACCATAGAACTAGTTTAGATCCAGAAGATAATCAACTAACACTCGATGATAATACTTCTCAGCCAGAAAATGCAACTATCAATATTAATATAACTAATACATTGAACAATCCAGAAATAAAATTGACTTCCTCAATACCTATGTCGGAAGCTGATAAGATCTCATACTTACTCTTTGGAATCCCAAGCTTTAAAGTTGGTGAATCACAAGGACAAATTATCTTACAAACAGCTAAAGAAATGTTTAATGATGATAAAAAATATAATAAGATACATAAACAACTCAAAAAAATCATCCATCTAGATGAATTCAATTTTGAAAACAGATATGTAATCAATCCTGATACGGGCCATAGAGAATACAACCCAACAGTGATAATTGGCAAAAACTTTTTTGGTGATCTATTAATTAGATATGGTTTTAGCACTAACAATCCCTTATCTCACATCTCTGGTGAATATAAAATTAAAGATAGTCTAAAAATTCAAGCTCAGTACAACTCTAACTCTGGTAGCGGTGCAGATATTATTTTTTCTAAAGAAACCGATAGTTTACTTTAGATTGTAAAAAATATTTCTCCTTGTTACACTCATACCATTAGTTAAAAGGAAGTACTCATATGCCAATTAGCCGACGTAAAGCAAAAGCTATTCTTAAAAATATTATAGATGGCTCGCATCTAGGTATACTCAGAGCTGATCCTCACGGTAATCTTATCCAGCACTATCGTAAATACATGCCATATCATCTGCCATGCATTAACACTGAATATAAAGAATTAGTTATTAATATTCTTATTAGAAACTACCCTGCAAAAAAAATATCTTTTATTCATAGTATTTTAGATTTGTTTCACTTAACAAGCAAAACAGAAGATATAAAAAAAATAATTATCAAAAATAGCATTACCTACGGTTTACGCATGTTATTCTCCAAACCTGAACTATTAACCGTTTTCATAATAACAAATATTATAAAAGCAGGTGAAAATGCAGATTGCATAGCATGGATTATCACTTATCTTTATCAACGGAACCCTGATTTACTAACCCCAGAACTTCTTACTTTAGTATTCAGAACTGGAGCGCACGCATTAGACCTAAGTGCAGCAATCGATCTTTTACAGGAAGTTTTTCTAAATTATAACACACTTATAACCTTAGCAACTGTACCCTGGCATGCAAATCAACTCGCAGCTTTTTTACACCAGCCACCGAGAAATAAAAAAGAAATACGCGATCTCCAGTTTTTGCTAGAGTCAAGCGAAACCACATATGATGATAACTATAGAGCAGCTTTTACAAACATTGATAGATATGATTATTTAAGTCAATCAATGGTATTAGTGTTATCTACATTAAAAAGTTTAAATTTATATAATTTTCAAAGTGTTAAACTACTATTATCAAGCCGTAAATATCTATTGAGTATGCAATGTTTAAATATTAATTCCTTATTATTAGCACTAGATATGAAATACGTATTTAATTCATTACAAGCAGGCTTTTTTGACTCTGCAGAAGCTGATTCGGCAAGTAAATTATCGAGTTCAGCTATAAAAATAAAAAAATTACTTATATCATACCCTATTTTATCTGATACTTACTTGCTGACTGTTGAAGCAGAAATACGATACAAAATCCTACAAGAGATACTTGATGAAGCTAAACACACAACGCTATATATATCTAGTAGGTCAATTATAGAGTTGTTGACTGAAAGCAATATGAGAATACTAGCTACTCGCTGTGATCTAGAGTTAAATTCAGTATTTGGAAAACTCATTACTTCAAATACCATTATATCTCACATAGCATGGCGAGCGTACGATAATAATGCTAGCTATAATTCAACATCAGGATGGGTTAATTTGCTTTCTTTACCTCCGACTATAGATGCAACTAGTGGAGCTTTTACTACTTTAGAAACCAGCAGACACTTTGAAGAGAGCATCCCACCAACAATTGAAACCTGTTCAAAACGTGTACGTATCATAGCAGCAAGCTGTTTTAAAGCTGCAATAGATCCATCTCTTCCTGAAGATTTACAAAAAGAGCTATTAATAGATTTTTTTTCACAAATTGCCGACATACGCAGAGCGCATTGTGATGATAAAACTTTTTCCACAGATGATCCTTCTTGTTATCCTGGCACTCTATCTCGATTAGGATTAACTTTAAAACGGCACCCAAATTTTCAAGAGCCATTAAATTATGACAAAGAGATAAAACATTATATTACGCATATCATTTCTTTAAAATTTAATGCTGAACTATTACGCTTAGAGACAGCACTAGAAAGACAACAACTTTATTATAGCTTGCTTATGTTAGGACTAGATAATATAGAAGAGGTTATTAGAAATCCACGTACTATAAGTGCTATCTTACCAGATGATTCCGATGAATACTTATCAGAATGCAAAAATAAAAGAGCCTGTTTTTTTTCTAGTCTAGACGTAGAGACTATTTATCAAAATACAAATACCATGTTGCTAGAAAAAGGTATTTCTATTACACCACAAATACTAGTCTATACAGTAATAAAAAATTTGTTTAGCATCAGAACACTACTCCCTACTCTCTCTCCATCTCAGCAAAAATTATTACAGCATAAAGATGAACCAACGTTACCCACCAAAGATCCTGATATTGACATGATAGACAGTGCTAAATCTGAGATCTCACTTACACCTTGGTGAAAAGAACCTATTTATGTTTCAAGATAGCATAATGATGCCTGCACCAAGCATAACTGAGTTTGGCATGCCGATACAAACTCAAATGGATGCTCCTCATCACACACATATGACATCTAGGCCAGTTGCAAGAAGCAGTCATCCAAGAGGTTTAATAACTCCAACAGATCTCACTCTAAGCGAAGTTTTAGCAAAAACTGAGTGGGAAACAATATTGCCGCCATTCCCCAAATTGTCAAAACATATAGAA
The DNA here is from genome assembly GCA_964609155.1 of uncultured Gammaproteobacteria bacterium. Lineage (GTDB taxonomy): Bacteria > Pseudomonadota > Gammaproteobacteria > JAGOUU01 > JAGOUU01 > JAGOUU01. The sequence continues at coordinate 12,270 of CAZSRF010000031.1, read as the reverse complement.
ACCGTTTTATTAAATCAAACAAGTAAATATAATAAAATTTTAAATATAATAAATTTTATAGCCAGTTTCTTTTTTTTAACTGGGGCTATTGGTACTTTTTATCGGTTTTGGTATTATCAAAATAACTACATTTTAAATCAAAGTGAACCTGACAGTGAGTCTGGCAGAGTTATAACAGGAGGTTTTTTTTATCTTGGTTCTTTTATTATCACCATCTGTTCAGCTATTATAAATCTCGTAATACTATATAAAATCAAAAAAAACACTAAGCAACGAATTGAAATTATAAAAAAAGATTACGAACCATTAAGAGCAGAACGAATAAAAAACCATAAACTAAAACAATCTTTTTTTTCTATTTTAGAAATAATATATCAATTAAAATCTTTAAATGTTATAAACGCAGAATATTATACTAAATTTGGAGCGTTAGTTGAAAAATTAGAAGAAAACTTTAAAAGAATTAATCTCTATCCTACTTTAGTTGATCCCGGTGTCACACATATTACATCTATGCCTATTGATACAGTAATATTTAAATTAAAACAATTATTACTAAGTCGAGAATTTGAATATGTAATCAACAAAATTACGAAATATCTTACTAAAAATATTTTAGAAATAATTAACAAGTCAATATTTTCAACCAGTTACGACCCTATTAAAGATGGGTATCTTGATAATATAAAACATGACTTTTACACTAGGTGTATGCTATTAGATGCATTTGCTGAGATCTCTATAATGAAAAGAAAATTAAAAACATCTCATTTACTTATAGATGCAAAAATTATTAAAGAAAGAACTTTATCAACGACCGTTGAATCCTTAAGAGAATATTGGATGGAGGCAGAGTTATCTGATAAGTCAATCTATCCTTTTGATTTAAACATTGAAAAGCTTGCTGAATTTGCTAATAGTATCATCAGAGTTTATTTCCCTGCACTTATTTTACAACGCTTACCACTACCTTATCCGCTGCCCATGTATTTACCTCAAAGAGGCTCATCCCCTTTTGCTCCTGTATCATTTTATCGTAGCTCACAAATCCAACGAGCAATAGATTTAGATTACCATGAACAATTAATAGCACGTTTAGGTGTACCGTAACTTATTGCGCCGGAGGGAAAAAATAACATTATAGAGTTCTTCTGCTTCTTGTAGCCTTTCGCGCTTCTTCAATAACAAATCTACTTGTCTCGCTTGTTAAGCCAGGTAATAGTAAATGCTCAGAAGCTGTCTCATCCGTGCGACTTGATGATGCTCTTTTTTCCAGTTCTGCATTAGCCCACAATAAAAGCATGCGGCGAAATGTTCTTATTTCAGCCTCAGCCCCCAACACAGGTGCAGAGCTTTGGTATCTTCTTATTACAACACTTTTATCTATCCCAAACTTATCTAGATCATTCATTGTACAAGTTGATATCTGAATATTAATTTCAGAAGGCGAGTCCAAATATGGTATATAACGATACTTTTTCAGATGAGAAAGTAAATTTGTATCTTTTGGCGCAGACATCAACTGGCTCAATAGAAACTTATCACTATTGTTTATTTTAAAAGCATGTGGATAACCATATGGAAAATGTTCTTTGATATAATTTTGCAGTACTTCTATAGATGTCAACATTGATATTTTCAATGATAAACGCCGAGTATCTGCATAAACATCATGAGGCTCCGCAACAGTAGCTATATCTATCTTATCAACATCAAGAAAAATAATAGTATAAGTTCTACTTGCATCGATAATACCCAATTTTGATAAAAAAGAAGACCACATCCCCATCTTATACCTCTACGCATTGATTATTAGATATATTCCAGAATAAATATATCTATTTTTTTTGTCAATAGCTTTAATAAAGATTCCATGGATTCTACCAAGAAAATTATGTATCTTCGTGAATTTTGCAGGATCTGAAAGACTCTATCTTAATAAATCATTAAAATTTGATTGTAATCTTATTGAATTAGCATCAAAGGTAGATATTCTGGCGTCCAAACTTTAAGTTTAATACGTTCTAAAATCTCTTCATTTGACATTCTAGCAGCAACACCGTCTAAAATAGCCTGCCTGGCCACTGCATAACCTATTTTTTGTGAAATTATATACGCATCTTTTAAACGCGGCAATAAAGGCTCATTTGGATCTTTCAAGATTGGTGCATAATCACTTAATACCTCACAAGCAGCCCAAATCATATTATCTGTTACTTTTTCAGGCTTAACAGCACAAATACCCAAACCAATACCCGGAAAAATAAGGGCATTATTACTTTGTGCTACTTCGTACGTTTCATTATTAAATACTATTGGAGAGTAAGGGCTACCTGTAGCGATTAAAGCCCTACCTTCTGTCCATGTAATTAAATCTTTCGGAGCAGCTTCAGCACGTTCTGGCGGATTAGATAAAGGCAATATAATTGGTCTAATATTTTCTTTTTGAAGATTATCATACATTGTTGTGACAACCTTTTCTGAGAAAGCACCTGTTACAGCAGAGCAACCAATTAATACCGTTGGACTAACATTCTCTATAACTTCTAATAAGCCAACATGATCTTTTTCACGGCAAACCCAATCTTTTATTTCCAGACTATTACGACAGTAAGGCTTTTGAAAAAATATAATATTCTTGCTAGTATCTAATAAAAGTCCATCACGATCAATTAACCAAAATTTAGCCAACGCATCAGCCTCAGAAATACCTTCATTAATCATCGCTCGGTATAATTGATCAGCAATGCCAACACCAGCACTACCTGCCCCAAAAATAACTATTTTTTGATCAGCTAATGTTTTCTTATTAGTTTTAATCCCTGCCAAAACAGTTGCACATGCTACAGCACCCGTGCCCTGAATATCATCATTAAAGCTGCAGATCTTATCAACATAATTATCTAAAATTTTACGAGCATTATCACGACCAAAGTCTTCCCAATGCAAAAATACTTTAGGAAGATTTCTTTTAACAGCTGACACAAATAACTCAATAAAATCATCATATTCTTTTCCGCGAATTCTTTTACTTCGCCAGCCTAGATACATAGGATCATTTAACAAACTTTCATTATCCGTTCCTACATCCAGCAAGATAGGTAAAGTGTACCCCGGAAAAATCCCACCACAGATAGTATAAACCATTAATTTAGCAATCGTAATATCCATGCCACCCACACCTTGATCGCCAATTCCAAGGACTCTCTCGCCATCACTGGCAACTATTATATCCACTTCTGGGTGTGTGCGATTAGCCAAAAGCTCATCTATTCTGTGTCTATCTGGATAAGAGATGTATAATCCTCGCGGAGCACGAAATTCACTGCTGTATCTCTGAACAGCAGTACCTACTATAGGAGTATATATTACTGGCAATAACTCATTGATATACAAAGAGCACAACTTATAAAATAAAGTTTCATTTTGATTTAAAACACTATTAAGATAAATATTTTTATTTAGATTATTATCATAACGCTTTAATTGATCATACGAGCGCTTAACTTGCTCATCTAAAGTCTCTATGCGCGCAGGCAGCTTACCAAGTATTTTAAATCGCTCCCTCTCTTCTTGAGTAAAAGCAGTTCCTTTGTTTAATACTCCACTATTTAGAAGGCTTTTGCCTGTTAATGTCGTCTCTAAAAATTTCTCTCCTGTTTTAGGATTAAAATTTAATCTAAATATACCTTTCATGTCGATGCTTAAATTAAGTTTCTTATATTACTTTACACGCCCATAATTATCTTGATAGCGTATGATATCATCTTCCCCTAAATAATCACCTATTTGAACCTCTATTATAACTAAATTATTAGTAGCATTGGGATTAGTAACTCTATGTCTTACCCCTTTGCCTATTGTAATAGTCTCATTAGCTTTGAGAGTAAGTTTTTCCTGATCTCTTATTACTTGCGCCTCTCCTTCGACAATAACCCAATGCTCAGAGCGATGAGCATGCTCTTGCAAAGATAAAGCAGCACCTGGTCTGACAATTAATTTTTTGACTTTAAATTTTCCGTTATCCCCTAAAACAATATACTCACCCCAAGGCTTATGAACATGGCTATGTTCTAAAAATTCTTTTTTATTTTTTATTAAAGAAGCCTCAACTATATCTCTTAAGTTTTGAGAGTTATCTAGTGTTGTCACAAGAACTGCATCAGGAGTCTCAACAACGCTTAAGTTTTCTACATCAGCCACTACAATAAGCCGGTTGTCTGATCTAAGATAACAATTATCAACATTATCATTGTAGATAACATTGCCCATAATCACATTATTGTTAACGTCTTTATTAGACTTTTGCCAAACACCATGCCAACAACCAACATCTGACCATTCCCCATCATATTTAGCAACCACCATATTTTGACATTCTTGCATAATGGCATAATCAATTGAAATTGGTTGAATTTTAGAAAAATATTCTGCATTAAAAGCAATAAACTCATGATCGTTATATTGTGTATCTAATGTTTTTTTGCAGTTTTCATATAATTCTGGCTGAAACGTTTTGCATAATTCTAAAAAATTAGCAACATTAAACATAAACATACCACTATTCCAAAAACAATCTTGTGCTTCAAGAAGTTTTTCAGCAACATGAATTTTAGGTTTTTCAATAAATCGAATAACGCCAAAACAATCTTCCCCTAGTTCATGAGTCAGGTCGGCATTTATATAACCATAAGCAGTTTCAGGGTATTTAGGAGGAATACCAAAAGTGACAATATTATCTTTAGCAAATTTTTTGGTATCAGCAATTCTTTTAATAAAATATTGATTATCAGACATATAATGATCTGACGGTAGAACTAACATAATAGCATCAGGGTTTTCTTTATAAATATACATGGCTGCTAATACTATTGCTGCAGCTGTATCTTTCCGCTCTGGTTCTAAAATAATACTATGAGGTTGTATATTAACTTCGCGACATTGATCAGCAACTAAAAACCTATGCTCTTTATCGCATACCATAATTGGATCGTGAGTAAAAACATTAAACTCTTTGTAAGCATTTTTATTACAACGTAATGTTGTTTGTTGTAATAAACTTTTACTTACATCGCCAATATGATCATCAATCAACGGCATAAAATGCTTAGGTTTAGATTTACGTGACAATGGCCACAATCTTGAACCAACACCACCGCTTAATATAACTGGAATCAGCATGGTAGATCCTAATAATCTTTATTGCACTAATAGATTTTTATTATTAAACTTTTCTTATCTATCTTTAGTCTTGTATTTTTATAATGTTATATTTATATAATAACTCAATAATAGTACTATATAGCTAATTTTAAAAATAAATTAAGTAACCTTGCTCATAACTATATGTAATTGTGATAATCTGGAGAAAATTTTATGTCATCATATCTAATGCCAACTTACAATCCGCTACCTATATCTTTCATTAAAGGTCAAGGATGTTGGTTATTTGATACAGACAATAATCGATACTTAGATGCTCTAGGAGGCATAGCTGTCAGCACCTTAGGCCATGCCCACCCTAATATGGTCAATGCTATTTCTGAGCAGGCAAAAAAATTTATTCACTTATCTAATGTAGTCACTATTCCTGAACAATATGCGCTAGCAGAAAAATTATGTAAACTTTCTAAAATGGAACAGGCCTTTTTTTGTAATAGCGGTGCTGAGGCTAACGAGTGTGCTATAAAATTAGCTAGAATGTATGGCCATAAAAATAATATTGAAAACCCTCAGATTATCGTTACAGACAAATCTTTTCATGGTCGTACTTTGGCGACCATTTCAGCCAGTGGCAACCGCAAAGTACAAGCTGGTTTTGAGCCTCTGGTCCAAGGGTTTCTCCGAGTCCCTTTTGATGATATAAAAGCTGTTGAAGAAATTGCTAAACACAACAAAAATGTTGTCGCTATTTTATTAGAGCCTATCCAAGGCGAAGGTGGAATTAATTTACCTTCTGCTGATTACTTACCAAAATTACGAGAGATTTGTACCAAAAATAATTGGCTTTTCATGCTAGATGAAGTGCAAAGCGGCATTGGCCGCACGGGTAAATGGTTTGACTATCAACACTATAATATCCTACCTGATGTTATCACATTAGCTAAAGGCTTGGGCGGCGGCATACCAATCGGTGCCTGTGTGGCTGCAGGACCTGCTAAAGATTTACTACAATTTGGCAATCACGGTACAACCTATGGTGGCAACCCGCTTTGCTGTCATGTTTCTAAAGTTGTCTTAGATACTATAGAACAAGAAAATCTTTGCGAAAATTCTGCTAAATTGGGTGAACAATTATTAGTTAAGTTAAAAAATAACTTAAAAAATCTACCACAAGTAAAAAATATTCGCGGCAAAGGCTTATGGATAGGCATTGAGTTAAATCGCCCTGCTAGAGAAATATTACACATAGCACTTAAATATAAAATATTATTTAGCGTAACCGCAATCAATACTATTCGTTTGGCACCACCTCTGAATATAACTTTAGAAGAAATTGATATTTTATCTGAAGCGTTACCTAAGATTATTGCTGAGTTTGGCGTGGATGATAAATAACTAATAGATAAAGTTAGGTTTGAGATTACTTAAGACATGCGCAAAAAAAAATAACTTGCGAAACATTTTTGCAAGTTAACTAAGCTAAATAAGTAGGAGAATATTATTATTTTTTCCAAATTTTTTTCTTTAGTTAATTCAAACAACTCCTTGAATACCAAAAAACTATTCCACTTATCCACGAATATTCACAAATTATTAGCCTCTACTTCACACCTTTTCCACAGACTTATCCACTTGCAATTTAGGGGAAAACCCTCTATCTTGTAACTGTTAGCGGAATTAACCCCTATATATAGTGGGTCAACAAAGTTTAAAATAATTATCAACATAACATATGTCCGTAAGAATGCTCACATGTTAATTGTTAATTGTAAGTATTAGAAGTTCAGATGTACCGCGTGAATAAATGAAATTAAAATAAATAGTTATAAGTAAACTAGCATATTAAATATCAACCAACTGTAAGCTGTAGTTTGTAACTGCGGAGAACCTAAGAGCTATGGATATAAAAGACTTAAGTAATAAATTAAATATTAAAAATAATGTGAATATCAATCTTCAAAGCAAAGCTAGTACACCTTCTAGCCATGTAATGGAAGGTCAACTACCTAATGCTATTCGTGTTATTCGTCGTAACAAATCAGTTACAAACTACGATGACAATAAGATTGCTGTTGCAATGTCAAAAGCTTTTTTAGCCGTTGAAGGTAATAATGCTGCAGTTTCATCTCGAATCCATGATCTGGTAACGAAACTCACTACAGATATTACAAAAATATTTAAAAGGCGCCTACCTACTGGCGGTATTATTGATATAGAAGATATCCAAGATCAAGTAGAACTTGCGCTTATGCGTGCTGGCGAGCATAAAGTGGCACGTTCTTACGTTCTCTACCGTGAAAGTCGTAATCAAGCACGTAAAGAAGAAATAGCCGCAAGCCTTTCGCATCATATTAAAGTAACTATGCCTAACGGTGATCAGGCTGATTTACCTGTGTTGCATTTACAAGAATTAATTAGTGAAGCTTGTTCTAACCTTGAAGAAGTTGATGCCAAACAAATATTTTCTGCTACAGAAAAAAATATTTTCAATGGTGTGCCTTTAAAAGATGTTTATAAAGCCATGATTATGGCAACTCGCCCTCTTATAGAGCAAGAACCTAATTACTCTTATGTTACTGCCAGATTACTGCTTCATGAATGCAGAAATGAAGCTTTGACATATTTTCAACATACTGGTGACATCACACAGGCAGAAATGGCTGATTTTTATCCTATAGTTTTCAAACAGTTTATTCATAGAGGAATAGAACTAAAACGACTCGATAAAAAATTATTGGACTTTGATTTAGACCTTTTAGGAGCAGCTATAAAAGACAGATACGATCGCGATCTGAAATTTACTTATTTAGGCTTACAAACCTTATATGATCGTTATTTTATTCATGATCAAGGTACTCGTTTAGAATTGCCACAAGTATTCTTTATGCGTGTTGCAATGGGATTAGCTATTGCAGAAAAAGATAAAAATAATAGAGCTATTGAGTTTTATGATCTTTTGTCTAATTTTGACTTTATGAGTTCAACTCCAACATTATTTAACTCAGGAACACTGAGATCACAATTATCCAGCTGTTACCTAACAACAATTAATGACAGCCTTGATGGGATCTTTAATGCCTATAAAGACAATGCATTATTATCTAAATACGCAGGTGGTCTTGGTAATGATTGGACGCCAATACGTGGCTTAAACTCACATATTGAAGGAACTAACGGTAAATCTCAGGGTGTTGGGCCATTCTTAAAAGTTGCCAATGATATAGCTGTTGCTGTTAACCAAGGTGGCAAACGCAAAGGTGCCGTATGCGCTTACTTAGAAACTTGGCACATTGATATAGAAGAATTCTTAGAATTACGTAAAAACACTGGAGACGAACGCAGACGTACTCATGATATGAATACTGCCAACTGGATCCCAGATTTATTCATGAAACGTATGTATGCAAAAGAAGACTGGACATTATTCTCGCCTGATGAAACACCTGACTTGCATGACAGTTATGGTAAAGACTTCGAGCAAAAGTATCTAGCTTATGAAGAAATGGCAAATAAAAACCAAATAAAAAACTTCAAAAAAGTTTCTGCTGTTAATCTATGGCGCAAAATGCTAGGTCTATTATTTGAAACAGGCCATCCTTGGATCACTTTTAAAGATCCTTGTAATATTAGATCACCTCAACAACATATAGGCATAGTCCACAGCTCTAATTTATGTACAGAAATCACGCTAAATACATCTGTTGATGAAATAGCTGTTTGTAACTTAGGAAGTATTAACCTTGCTAACCATGTTACTACTCATGATGGTATAGTCACTCTAGATAAAGATAAATTAGCTAAAACTATTAAGACCGCTGTGCGTATGTTAGACAATGTTATTGATATTAACTTCTACCCTGTTGAGCAAGCAAGGAGATCGAATCTTTTACATAGACCTATTGGTATGGGTATTATGGCTTTCCAAGATGTTTTATACAAACTAGATATTGCCAATGCTTCAGAACAAGCTGTTCAGTTTGCTGATGAATCTATGGAGTTCATAAGCTACTGTGCTATAAAAGCATCTAGCGATTTAGCAATTGAACGTGGCTGTTATGAGACTTACAGTGGATCATTATGGAGCCAAGGTATCTTACCTATCGACTCAATAAAATTATTAAAGCAACAGCGTAATGGCTATGTCAATCTTGATGAAAGCACTACTTTGGATTGGGCTTCTTTAAGAGATCAAGTAAAAGTCCATGGCATGCGTAACTCTAATGTTATGGCTATTGCTCCTACAGCAACTATTTCTAATATTTGTGGCGTTACACAATCTATAGAGCCTACTTTTCAAAATCTATTTGTTAAATCAAATTTATCAGGTGAGTTTACAGTCATCAATCCTTATTTAGTAGCAGACCTAAAAGCTGAAAATTTATGGGATAATGTCATGGTTAATGATCTAAAATATTTCAATGGTAGCGTTGTTAATATAGATCGTATTCCACAAAGATTAAAAGACAAATATGCCACAGCATTTGAGATTGACCCAGTATATCTGATTGATGCTGCAGCTCGTCGCCAAAAGTGGATTGATCAAGCGCAATCATTAAATTTATATATGGCACAAGCATCTGGACCCAAGTTAGATAAAATGTACCGCCATGCTTGGGAACGTGGTCTTAAAACAACATATTATCTACGAAGCATGGGTGTTACTAACGCAGAAAAATCAACCATTACTGATTCTGCATTAAATGCTGTAAAACCTGCGCAAGTACAAGCTTCAACTGTGGCAGCCTGTGCTATTGATAACCCTGATTGCGAAGCATGTCAATAATAAAAAATTGGAGAGTATATAATTATGGTGATAGATACTACTTTAGAAACTGCAAATAGAACTAGCAAAGGACATGCAGTAAATACTGGCGCAACTGGCTTAGAAAACCTAGAAATGGGAGCAGCAAGGATTCAGGTTGACGATAAAAAAATTATTAACTGCCGTGCTGATTTGAATCAATTAGTACCCTTTAAATACGCATGGGCATGGGATAAATATTTAAATGCATGCGCTAATCATTGGATGCCTAATGAAATTAATATGTCAGCTGATATAGCCTTATGGAAAGATCCAAACGGTTTAACAGATGATGAGCGTGTGATTGTTGAAAGAACATTAGGTTTTTTCTCTACTGCTGACTCTTTGGTGGCAAATAATCTTGTGTTAGCAGTCTATAAGCACATTACTAATCCAGAATGCCGCCAGTACTTGCTACGCCAAGCATTTGAAGAAGCATTACATACACATTCTTATCAATATATTATTGAAAGCCTAAGCTTAGATGAAGCTAAAGTATTTAATATGTATCGTGAGGTACCAGCAGTAGCTACAAAAGCAGCTTGGGCATTGCCATATACTCAAAGCTTAGGCGATCCTAGATTTAATACAGGCTCTGTTGAAGATAACCAAAGACTTTTAAGAGACTTGATAGCTTTTTATGTCGTCTTCGAAGGGATATTTTTCTACGTTGGTTTTGTGCAACTATTATCACTAGGCCGTAGAAATAAAATGGTTGGGACCTCTGAACAAATTCAATATATCCTCCGTGATGAATCCATGCATATGAATTTTGGTATTGATGTTATTAACCAAATAAAAATTGAAAACCCAGAGTTATGGACCCCTAGTTTCCAACAAGAAGCTATTAGAATGATTAGAGAAGGCGTAGATCTAGAGTATCAATATGCTGTTGACACAATGCCGCGTGGTATTTTAGGCTTAAACGCTAACATGTTCCAAGAATATTTGTATTACATTGCCAATAGAAGATGTGCACAAATAGGCTTACCAGAACAATACCCTGGAGCTGAAAACCCATTTCCATGGATGAGTGAAATGCTTGATCTTAAAAAAGAAAAAAACTTCTTCGAGACTCGAGTTATCGAGTACCAAACAGGTGGTGCTCTTAATTGGGATGAATAACCCAAATACCATTATCAATTAGTTACCTCCCCCCAGCCAAGTTTTATACCCGTGAAGCTTGGCTTTCTTATTTGTAATATCAAAGTGTTACATCTATAAAGTTGAAAAAAATCCTATTTTTTAGAGTCTTGGGTAAGATTTAATATGATTCAATTCGTGATTCAATTTTCTATATTATTTTTCTAACTTACATAAATTTTATGCTATACTGACTGTATAGGGTCCAATTAATAGGAGGATTTATTTTTATGACAATCATTAGCCAGTTGGATATATTAACACAAAAATTAACCACAGATTCTAAAGGTAAGCCTTTGCGTCTAGGGAGCAAAACTGAGACAGAAACACATATTTACGCTAGAACAGGATATATGAGTGCGTCCCAAAACCCTTTCCTACTGGTTCTCCATGCTCTTAGCCCAGATGATTCTATAATCCATACATCGGTTAGCCATACCCCTACTAAAGGATCTGATGCTGTAAGGATAATTGAGCATATAGCACAAAGTATATGGAACTATGACCGACGGCAAAATTCGAAAAAATTTGCTAGCGATCTAACGCAATGCATTGAGTCACTTGAAACAGCTATTGAGGAGCATAAAGGCGGTTTATTCAGCCAGTATTACTCTGATAAAATAACATTTATAGAAAACGCAAAAGAACTTATAGTAGCCCTTAGGAAGTTGCGCCGTGACTTTAAGGCTAACCCAGATGTGGTAGGTCAACGATTGCGTGACGATCTTGCAAAACACCGGCGAGATGCTTTGGGCCCACCAGCTCCTCATGTTGGGCATGGTTGGCCGCATCCTTCGCCAGAAGAGTCTGGCTACTTTGGCGGTGCTGGGCCTGGATACCCGGCAGCTCCTTATCCTTATGGTGGTGCCTCACCAGCTCCCCATTTTCGGTATGGCTACCCGCATGGCATGCATCCGGATCAGGCCCCTACCGCTCCAGCAACACCGTACGATAAATATCCAGATGGTGCTAGTGACGGAAGTCATAGTGGATGGACACCTGGGCCTGGTTCGGGATACGATGGATCGACTCCGCCAGGTTCAGAGCACGGCGAATGGCCAGATCATAGTAGAAGAGGACCTGGAAGAAGATAATAGAGCTACTAGATTTGTAACCCTTCAGCCATAGTGAGTTTGTTTTCTTCCCCTTTAGGGGAAGTGGCG
>CAZSRF010000030.1:0-31140 GCA_964609155.1 uncultured Gammaproteobacteria bacterium | reverse complement strand
CAACATGCAGGGTTTTTTTATGTCTGATTTTTTATTAGAATGAGAGATAGAGATTTAGCAACTTGTTGTTTGTTATTCTGGGTATCAAGATATTTTAGATGTGTGCTGTGAGGCTTGGAATAAATTTTGTAGCTTAAAAGATCAGATTAAAAATCTTTGTTTAAGAGCCTGTTCAAAATCTTCGATTCATATGTTAAATTAGCTTAACTAAAGATTCATTTAGTGATTCACTGAACTACGTCATTGCGAGAAAACTGCCAACACTGATAGTGAGAGGTGAGAAGCGCGCTCGCAGTTTTCGAAGCAAACCAGAATGGATATTGATAGGATCAGAAATGCAAATTAAATGTAGCTGAAAAAACATGCTAGGATTCGTATAAATAGGTCAACTGTTGAACTAAACCATGGCAGTTGAACAAAGTCAATTAAATTACTACTATTTAAATTACTCGAATTATAATTTGGTATGTTATGCACAAAAAATGTATCTCAGAATACTTATTAAAAAAACTAATAGCTACTGTAATTATAGCTTATATCCTATCTTGTATCATATCTTGCAGCTTTTCAGCACCTTCTTTAAATGCTTCTGATATTCTCAATAATCTTATAGAATCGGGAACATCACTATCAAAGCCAGAAATAATGAGCGTAGATTCAAAGGCTTTTACTACGCGTGAAGATAAAAGACTAGAAATAAAACCTCAAGATATTATTGATAAGCTAGATAAACCTAATAAAAAAAAATTAAAAATCATTGAAGTATTCAATGGCGATCATGGTGAGGTTAGTCTTAGTGTCAATGGAGATGTAGTTTTTATTCCAGAGAAAAACTACTCGGGCACTACTAATTTTCGTTATCGTTTATCAGATAACTCTACAGGAACAGTAGATATCGTTGTTACTAAATTAAATGACCCTCCTGTTGCAGCAGATGATGAGCTTGTAAACTTTAATAAAGCTGAGATAAAAGAAGATAGTTCTAATATAGTGATTTCAACACAAGATTTATTGATCAATGATACTGATATTGATAAAGATACTTTAAGTATTATATCTGTAAGTCCAAGTTCTGAAAAAGGTGGTATCTTATACCTTGCAGGCAGCGAGGTGATATACACGCCCAAAGCTAATTATCATGGTCCTGATTCTTTTACTTATACGGTACAAGATAGCAATGGTGCAACTGATACAGCAACTGTTAGATTTAATATTGTTGCTGTTAATCACGCACCAAAAGCAAATATAGATAAATTTACTACTAATACAGGAGTACCGCTAGACATTCCTTTTACAAGTTTATTAGCTAATGATACTGACAGTGATTCTGATCAACTTACTGTGACAGGGATCACGCCATCTTTGAATGCAGATATAACTTATGATGAACCTGGCGATAAGCTAATATATAATTCAAAAACCGGTTTTAATGGCACTGATATTTTTACCTACACTGTTTCTGATGGAAAAGAGTCAAGTTCTGGTTTAGTAAAAGTGTATATTTCACCAGAATCTACGGATACGATAGTAGCACATGATGACAGTATTAAAACAGACGAAGACACTCCAAAGACCGTTAACGTTGCTGAGTTATTCGCTAATGATGTTGACAAAGACCACAATGGTATTGCTATCACTTCTCTAACAGTACCAGAGCATGGCAAAGTGAGCTTATCCGATGATAAAAGCTTTTTTATTTATAGTCCAAATCATAATTACAATGGTGAGGACAGTTTTACCTATAATATTGCAAGTGCAAATGGTAGTGACACTAGTGCCGGCGTTGTCAATATTACTGTTGCTCCTGTAGATGATGCTATTGTTACTTCGCCAGATAAATTTGTTACGAATGAAAATGTATCTATCGTATTGGCACCTAAAGAATTATTAAGTAATGATATCAATGATGATCAAGATATTTTAACCATAACCAATGTCGATGAGCCAGTAAACGGAACGGTAAAATTAAAAGATGGTAGGATTATATTTATACCGAATAAAGGTTTTTCAGGGACAGCTAGCTTTAAATATACAGCCTCTAGCTCAAAGGGTAACCAGAGTAAGTCATTGGTTACAGTAATTGTTAATCCTATAAGTAATTTAAAATAATTTATGATTTATAAGGAACAAAGGGTTGCTTTTTTTCTGATAAAAATAGGTCTCTTATGATAGGATATTTTTTTCGAGCGATTAGTCTACCCATTTGCGACATATCTTTTGCATGTTTATAGTCATCTAGTTGCCCCCAATTAGGATTAGGGCGCTCATAATTAATACGGAAATAATTTTTATGCAATAGTTGTTCTAAATAATAACTGGAGCTTTGAGTTTGAGATTCAAACATTAAATCCATCAACCTTCGCGACCACCAACGGACACCTGCCTTACGATAAGGGGGAGCAAAGTTATCCACAGCGTGTCCAGTTCCTATAGAAAGCATTCTGATGCTATTAGGGTGAAACTTTGGATCAGTATCTCTAGTGCATTCTGAGGATATTTTGACAGCTTCAGCATAGGCTGCTAACCCTGGATTATTTGCCCATATACCACCATCGGAGAATATACCATGACCTGGTAAAGTGATAGGATCAAAATATCCGGGAGCTGCTGCACTGGCTAATATAACATCAAGAGTATTAAAGTTATAATTATCGTGAGCCCCTGGCAAGTGACATGTTTTAAAAACATAGGGTTTACCCTGAATTAGGTTGGTTGACGGAATGACTAATCTGGTTTTATCTATGTCAGATAATTTTATATTATCTGTAAAGTTTTTTAATAAAGCAATAACACCTTCAAAAGAATAACGGGAACTGAACAGCTCATTTAATGTCACTCCAGTAAAGTATTTTGTAGGGGGGTTGAAGATAAAAGTAAAAACTCTACCAAAGATGCTAGCAAAATAGGGCTCACGGATTGTAAAGACCTTTTTTAAGTGGGCTGAGTAAATAGCCTCAATGTTACTCATGGGGTGCCCAAGAGCCAATAAAACAGCGACAACAGAGCCTGTTGAAGTCCCTGCTAAAAGATCGAAATATTCATGCAGAGGTTCACCCGCTTTTTCCTCTAGCTCTAAGAGGAATCCTGCAATAAAAGATCCGCGTGCACCGCCACCATCTAGACTTAATATTTTAAACATATACTATATTTAGTTGCAACACATGAAAATATCAATATGTTTAAGTGTTATTCTATAAAGATTTAAAAATAATTAAAATATTTAATTATGCTGACTTGGAATTTTCTTCTTGAGTTTTTAGTAGAAGTTTTTTATCATTGCTCGGATTGTATTACTTTTTAGACCTTTGGAGTAGCTAGTGTGAATGATTGTACAAAAGATCCTTGCGAGTCAAAAGCATGTCAAACTGATGGCAATGGGCTTGATAATGTAGATCATAGTAGAAGAAAATTTTTAACGAAAGCAACTACAGTAATAGGTGGAGTAGGTTTAGCGTATGCCTCATTTCCTTTCTTAGCTTCTTGGCAACCAAGCGCCAGAGCCTTAGCTGCTGGATCTCCTGTGGAAGCAGACATAAGTAAACTACGTCCAGGTGAACAAGTAATTTATGAATGGCGTGGTAGGCCAGTTTTTATCGTGCGTCGTACGGAAGCGATGCTGGATGAATTAGCTAAGTTAAATGATACATTGCGCGATCCTAATTCTAATGAAAGTGAACAGCCTGCGTATGCTAAAAATACTCATCGTTCGATAAAGCCAGAATTTCTAGTAATAACTGGAATCTGTACGCATTTAGGGTGTACTCCTTTACTAAAACCTGAAATAGGTAGTATTTCTAGTTCTTGGCCAGGTGGGTACTTTTGTCCTTGCCATGGTTCGGGGTATGATATGGCGGGTCGTGTATTTAAAAATGTGCCAGCACCTCTTAATTTAACTGTTCCGCCGCATAAGTACATCAAAGATCACTTGGTATTAATCGGTGTTGATGAGCAACAAGGAGCATAGAATGTCTGCAAATTCTGATAAATATAGCACTCGTTTGTATAGCTGGGTAGTTGATAGATTTCCTATTGATAGATTTATTAACGAACATTTAACTGGGTATAATGCACCTAAAAACTTTAATTTTTGGTATTATTTCGGTTCGCTAGCTCTAGTGGTTTTAGTTAATCAAATCTTAACAGGAATTTGGTTAACCATGAATTATGTCCCTACAGCTGATGGTGCTTTCGCCTCAGTTGAATACATCATGCGTGATGTCTCTTATGGCTGGTTGCTAAGGTACATGCATTCAACAGGCGCATCTTTCTTTTTTATAGTAATTTATTTACATATGTTTCGCTCTTTAATGTATGGATCTCATCAAAAACCTCGGGAGTTGGTCTGGTTATTTGGGATGATTATTTTCCTGTGCTTAATGGCTGAAGCTTTTATGGGGTATTTATTGCCATGGGGACAAATGTCATTTTGGGGGGCAAAAGTGATCACGTCATTATTTGGTGCAATACCTCTTATAGGTGATTGGATTGTCACATTTATTACAGGTGATTATAATATTACAACTACAACTTTAAATAGATTTTTTGCCTTACATGTTGTTGCTCTTCCTATTTTGATCATAGGATTAGTTGTTATGCATTTGTCCGCACTGCATAAAGTAGGCTCCAATAATCCGGATGGAGTTGACATTAAAAAACATAAAGATCCAACAACTGGTATACCGCTCGATAGCGTAGCCTTTCATCCGTACTATACAGTTAAAGACATAGTCGGTGTAGTGGTATTCCTTATGATTTTTTCATTTGTTATATTTTTTATGCCTGAGGGCTTTGGTTATTTCTTAGAGCCACCTAATTTCATACCTGCAAACCCATTGAAAACTCCAGAGCATATAGCGCCTGTTTGGTATTTTACTCCTTTTTATTCAATTTTAAGGGCTATTCCAAATAAATTGATGGGAGTTATTGCTATGGGATCAGCTGTTGCAGTGTTGTTTGTAATCCCATGGTTGGATAGGAGTCCTGTGCGTTCTATCAGATATCGTGGTTTATATTACAAAGTTGCTTTAACACTATTTGTTATTTGCTTTTTTATACTGGGATATTTGGGAACATTACAACCATCTCCTATGCGCACAATGATAGCTCAGCTATGTACAATTGGTTATTTTGGTTTTTTTATATTAATGCCATTTTATACAAAATTCGATACAGTTAAAAAAGTACCAGAAAGAGTTACATATTAAAATTATTTCTTATTAACAAGATTGTGGGTAATAGTGTGAATATTAAAGCAAAATATAAAAAATGTTATTTAGCTCTTTTAGGAATGGCGGTCACTACTTTTAGTACTTTCGGCATATTTGGTTTTACTACTGGTATGGTCTTAGCTAGTGAGGCTAATGTCCAGTTATCTAAAGCTCCTATTAATTTAAATGACGAAGCATCATTGCAACGTGGTGCAAAGTACTTTATGAATCTGTGTTCAGGTTGTCATTCTGCAGAGTATATGCGCTATAGTAGGATGGCAAAGGATGTTAAATTGACAGATGTCGAAGGTGAGTTGCTTACGGATAGCATTAAAACTAACCTTATGTTTAATACTACGGATATAAATAGTCATATCAAATCTGGCATGACGCATAAAGATGCGCAAGGGTGGTTTGGTGAGCCGCCACCCGATCTAACAATGGTGACTCGGGTTAGAGGCAGTGATTGGGTTTATACCTACCTAAAGTCTTTTTATATTGATCCTAGCAGACCTTGGGGCGTGAATAATAATCTTTTTAAGAGTGTTGCAATGCCTAATGTTTTAGAAGAGTACCAAGGTCAACAGGAATTATTTGGTCACGATTTGCGTGTAACTAAGCCAGGCAAGTTAAATAGTCAGCAGTTCGATACCATGGTTGCTGATATAACTAACTTTTTGTCTTATACGGCTGAACCTTATAGAACTGATAGGCTTTATCTTGGTGTCTGGGTGCTTTTATTTTTATCAGTCTTGTTTATCTTCGCGTATTTAATGAAAAAAGAGTACTGGAAGGATGTTAAAAAGAAATGATCACGAAAATTGATAAAGAAAACTGTGAATTTTCGTTAATAATTGACATTTATGATCTAAAAACAGTTATAATGTTTTAATTCAATTTAATATCAGCCAGTTGAGGAAAGTATGGGTTCTATAACCACTAAACGTTCGGTCATGACTTGTTTTTCAGAAGAAGATAATATTTACTGCCATCAAGTGCGTATAGTTTTAGCTGAAAAAGGAGTTAATGTAGAAATTATTAATGTTTGCCCAGATAACCCTCCAGAAGAATTGATTATTTTGAATCCTTATCAATCATTGCCTACATTGGTTGATAGAGATCTTGTGGTATATTCCGCAAATATTATCATGGAGTATTTAGATGAACGTTTTCCACATCCGCCGCTGTTACCGGTTTATCCAGTTGCTAGAGCCAAAAGCCGTTTAATGATGTCTAGGATTGATGAAGACTGGTATGGGTTAGCAAAAAAAATTGAAAAAAATGTTGGGAGTATCGAACAGCATAAAAAAGAGTTATTAGAAAGTCTATTAAGTATCAATGACGCTTTTGCAGAACAAAAATTTTTCTTGAATGAAGAGTTTACTTTAATCGATTGCTGTATTGCTCCATTATTATGGCGTTTGCCAAAATATGGTATAGAATTACCAAAACAGGCAAGTGCTATTAAGGCTTATATGAGAAGAATCTTTGAAAGAGATTCTTTCAAAGCAAGTCTTACAGTTGCTGAGAAGATGTTTGTTAATATTAATAATCCAGAGCATGCTACTTTATAGTGAGTTAAAATATTTAATATAAAGTCAAATAGTTGGCCGAGTAATTGGATAAAATAAGTATGTGTTTACGTAGTATTGTCATCTCGGTCAAGGCCAGTGAAACTGGGCGCAGGACCGAGATCTCTTTATAATAGATCCAAGTTCTGCGCGCTTTGCGCTTGACTGGGATGACAAAATTCGAGATCGAGTGAACACTTACTAAAATAATTGAATAGGATAGTTGGATAAGATATGACCCCTAGTAGACCGTATCTTTTAAGAGCGTTGTATAATTGGATTTTAGATAACAATATGACTCCTCATGTCGTTATTGATGCGAACTACAAGGGAGTGGTTGTACCACGTGAACATGTGGAAGATGGTCAGATTATATTGTCTATCGCCCCTGAATCTATCCATGGAATGGAGATGAAAAATCATTACGTTTCTTTTGCTGCGAGGTTTTCTGGAGTTAGTCGTGATATTTATTTACCTATTATGTCTATAACTGCCATCTATGCTGAAGAAAATCGAAAAGGCATGGTGTTTGCTGAAGAGGCATATGATCATGAGAACGCCTCTGAGACATCTTCTGGTTCTATTTCTCATAAAAATGACAACCAATCTTCTAGTAAAGTAAAAAATCTAAGAAGTAAAAGTTCTCGTCCTAATTTAAAAATTGTAGCATCTAATCCAGAATTAGATAAAGACAGTGATAAGTAAATTTGTAGACTGGCTTTTAATTCAGGGCTGTCCAGCGAACAGTTGTAAACTTAAATATAATTACCGGGGGTAGCGTCATCCTACAATTTTTCTGTTCGAAATATTGAAAAGAAGTAATAACTTTCACAGAAAAATTTTAGGATCCAGAGGCGATCTTGCTTATTGGTGCCAACAAGGTAGATTTTTCCTGGATCCTTGAATTTTTTTGCGAATTTTTAGCGTTCTTTTCAAGCTTTCGAGCAAAAAAATCCAAGGATGACGTCGTTAAGGGTGGGTTATTTAATTTTCCAACTGCTCACCAGAGACAGCCCTGGCTTTTAATTAAGCTGAACTTTACTGATTATTACTAATGTTTATTTGCTTTTAAATTAATTTTTTATAACTAAAATAATACTTTTCATTGTTTTTTCTAATAGTATAAAATAAGTATTAAATTTGTTTACTATCGATAAATATCGACAATAAATATACTGGAGAAAAAAATATGTTAATTGGTGTCCCTAAAGAAGTTAAAAATAATGAATTCCGAGTCGGAATAACTCCATCAAATGCACAAGAGTTGATAGCAAGAGGGCATAAAGTTATTGTGGAATCATCAGCTGGTCATGCAGTAGGCTTTGATGACCATCATTATCGAAACGTTGGTGCTGATATAAGTCAAGATGCAGCAACAATTTATCAAAAAGCTGATATGGTTGTAAAAGTCAAAGAACCACAACCGCAAGAGTGTAAGCTTTTAAGAGAAGATCAAATTTTATTTACCTACTTACATTTAGCACCAGATCCAGTACAAACTGATCTATTAGTACAATCAGGTTGCGTAGCTATAGCTTATGAGACTGTTACTGATGATTTTGGTGGCTTACCATTGTTGTCGCCGATGAGCGAAGTAGCTGGGCGTATGGCTATTCAAGCAGGTGCTCATTGTTTAGAAAAATCCCAAGGCGGTAGTGGAATGTTATTGGGCGGGATCCCAGGTGTGCCTGCAGCACGGGTAGTAGTACTAGGGGGAGGCGTTGTAGGGACTAACAGTATACGTATGGCTATTGGTATGGAAGCTAATGTAACAGTTATAGATAAATCTATTAAAAGACTGCGAGAATTAGATTTCCAATTTGGTTCTAAGTTAAATACAGTTTTTGCAACTAAACACAATATAGAATTTTATGTCGCCAAGTCAGACTTAGTCATTGGTGCTGTTTTAGTCCCAGGGGCCGCTGCTCCTAAATTGGTTACTAAACAAATGTTGAGTACTATGAAAAGAGGTTCTGTTTTAATCGATGTTTCTATTGATCAAGGCGGTTGCTTTGAAACAAGTCGCCCAACCACGCATGCTGAGCCTACATTTATTGAAGATGGTATTGTTCATTATTGTGTAGCTAATATGCCTGGCGGATGCGCTAGAACGGCCACTATTGGGTTAAACAATGCAACTTTGCCCTATGTAATTAGTCTGGCAGATAATGGCTATAAGAAAGCTTTTCTTAAGGATAAAAATCTATTAAATGGCCTTAATGTTATGCATGGTAAAATTACGTATCAAGCTGTGGCAGATGCCTTAGGGCGTGAAGACGATTATGTTTCTGCTGTGCAGATGTTGGGTGCGGCTTAATTAATGGTCAAGTTTTTTAATATCTCACTTCTATGTACTCAGTACTTAACGTACTCATTTGAGTGAGATATTAACATGGTTTAAGTTGGACCCGGGGTTTCTGTCACAGGTACAATTGGAGGTAAATCCTGAGCAACTCTCTCATTCCTAGCCTGATTGGGTAAATCATTTTCAGTGTAGGCAAGGGTGAGTTTTTGGCGCAATGTTAACGGGTTTTGCGGCACACTTAAAAATAGTATTCTTTTAAGTAAATTTAATATTACTCCTAAGACATGTTTTATAATCACAGGGGTTGCGATGGTGATTGTCTTAGAAAAGATATCTAAATATATTTTTAATTGCGAGATAAGATTTGTTTGTTTTCCAGAATGGTACCATCCAGACTGTCCAAAACTTTTCACAATTCTATAATTATCCAATTCTAGCTCTGAATGAAAGCCCTTTTCTTGAAAAGTGATGGGGGAAGAGCTTATGCCAAAAAATCTTTCCATAAACCTAGGAGCATTTGTAATCGTTGGAGCAGTTTGATAGGTAAAACAAGCCTTACCTTTTTCGACACTTTGAAGATAATAAGCAGGTTTTTCAAGCCTAGAACGGGGATAAAATATTCCAGTAGCTACTTCTTGTTGGGCAGTGTCCTTATATCGAAGCTCTTTAAATTTCTCTGCAAGAACCATCACATCTAATCTGTGACTATCTATAATTCTATTTTTTTCTGGAAAGCCATTTAATGGGTCAATAGCTACTTCAGTAAGATCTTCATCGTATAAACGAGCAATAGTCTCTATATTTAAATAGGCAAAACCTTTTAGAGTAGGACTGTCTTTTCTGCCTGCGTATGTGTACACATCTAATTGAGGATAAGGTCTGATGATAGTGCCATTGTGAAAAGTATAACGAAAATCTTGAGTAATCTCTGGTAAAGACAAAAAGCCACTTTCACCTTCTTTTTTAGCATGCAGGTATATTGTAGTATCAAAAAAGTAACCACCTTCTAATAGAAGAATTAGAGGGCTAAACAATTCTTTAGCAACATTAAAATCTCCGTAAGATTTAATTTTTGTCAACAATTTTAGTATTTTTCCTTTTTCATCTTCATTGAGATGACCTTTTGAAACCAGCTGTTCTAGTAAATCATCTTCAACAGACTTAACCTCAAAAGTGTTAACTAAACCTAATTCTCTACAACGATTATCTAAATATTGTTTTACTTTTTCTTTATGTTCTGCTGGGCACCAATAGGTTAAAGTGGCGCCTGAAAATTCGGGTTGAGGGATACCTTCAGCGGTAGCTGTTGGTTGTTGAGTTGCTTTTAAAAAGCTTAGTGGTCCCTCAAAAGCTGCGCTCAAGTATTTAGGTGCAAGTGGATTGCCATACCAAAGAAAGTTTATATTGCCTGTGTATGGAGTGCTCATATTAATGTATCGAAAAGTAAGTTTATATGTCATAGAGTATACATTGGTAAAATTAACGACAGCTTAACAAGTTAGAACGATGAGGGATTTTTAAAGATAAAACAATTTAAGGTTTTTCTGGGCATGCAAGTCATCTATTGTTTGTGTGAAAATTACTATATTGGTCTGAATTATAGCATATTTTATCAATTAGTTAACCAAGGTAACAGCAAAGTAACAATAAAAGTTATAACAAAGTAACAAACAAAATAAAAACATGGAAACAACGCAGCACCTTAATCTCCAAGAAATTGCGCAACTTCTGTAGGATCAAATGCTCCAATTGGAGAAACATCATTACGTAAAGAAAAGAAAGTGTCATCACTGCCCATAGAGAGCAAGCCAATTAATTTATTTGTGCTTGCATCAATAAGAGCTGCACCACTACTGCCAGAAGCTCCCCAGCAATCATGTTGGTAATACTGAAAAGCTAACTGATTGATATTACAATTTTGAGCCAAAATTAAAGGCATGCCTCCCGGATGAGAAAATTGATGCACTTTGCTGCCTGGTGTTAACGTGGGATTAGGCTCAATAGCAATTCTTGCCTCCGGAGCCTTATCTACCCGAAATATGGTATGATCTATAGAATTCGGATTGCCGACCTTAAAGCTCCAGCTAACTATTTCTTGGCATTGGCCAATAAGAGAAGACTTAGGAGTTTTTGGAAAATCAACACGTGAGCGCCTAAAATGCCATTCTACTTGTAATGAGCTGCAGGTATCAGAAAAGAGAGTTGGATCGTCGATACAATGCCCGGCGGTAACAACATAGTTATTACCTACATGTGTAGCAGTGCATGAGCCGTTAGTTCTATCTTTAGGTTTGTAGACAAGTTTACCTACTGCTTTGGCAAGCTCAAATTCTTGAGGACTAAGATATTGCCGTTGGTTACCTATGGTAACATCATAACCTTGCCAACCATCAGGGTATGTTACAGGTTTAATAATTGCTTGGATAGCATCCGCTTGGAGGCTGTTAAGCTCCAATGGTATCCACCAGACGTTTGTAGGTGATACAGCACTTGGCCATGCTTTATATGATGGTATCTTATCATTAAATACAGATAAGCTATAATGAGGTGATACTTTATACCATGAGTAGTCCTCATTAGCATAACTAGATATTGTCGTGTTAAAGCTAAGAGATAAAGAAGTAAGTGTCAACAAGATATTTTTTAAATTTATACGAAATGTTGTATTCATAATTTATTTAAATTAATTAAGATATATTATAAGTAGTCAAGAAAAATTAGTATGGTATTGACTTCCTATATTAACTATCATTTGATTTAACGCATTATTCTCTCTGGCCTTCAAATTTATATGTTAATAATGAATTACAACTTAAATCCTTGTCAGCTCTCATAAAACCTAAAAGATTTATCCTTTTACTTCTGTGTGACGGTAACCACTTTTTGTAGAGCATAAAGTAAATTGCGCAGAACGGTAAACATTTACTGTTATTTATTATTAGGCCTACAAGATGGAGTATAATTCGAGCTCACATAGGTTGGGTATAAAGATTCATCTGCCGGGCAAATAACTCTAGAACTATGAGCATGGGGTCTAAGTCGTCGATGACATCTCATAATGCCGGCGGCAAAGCTCCATATCTTTGATGCTTGAGATTCTTTATGATTGTGATTTCTGCTCATGTTACTTCTTCCTTGAGTACTGTGTATATCGGGAGCTATGCCCCCGATGGATATCTAATCCAGATAATATAAGAGTGTTAAATTATTTAAAATCGTAACTAGTTTGTACTAGCACACCTACTAATTCATATTGAGCTTTATCAAACAAAAGCGTAGAACTATCATTAGTATTGCTCAAGTTATGTAATTTAGTTGGACCTGTTTCATTAGTTTCTTTAACTTGTGTAAAAAGCAGCTCTTGAGAGTCTAATTTTTTAATTAAAATGAGATCGTTTAAACCGACATGTACTTCTGGTTCAACTACTAAAACTGTACTCGCTGGGAATCTTGGCTCGAATTCATTGTTGGCAACTAGTAAACCGAAGGCTTTGTTGCTTAATTTTGCAGTAGTTGCCATCATTTTTGTGCTGCTACTTGATTTACCATATTGAGACCATTGAATGACCGGAAATTGAAAGCTTTGGCTATTAAATTGATCGGCTCTTTTATCATTGGTGGGTAAATCTTCTTCACCTAGTAATTGACTAAATGTCACACTAAAGTACTTAGCAATTGGCTTTAATGTCTCTAATTTAGGATTTTTATTTTTGCCTGTAGCAAGGCGGTTTACCATGGGTTGAGCAATTCCTGTGCGTCTAGCTAATTCTGCTTCGCTGATGTTAGCCTCGTTCAAAAGCTGTTTTAATGTTGAACTTAATTTTTCCATATTGATACTCTTTTTTCTTTATTAATTAAAGTTTATACTGTATAAAGCTGACTAGATAACCTGTTGCTATCTAAATTCTATAATATTAATACCCCATTGTATATGATAACTATTAAAAAAACTAGGATTAAGATAAGACATCTCTTTATTTTTTATAATATTTTTTACTTTTATTGCGCTCTAAGACTCATGCATTTTGAGCAAGCTGAGTGTTAGGAACATGCACATACTCAAAAAGCTTTACTACTTTATTAACGCCATAGACTTTACGAGCTATATCAGTAGCAATCTCTGATTCATTAGGGGTCACTAGGCCCATCAAATAGACAACTTTATCAGCAGTTGTAACTTTGATATCCAAAGGATTAACTCTCAAATCCGAAGCTAAATTAGTTTTAACTTTAGTGCTTATCCAAGAATCATAGGATGATTTTTTTATACCATCTTTTTCTGCTATTTGAATTTCATTATAAACAGTTTTAACCTTAGGAATGTTTTTTATCACATTTTCAGCTTGATTTTTAACGTTGTCGCTTGCTGCTTGTCCTGTGATGAGCACTCTTTCGTTATAGCAGGTCACAGAGAGATTAGAGCTAGAGGCCAGGTTCCTGTCTTCAGATAATAATTTATAAGCTTTAAGTTCTATAGCTTTGTCTTCAATGTACGTTCCTGTTGTTCGCCTGTCAGTCAAAACAGCAACGCCACTTGCTGCACTAGCAATAACTAAAGGAGCGCAAGCAGATAAGTCTAAAAATACAATGCTTACTGATAATATAATAGAGAGTGGTTTTAAATAATATTTCATGGGTTCTCCGATTAGATATATAAAATATTTATATTAAGTAAATAACAGTTGGTCAATAATATCGCATAATAAATGAATTATCACGATATGGGTCTCTTGTATGTGAGCAGTGATAGCAGATGGTACGCGAATCTCTAAATCTTGTTGGCTTAAAACATCAGGCAGCTTTCCCCCGTCTTTACCTGATAGAACGATAACTTTCATATTACGTTCATGAGCAGTTTGAATTGCTTGAATAATACTGGGCGATTGGCCACTAGTAGTAATGGCGAGCAAGACATCATTTTCTTGTCCTAGGGCTCGTATCTGTTTTGAAAAAACCTGTTCATAGTGGTAGTCATTAGCTATTGCAGTCAGAGTTGCTGTATCTGTAGTTAAAGCTATTGCTGGTAGGCTCGGACGTTCTTTTTGATATCTATTTAATAATTCCGAGGAAAAATGTGCTGCATCACAAGCTGAGCCACCATTACCACAAGTAAGAATTTTGTTATTAGCCAGCAAAGATTGAACGATATAATTAGCAGCCTCAGCTATAACTCCTGGAAGACTATCTGCAGAATCAATTTTAACTTGTATAGAGTTACTAAAATGCTCGTTGATTCTTGCAATGATGTCCATTTATGATACCTACAGCTCAATAAGTTCTTCGTTAATGATGTTTTTATACCAATTGATTTGTACTTGGTATTCGAATGCTAAATCACTATCTGGGTTAAGCACTGGACTAAGTTTGAAATTGGTAAAAAATGTTCTTATTTTATTTATATTACCCAATAATGTTACCACATCAAAGCGATATTGTGTACTTCTGAATTTTGGATGATGACTAATAAAATTAAGTGCAGTATGGTATATTTTATGCTGTTTTTTTAAGTCAATCGATTCTATAGGATGTCCATAAGTATCATTTTTTCGATAACGAACTTCAATAAAAACTAATATAGATTCATCGAGCATTATAAGATCAATTTCGCCATAACGGCAATAATAATTGCGAGCAATCAATCTTAAATTAAAAGAGCATAGATATTTATAAGCAAAATTTTCTATTTCATTACCCAGTGTTCTGCTCATTTGAAAAATCAAGTCAATTCATCAAGGGCTTTAATTTTGCCATTTTCAATGGTCACCCATGATAGTAAACGGTGTATTTTATTATTCGAGTCTTTATATAAGTGTCCAGTGTTGCTAGATAATCCTATCTCGGGTGCATAATTCAATTTATTTAAATTATATGACAGGGCGTACGCATCCATTCCTAGAGCATATAATCGAATAGAGGTATCAAAATCTTTTGCTTTTACTTTTTTCAATTCAGAGATAGTCTTATTAAAATTAATGTTGTCTTGATTGACTATCCAAGGTATATCACAAAACTGAATGCCCTCTAGATCGTTTATTGTTCTAGAAGGATCAGATATATAATTATAAATATTTGAAGTGGCAAATACTGGAATATAATCAGCGTAATAAAACTTTAAAATAGGTTTAATCTGTTTAGCAATAGTAGGGGAAGTGGCAATAAAAATATGGTCAAAATCTTTCCTATGGCGAGGTTGGAAGTTGATTTTTTGATTTAGCACTACTTCTAAGGCATTTTTTCTATACTGGCTTTGTTCTGTTGCAATAACAGTATTTATAAGCCGTTTTAGGTTATCATTGGATCTGATTTTAACAATTTTAGTAATTGATCCACCAGACTGTGTAAAGCTATTTCTATAGACGTTGCTGACTCTTGTTCCCCACTGATTGTCATCAACCAAGATTAATGCATTACGGGCACCGTCATTCCATGCTTTTGTTGCTGCCTGCTCAGCTTCGTCTTCAGCAGAAAGCCCAAACTGATAAAAATTATTGCTAGTAGGTTGATTATCTGAGGTATAGTTAAGCGCAATAATGGCTGGAGAATTAAGATTTATTTGGTTAGATAGTATTTCTACAGATTCTTTACTTAAGGGGCCAATTATTATATCAGGGTTTAACTTTAAAGCTGCATTGTATTCCTGGATGATAGAATCTGGTTTACTGCTTGCATTCATGAAAACTAGTTCTGGTTTGTAAAAACTAGTATTCTCAAAATGCGCAGTGATAATACCGTCTTTAATAGCCTCCGCTGTTTTCGCTAGGCTACCAGAAATGGGTAATAAAATTACTATTTTGTTTGTACTAACTGTGTTAATGTTAGAACCGCGAGGAGTAATGTAACTTGCAGCGGGATGTGCAGTAAATTTTTTTTGCCAGTTAATAATGCTTTGGTAAAAGTCATCATTTGACAGTTCAGAGGTTTTTTTAGTGATAGCAGCTAATTCTAGCCAACCTGCTAGAAACTCTTTGTTAGAGCCTAAGATCTTTTTAGTTCTGGGTTTCAAAGAGTCATTTTGTAGATCATTTGATATTGCATCCAGATTATGAATATTTTGTGTTACTAATTTTTGCCAGATATTTTGATTGTTAATACGATTTTTACTGCTAAAGTTCAACGTGTCATCTGCAGGTAAAGCTTCTTGATAATTGTCAGGTTGTTCGGTAGTGGAGGAAGAATTGTGAGCAAAGGGAGTAGTGTCTATATTTGTAGCAGTCTCTATTGAAGTTTCTGTAGAGATTTCTGTTTCAGTATCTACATCGACATCTTTAAAAAATAAATTTGCGCGTAGCATTTGATATTTAGCTATTTGTTTAGATGTTAGGTTTTTTATATTAATTTTATCTAAAATATCTAAGGCGGCCGTAAATTCATGATTATCAATAAGGGTTTCTGTATTTTTCAATAATATTGTTTGCTTTTCAATTTCATCAGAAGCAACTTTTACATCTGCATGAGCCAATGTAGTAAAAAATAGGCCAGGTATAATTATTTTTAAAAATTTTGATTGCATCATTTCGGTTAGTGGTTCTTAGTTGTTTTTAAATGTTACAATAGCATTGAGTATAATTTTTTAGCAATTTATTTAGCAAGTACATGGGGTAATGGGTTGTCATGAGCAATGCTTCTGTTTTATATATAGTCGGGACACCTATTGGTAATTTACAGGATATGACATTCCGTGCTGTGGATATTCTAAAAAATTGTGACTTGATCTTAGCAGAAGATACCCGTCATAGCACTTATCTAATGCAAAAATTTTTAATCCAGACACCTCTTAAGTCATATCATCAACATAATGAACAGGCTCGTACAGAAGAAATATTGGCTTTATTGAAACAAGATAAAAAAATCGCCCTAATAACCGATGCTGGCATGCCAGTTATTTCAGATCCTGGATATGTGTTAATTAAGGCTGCTCTTGAAAATAATATAAAGGTAAGCGTGGTGCCTGGTCCTACAGCAGTAACTAGTGCTATTAGCATTTCTGGGATTAATTGTGCACAATTTTGTTTTCTAGGATTTTTAGATAGTAAAAAATCTGCACGAATAAAGAGTCTTGAGCAGTGCAAATCTCAGTTTAATAATCTATCAATAGTTTTATATGAAGCACCTCATAGATTGTTGAAGTTATTGTATGATATTGACACAGTCTACGGTTCTAATACTATCATTTCTGTAGTTAAAGAAATTACTAAGTCGTACGAAAAAGTCTATTATGGCCCAGTCGGTACAATCCTAAACGAATTATCAAAGCTCGAAAGCATAAAGGGTGAATATGTCGTTATAATTTCTGGATTACAAATAACCCAAAACGATTCAACATTGGCAATATCTGACATAGAGTTATTAAAAAAATTAAGTTTGTTTAAAAAAGAAGGTGTTTCCGCTAAATCAGCTGCAAAAATTCTAGCTGATTTGTTTAGTATAAATAGGAAGCATTTGTATAATTTGGCAATAAAAGCCTATACTGAGAAATAATACACTTAATTATACGTTTTACATTATGCAGGTTCTAAAATTAAGAATTTTATTGGTGCTTTTTATAAACACCTTTTTGGTTTCGTGTTTTGCGGGTGGGACGAGAACAATAGATGTTGTGAATAATTGTCCTTTTACAGTTCTATGGGCAGCCAAAGGCACTCCAATAAAAGATAGTGGCAAAGTAGTATATTGTAAGAAACAAGACGCTGACGGAAAAAATGGTGATGCGTTTGGAACAGCTTGCTTTAATAATAAGGGGTATTGTGGACAACAATTATATCATTTTGAACCAGATCTCAAAGACTCTAGTAAAAATATTAAAGTTCCGAATGATGTAATGTGTTTTTTCAAATACCCTAATGTAGTCAGTAAATCTGATAATAACTCTGATTATATATTGGAAAGTAAGGCGACACGTAAATATACTGTAGAATTAATTGATCGCAAAGATCCTGATGGAACAGTGGTGACTCAGTATTCTCTGAATTTTGTTAGTCAAAGTCAATGTACGAAAGATAGTCAAAATTATAATTGTAAATCAGCTCCTTGTGGTGAGCGTTTGTATAGTAATACACTTGATTCATCAGGGAACATGATTGGTGCTTTACCTACCCTCGGTGGTTCTATTCCAAGTGGCACTTGCTCACCTGACAAAGGAGTGACTAGTGCCTTCACACAGGCTGAAATCACTATGAACGACAAGCAAAATGATTTCTATGATATAAGCATTATCAATGGTGTTAATGTTCCAATCTCAATAACTCCTAAAGGTATTTTTGGTAATCAAAGTATCCAGTCAGAGCTTTTTTGTAAAACTACAGGCGGCAAACCCACAGGTATGACTGGTTATATGAAAGGATGCACTTGGAAATTTACTCCACCGACTGGTTATAAAGCACATATATTTACTGAAGTTTCTGCTAATACTCCAAAAAAAGAGTGTATGTTAGATACCGACTGTGCTGCTGGAAGTGTTTGTGGGTTAGAATATCCCGTCGGGTATTTGCAATACGCAGGATCTGGAGTTTGTGGCACCTTTTTATCTTATCAAACTATGGCAAATATATCCCCTTTAGTAGCTCCTCCTGGGATACCATCTGAATTAAATAATCTTTTTAAATTACGAGAAACTTTCGATTTATTTTTGAAGGATGGCACAGGTAAGAAAAGTTTCACAAATAATCAGCTTTTTATGTGTGAAACAGTAAATGACGGTGGTCATAAATATTTAGACTCTTGTTATAACTTTTGCCATGGCGATTTATCGTGTAATGAGAACACCCCTGGGACAAATACTAATGCTTCTACTGCATGTTGTGGCTGTATTGACTGGCCTGGAATCCCTACAGATAAAAACGATAACTGTACAGGCTCTAATGCTGCTAAAGAAAAGTGGTTATCAACAGTCAAGCCTCTCTTAGGATGGTTGATTGAAGGATGTCCTGATGCGTATGAGTATCAGTATGGCGATAAGCATGGAACGATGCAATGCTCAAGCAAGGATAATCCAAGCGATACTGCAATTAATAATATTAATTATACTATTACGTTCTGTCCTAATGGTAAGGGTGTTTTCAGTAGTTCAACTACTTCTACTTCTATGGTATCTGGAGCAGGGCTTGTCGTTAGCTCTGAAGAGGTTGCTTTACCAGTTGTAACTAATCCAGCCATATTTAATGATGTTATTGCAGCAGGTGTTAGATGTCCAAAAGGCCAAAAACGACCAGCTTTAATACAGTGCAACAATAGTAATGCACCTGATCTAAGATGCCTTAATGCATATGCTGTCTCTAGCAACAAGATTATTCTGGGACAATGGGTTATTAATAAATCAATACCTGTGCCTTGTTTTAGCCAAAACGTATTATCTACCTCAACTCTTAATAACTTTGTATTAACTTTTGGTGGAGGTATCACTTTTACTTTTAGGCCAAACTCAGGATGGACGTGTTCTCAATCACAATCTCAAGGAAATAAACTTATATGCACAAAATGATACTCAAGGTAATATTATTTACAATTTGCGGCGTATTATCTAGCTATAGTGAGGCCTATAGTAATACTTATAATAATAAAGAGCCGCAAGGATACCTTGGGGTAAGTGCGGTTATGAGTTTTCAGCGAGTAGATGGTTTTCACACTGGTTCGACTATCGATCCTGCAATTTTTGACTTAGATGAAATTAATAAATTTAATATTAATAGAAATGTTCCTGGCTTTTCAGTTGTTGCAGGTAGAAAGTTTTTGTCTTTTGATAGCCAAAGAAATGATTTGTCGTTACGGGGTGAACTAGAATATAGTTGGTATAAAAGACATAATACAAAAAAGCAGCCAGCATTTGCGCCTCCAACAGTTATTGACAACTATATTGATGTTGAAATGCAGGCACAAAGAGCTATGTTTAATTTATATTTAAATAAGCAGTTTGTTAATAAGATGAATCTATATGCAGGTGGAGGCGTAGGTGCGGCTTTTATTAATTCAAAAGTTCGGCTATATGGCGATCCAGATTTATTCTTAGATACTAATAATATCGTTAATTTTGCGTGGTCAGGTATAATAGGTGCCAATTATCATATTTATAAAAACCTTAATTTAAACCTAGCTTATAATTATGTGGATTTAGGTGCTATGAGATATCACAAGATAAATGCTTCGCCTTCATTACTTCCAGGAGTTGTGATATTAAGAAAACCAGGCTCTGATGCTCTAACAGCCCAAAATGTGAGTTTAGGTTTGTATTATTATTTGTAATTAACGATTTGTGATAGCTTATTTCTGTGTTATTATCCCCACAGGTCGATCAGGCAGTCGCGCTAAATCGTTATATAGTTAAATATCTAATGTATAGTGAGGAAAGTCCGGGCTCCATAGGGTAAAGTGCCAGGTAATCCCTGGGAGATGCAAGTCTACGGAAAGTGCCACAGAAATTATACCGCCTACTGTATTTATACATTAGGTAAGGGTGAAATGGTGCGGTAAGAGCGCACCGCATAAATGGTAACATTTATGGCATGGTAAACCCCGCTTGGAGCAAAACCAAATAGAGTTCTTATAGTACGACCCGTACTAGCAGTGGGTAGGTTGCTTGAGGTAGTTGGTGACGACTATCCTAGATGAATGGTTGTCCACGACAGAACCCGGCTTATCGATCGACCGCTTAATTTTTACTATTGCAGTTATGAAAAACACTGGCACAGAAGCCGATACTAATATCAGCTTTCATAGCAATATTCATAGCTATGATCATACAACGGTTTTACTCAAACAAGCAGTAGATGCTCTTGCTGTAGAACCAGATGGCATTTATATAGATGCAACGTTTGGTCGAGGCGGACATAGCAAATTAATTTTAGAAAGATTAAACCAGGATGGTAAACTAATTGTTATTGACAAGGATCCTGCTGCTATTGAATCAGCTCATGATCTTGCATTAAAGCATAAAAATCTTACTGTATACCATGGTAGCTTTAAAGAGATGCGTCATGTTATAACGTCTAATAAAATAACTAAGATAGACGGTATATTATTTGACTTAGGTGTTTCCTCTCCACAATTAGATAATCCAGAAAGAGGCTTTAGTTTTTCCAAAGATGGTCCTTTAGACATGCGCATGGATAATTCTTTGAATTCAAATTGCAAATATAATGCTGAAGAATGGATTAATTCTGCAGATATACAAGAAATATCTGATGTGTTGTGGACGTATGGTGAAGAACGATTTTCTAAAAAAATTGCCAATGCTATTGCCATAGCGCGTAAAAAAGTAAGAATTGTTAGTACGCTACAATTGGCAGAGATTATAAAACTAGCGCATCCAAAATGGCCTAAAAATAAACATCCAGCTACACAGTCATTTTTAGCTATAAGGCTGTTTATTAATCAAGAGTTAGAAGAGTTAGAATCTGGGTTAAAACAAAGTTTAGAGGCTCTAAGTTCTGGCGGACGTCTAGTAATTATTACGTTCCATTCTTTAGAAGATAGAATAGTAAAAAATTTTTTAAATAATAATAGTGGCAATATTAAAAATAGTAGAGAAAATTTTATAAAGAAATTACCATTGACAGAAAAGGAGTTAGCTCAAAAAGGCTATATTAGTAGTGCAAAATTAAAAATTATCAGTAAACCACTTAAAGCTTGTACTGTTGAAGATAATATTCGAGCAAGGAGTGCTATTCTTAGAATAGCTGAGCGTATGGCGAGTAAGTAGTTAGTATAGAATAACCGGGCAAGAATAATAGCTAGATGAATAGTAAAAGGGCAGATTTAAAATCCCATAGTAATAATAAATTTATTTTTATTACAATATTTTTGCTTATAAGTAATTTCTTAGTTAGTTTATCTATTATATACGTCAGACATATCAACAGAACGAGTATGGCAGAATTACAAAAATTAGTATCTGAACAGAATAATTTATATCAAGAATGGACTCAATTGTTACTTGAGCAAAGTACGTTTACTAATTATAACCGTGTTGATAAGATAGCGAATCAAAATCTTAATATGCATTTTCCTACCTGGAACGAGACTAAACTTATTAAAGTGGGTGATTACAACTCCAGGATATCTCTCAATGATTAGACAGCGCTATCGGGATAAAAAAATATATAAGCTAAGATTAGCTTTGATATGTACTGCTTGTGTGGGTATAGTTATATGTCTTATAGGTAGGTTGGGATATCTTTTCATCGCACAAAAGAATTTCCTTGAAAAACAGGGTGAAGCTAGGACGATGCGCACTAATTTAGTACCTGCATACAGAGGAATAATTTTTGACCGTAATGGAGAGCCGCTAGCAGTTAGCACGTCTGTGGAGACTATTTGGGCTAATCCCAAAATTATTTTACGCGATAATAATTTATTGCAATATAATTACGCTGCGCTTGAAAAAATCTTGGAATTACCTAAAAATCATTTTAGTAGCAAATTAAAAGAAAATAAATCTAAAGAATTTGTCTACATAAAACGCCATATAGCACCTGATACAGCAGAATTAATTACCAAATTAGACTTACCGGGTATCTATAGTAAAAAAGAGTTCCGTCGCTATTACCCTAATGGGGAAGTTACCTCACAATTATTGGGTATTACGTCAATCGATGAACATGGTCAAGAGGGTTTAGAGTATTTGTTTGACAAACAATTACGTGGTGTTTCTGGTAATACACAAGTCATTCAAGATAGATTAGGCAGAACGATAAAAACCGTAAAGCAAATTAGTGTCGCAAAGCCTGGTGAAAATATTACTCTAAGCATAGATTTGCGTCTACAATATTTAACTTACAGTGCGTTAGCAAAAGCAATAAGCGAGCACAATGCAGAGGCTGGAGTTGCAATACTATTAGATGTTCAGTCAGGTGAGATTTTGGCTTTAGCCAATCAACCTGCATTTAACCCTAACGATCGTGGTGATGTGAATTATAAAGAAGTTCGTAATCGTGCAGTGACAGATCTTTTTGAACCAGGTTCTTTATTAAAACCAATTAGCATGGCAGCTGTTTTAAGTGCCAATGTAATTTCTGAAGATACTTTGGTTGACACCGATCCGGGTTGGTATAAAGTGGATAATAAAGTAATTCGTGATATAAAAAACAATGGCATTCTAAGCCTTAATGGTATTATAAAAAAATCTAGCAACATAGGCATCGCAAAGTTAACTTTGCAATTTGAACCAGAGAATTTAATAAATTTATTATATAAGTTTGGTTTTGCATCTCCTACTTCTATTAATTTACCGGGGGAAGTCGCAGGTTGGATTAATCAAATAAAAAAAGGTCAGCATCATAAATTAGCTACGTTGTCATTTGGCTATGGTATTTCAGCGACGCCTATGCAACTAATGCAAGCGTATTCTGTTTTTGCTAATAGCGGAAAGATGGTCCCAATGTCTTTTTTAAAAAATAATAATAAAAATAGTGTTATTACTGATAATCTTAGTAATCAAATAATAAGTAAGCACGTTGCCGATAAGGTTTTAAAAATGCTTAATGACGTTGTGCAACCAGATGGAACAGGTAAATTAGCTGCTATACCGAATTATCAGGTTGCTGGAAAATCCGGTACCACACGACGAGTGAGTGATGGGGGGTATGATGAAAATCGCCATAATTCTATGTTTATCGGCATGGCACCTTATCCTAATCCAAAATTTGCTATGTTAGTATTTGTTATTGACCCTAAAAATAATGAATATTATGGTGGGCAAGTAGCCGGCCCAATTTTTAGCAAAGTTATGTCAGAAGCTCTAAAATTAAATGGAGTTCCCTATAGTTCCTCTAGCAGTTTAGATATGGCAAAGACGACGGAACCAATGAATATTAATTAGATTATATACAGTATTATGCAAAAAAATGTGGTTGATTTAATTAATAATATACCTTTACTATCTTCAGAGCGTGAAGCTTTGTTATTACATGCTAGTATGCCAATTCTAGGTTTAAAATTAGATAGTAGAGTGATTAAATCTGGAGAATTATTTTTGGCTTACAAGGGTGCCAATCTTGATGGACGTAACTATATTGATGATGCGTTAAATAATGGTGCGAGTTTTATTTTTTATGAAAAAAATGACAGTAAAAAAAATATTAATAAAAATTTAAATGAAAACAATTCTTTTGCTATTGAAAACTTAAATATATACGTTAGTCAAATTGCTGCAAACTTTTATAATCAACCAAGTCTTGATCAAAATATATACGCTTTTACAGGCACTAACGGTAAAACTACATGTAGCTATTTGTTAGCACAGATGGTGTTTCAAGCAACCTGTAAAACAAAAGATGTTGGCCTAGTAGGTACCATGGGCTTTGACAAAATAAGTAATATCTTATCAAACCATTTTCTTAATAAATTAGATACCACCACCCCTGATCCTATTTTACTACAAGAGATTTTAGCTGGTTATAGGACCCAAGATGTAAAAATAATCAGTCTTGAAGCCTCTTCGCATGCTTTGGATCAAGGTAGGTTATCAGCAGTAAATATTAAAACGGCTATTTTTACAAACTTGACACAAGATCATTTAGATTACCATCAAAACCTAGAAGAGTATTATTTAGCTAAAAAAAAGTTATTTTATTTCCCCGGTGTAGAAAATATTATTATAAACAGTGATGATAGATACGGGGTGAGGCTGTTAACGGAAGTAATGAATAGTAATTCTGGTCAATCTATAATGACTTATGGTTTTGAGAGAAGCAAATATAATACAACACATTTACAATGCCTGAGTTATAAATGCATCGATTTGTTCACTCAAGCTGAAATATTATTAGTTGATCATAAAAAAAATATCAATAAAAAGTTTACTATAGCTACTAAATTAATAGGTGATTTTAACATTTCTAATTTATTAGCTGTGTTGTCTGCGCTGTATTTGAATGATTATGATTTAGAACAAGTGGTAAACTTTGTTCCGTTATTAAATCCTGCTCCTGGCAGAATGGAAAGTTTTTATCATGTTGATAATAAAATTAGTATCATAGTAGATTATGCTCATACACCAGATGCCTTAGAAAAAGCCTTGGTTACCCTCAAGTCAAATCATAAAAACGCAAATATATGGTGTATATTTGGCTGCGGTGGGGATCGTGATAAAACAAAGCGACCTTTAATGGGTGCTATAGCGGCAAAATACGCTGATAAAATTATTATTACTGATGACAATCCACGCACAGAGGAACCAAATCAAATTATTGCTGATATAAAGCATGGAATTCAATCGGAGTACTTATATAAATTATATACTGTATTAAATAATCGTAAACAAGCTATTCAAGAAGCGATTAAAGTAGCCAGAGCAGATGATGTAATATTAGTTGCAGGTAAGGGGCATGAGGATTATCAGATTTATGGTGCTGAAAAAAGAAAGTACAATGAAAGACTAGTTGTAAAAGATTTATGTGTTAGTACTTAATTCAAATTATAGTAGATTATTTAATTAAATAAAAATAGGGTTATACATTGATAAAACTTACAATTGCAGAATTATTGTTGAGTTTACAAGATACTTTAATATATACTTTTCAGTTTACTCGGGTAGACTCAAATACATTAATTACGGATATTAAAATTGACTCTAGACAGATTACTGTAGGCAATGTATTTGTCGCCATAGTAGGTGCAACCTATGATGGTCATGATTATCTTGCTGAAGTTTTGCAAAATGGAGCTACAATAGCGATAGTTGAAAAACTAAATCCAAGCTGTAGTATTCCGCAAATTTTAGTAAAAAGCACTATCTTATCGATGGGAGAAGTTACAAAGTATATTGCTAATAAATGGACTGAGCCTAAAGTTTGCATTACAGGCTCTAATGGTAAAACTACAACAAAGTTTGTTTTAGCTGCTATTTTGAGACAGGTAGGAGAAATATTATGTCCCCAAGCAAGCTTTAATAATAATATTGGTGTTCCTCTTGCTGTTTTTAGTGCTGATAAAAACCAATGGGCAGGTATTTTTGAAATAGGTACGAATCATCCGGGTGAAATAGCATATTTAACGAATTTATTTACAGCTGATGTAGCAATTTTGACTACTGTATCGGCAACACATATTGGAAATTTTGCGGATGTTGATGCGATAGCTTATGAGAAACTGGATATATTTAATAATTTGAAGCCTACAGGAACAGCAATATATGATTATAATTTTGATTATAAAACTCTGTTGTTAGAGAAATTTGCTGATAATCCAAAATTAAATAATATCAAACATAAAACTTTTGGCTTTGATCCTAATGCTGATGTCTGGGCAGATGAAATCATTGTCGCAGCAGATAAAACTAGTTTTAGATTAAATTACACTACAGTAGATAACGAAAAAATTGTTGAATATATTGAATTATCTTTGTTAGGAAAGCATCAAGTATTAAATGCTTTGGCAGCAGTAGCAGCGGCCTTATCATTAGGGGTAAGTCGTACTGACATTGTAACTGGGCTAGCCTTAGCTAAATCCGTTAATAAACGTATGCAGGCAATAAAAATGGATAACTATAAAACTCTTATTGATGATAGTTATAATGCAAGTCCTGCCTCCGTAGCGGCAGCATTGAAATACTTAGCTGGGTGTGAAGGAAAGAAAATTTTTATTTTAGGTGATCTTGGAGAGCTAGGAGAGCAGGCTCAGTTAGAGCATACTAAAATAGGAGAGCTAGCAAAAGATTTAAATATTGATTTATTAGTTGCATTTGGTGATTTTTCTAAATATACTTTGGATGCATTTTATCAAGCAAAACTTGGGCAAAGTAGTACGAAGTCTATTAAATACCAAGAACGATTTATGAATATATTTGCTGATAAGCAAGATTTGAGCGATACTTTAGTAAGATGGATGAAGGAAGAATGTGCTGAAGGATGTTATGCAACTATTTTAGTTAAGGGCTCAAACTTTATGAAGATGTGGGAAGTTACAGATAAAGTTATTGGGCTTTACAATAATCCGATTCTTATCCATTAACTAACTTAGTAAGACAACAATACCAGCAACGAGGTTTTTTACCATGCTATTATGGTTAGCAGATTTATTATCAAATTATTACCATGCATTTAATGTGGTTCAGTATCTCACTTTAAGGGTCATTCTGGCAGTCTTAACATCGCTGTTCATATCTTTAGCTTTTGGGCCTTATGTTATCAGAACGTTAACCAAGTTGAAAATTGGTCAAAATGTTAGAGATGATGGACCAAAATCACATTTTAGCAAATCAGGTACCCCTACGATGGGTGGTATTTTAGTTTTATTATCCATAACTGTTACTACATTATTATGGTGTAGACTTGAAAATATTTATGTATGGACAGTGCTATTAGTCACTTTGGCTTTTGGTTTAATTGGCTTTATCGATGATTATAGAAAACTTGTTTACAAAGATTCAGTTGGTTTATTAAAAAAGCAGAAATATTTATTGCAGTCTGCTGCTGCATTAGCGACCGCAATATTTTTATTTTTCTATGATGATAGCAGGCAAGCTCGAGAATTAATTATTCCTTTTTTGAAAAATTATACGATACCATTAGGTGTGTTTTTCATCCCCTTTACTTATTTTGTTATCGTTGGAAGTAGTAATGCTGTTAATTTAACCGATGGCTTAGATGGGCTTGCTATTTTGCCCATTATTTTGGTGTCTGTAGCATTAGGGGTCTTTGCTTATGCTGCAGGAAATGCCAATTTTGCGTATTATCTAGCTATTCCATATATTCCAGGTTCAGGAGAATTAGTAATATTTTGTGCAGCCATAGCTGGTGGGGGGTTGGGATTCTTATGGTTTAATTCTTATCCTGCAGAAGTATTTATGGGTGATGTTGGCTCCTTAAGTTTGGGAGCTGCTATAGGTGCATTATCAGTAATGGTTAGGCAAGAGATCATATTATTTATTATGGGTGGTGTCTTTGTTATTGAGACGATTTCTGTTATTTTGCAAGTGTTTTCATTTAAAACGAGAGGTAAAAGAATTTTCAAAATGGCACCTATTCATCACCATTTTGAATTAAAGGGTTGGGCAGAACCCAAAGTTATTGTACGTTTTTGGATTATTACTCTTGTTTTAGTTTTAATTGGCTTGTCTTCTTTAAAAATAAGATAAGATATCTCAATGAAAAAACAGAAACATGTTGCTATCTTGGGTTATGGCGTCACAGGACGCTCTATTTTGGAGTTTTTGGTTAAAAAATTCTATTTAGTTTCTAGCCTAAACTTTAATAATTCTAATAGCATTAGCAGCTCAAATTTATATAACTTAATAATTAATATTTACGATGAAAAATTACTTGATAAAAAAGATATTATTAGTTCACTAGGCCTTACAAATGCAAAAGATCTGGATGACAACCTAGAGATTAATATTTACGCTGATTTGCAAGATTTAAAAAATACTACTGAGCTGAATAATTTTGATTTGGTTGTTACCAGCCCAGGGATTAAGCCTGAAAAAATTAAAAATATTGTTAAGAAAGGCCAGGTAATTTCAGATCTTGAATTATTCAGCGCTTGTCTGCCAGCATACCATCAGAATGCTAACATTTTTGCGATTACAGGTACAAATGGTAAAAGTACGGCTTGTCAATTACTGGCTTATATTTTGCAAGAAGGTTCAAAAAATAAAATTGCCTTGGGTGGTAATTACGGAGTTCCTGTTTTAGATTTTCTTAGTAAAACAGAATATGCAGAATGTTTTGATTATGTGTTAGAGCTTTCAAGTTATCAACTTGCTTTAACTGAAAAATTTTCCTGCCTAGCTGCAGTTTGTTTGAATGTATCGATTGATCATTTAGACTGGCATGGCAATTACGATAATTATATTGCGGATAAATTAAAGATCTATAAAAATAGCAAATATAATATTATAAATTTGGATCAAGAATATTTACTAAGCAAATATAATATTAAACACAATGAGTTAAAGACAGATGCTGAGATTATAGCTTACAGCACAGTATTACCTTACTCTGAACTTTATAAACAAACAGGTTTAGATATCTCACATGTGATTCATGTAGAGTCGAAAAATAATGCTGATTATATATGCATAGATAAAGCTGATATTGTATCAATCTTAGATTTACCGATAGTGCTGCAAACTGAGCATAATCTTAGTAATCTTTTGGCTACTTTGGGTTTGCTAGTTGCAAAATGGCTATCAGAACAAAAACAAGAAAAAAAACAAAGAGAAGGGGTTGCGTTTTCTTTATGCAATCTCACAGGGTATATAAAAAAGCATTTAGTAAATATTAAAAAGTATACCGGCCTTCCGCATAGATGTGAATTAATTACAGAATACAACCAAATTAAAATTTTTAATGATTCAAAGGCTACTAATCTAGATGCTACTATCGTAGCAATTAAAAGTGTAAAAGCACAAATACAAGGTAAGATTTGGTTGATACTTGGTGGTGTAGTCAAAGAAGATATTGATGATCCGCAAAGTTGTACAGATTTTTTAACTAATCTAGATAATAGAATTGCTGGCATAATTATCTATGGTAAAGAGCAATCTACGAGATCTAAGTTATTAAAAGTAGTCAATCTGAAGCAATCAGATATAGAAGTAATAGAAATCACTGAAGAGAATGGGGTAGTTGCATTAGATAAGATGATAAAGCTAATCTTATCTCGCACTCATGCATTTGATGCCATTTTATTTTCTCCAGCATGTGCAAGCTTTGATATGTTTAATAATTATATTCATCGTGGAGAGCTCTTTAGTAAGAAAATTATGGAAAATATTGCATTAAAGGTTTAATTTGGTATTTGAACATAAAGTTGGAAAAGTCAAAATAC
The DNA here is from genome assembly GCA_964609155.1 of uncultured Gammaproteobacteria bacterium. Lineage (GTDB taxonomy): Bacteria > Pseudomonadota > Gammaproteobacteria > JAGOUU01 > JAGOUU01 > JAGOUU01. Next base: position 1,297 of record CAZSRF010000030.1, on the reverse strand, counting down.
TAGTCATATGAGAAATAAAAGAATTATCAATTTAGATCCAGTATTAACAATTAGTTTCAGCTTATTATTGATAATTGGAATTCTTATTTTAACATCAGCCTCAATGCCAATGGCTGAAAAGAACTTTAATCTTCCGTTTTATTTTTTTTATAACCAAACAGCCTGTCTAGCTGTTGGTTTGCTACTGTTAACCTTTATGTTATTTGTAGATACTTCACATTGGCAATTTTTAAGTACTTTACTGCTTTATATTACAATTTTTTTGCTTTTATTAGTTCTTTTAGTTGGTAGTGAAGTAAACGGGGCTACTCGTTGGTTATCGTTGCCAGGTTTAAATTTGCAGGTATCTGAAATATTAAAAATAGTGTTAGTGATCTACATGGCGAATTTTATTGATAGCTATCAACAAGAAATGACATATGATTTACATGTTTTGTTAGTACCAACATTATGGCTATGTATTTGTGGTGTTTTGTTGCTGCTAGAACCTGACTTTGGAGCCACCGTAGTAATTGTCTTAACTTTTATGGGTATGGTTTTTGTTGCAGGAGTGTCGTTACGTCCTCTAATTTTATTATTTGGTGTAGCGATTATCGCTTTGAGTTTTTTAGCGTATTTTTCACCATATAGGTTAGCCAGGTTGACGACATTCTTGCATCCTTGGGATTATGCGTATACATCGGGTTATCAATTAACCCAAGCTTTAATTTCTTATGGAAGGGGTGATTGGTTTGGGCTGGGTTTGGGTGGTAGCATTCAAAAATTATTTTTTTTACCAGAAGCTCATACGGATTTTATTTTTGCAATTCTTGCAGAAGAATTAGGTTTGATAGGGGCTATTTTTATAATTTTATTGTACTTAGTTATCATAGCTAGAATATTTTACTATGGCGTCTTGGCTCAGAAAGGCGATTTAGTTTGGCAAGCTTTTTTATGTTATGGTGCAGCTTTTTATTTTATGTCACAAAGTTTTATTAGTATTGGTGTAAACTTGGGCTTACTGCCAACTAAAGGGTTAACTTTGCCATTATTGAGTTATGGTAGGTGCAGTTTATTAGTAAACTGCGCTTTTATTGGGTTAATCCTGCGCGCAATTATTGAAATCAAAGCAAATGAGCAAAGCTCAACTAGGGTCAACTAGGTAGGGTCAACTAGGGGTGGCGTTCACCACCCCCTATCCTCCACTGTATAGGGGAGGTGCCGAACGAAGTGAGGCGGAGGGGTGTTTACAATCTGGCACGCACGTAACCCTTCAGCCATAGTGAGTTTGTTTTCTTCCCCTTTTAGGGGAAGTGGC
>CAZSRF010000029.1:0-31163 GCA_964609155.1 uncultured Gammaproteobacteria bacterium | reverse complement strand
AATTAATTAATGAGCTAGAAAATTAGGCTTAATGTGGCCTACTGCCTTTTTTAGGATTAAATTAAACCTGGATAACAGATCCTTTGGCTCTTCTTTTATTGCTCTACCTGGTATGCGTTTTTCTTTAACACCATCGGAAACCGTTTTATGAATTTCATCTGTATCTAAATCATCCAAGGTACAGCCAATCATGATAGCTTCTTCCCAACTATGATTTAGATGCCCTCTCTCAACCAACAATTGCTCATAATAATGTTGGGGCATTTTACTAGTAGAACTTTCGATATGATAATATGGTCTACCATCATAAATATATGGTGCATGCTTCCCTTATTGAGCGGTAAGAATCACAACCTGTTTATTATTATCCAGATTAACATAATCAACTTTTATTTTTACCGCAGGCTCTATTTTTAGTAATTCATTAGCAATTTCTTGCTGTGTATTGTCACTTACTGTATTGCCAACTATTGTCCCGTCATTAGTTACACCTATTAACACCTTACCACCATTGTCATTTAAGTAGGCACACACGGTACAAACTGCTGGTTTTAGTAATGACATGGATTTTTTAAACTCTAGTTCCGGTGATTCACGATTGATCGCCTCAGCTATTATTTTTTTAAGTTGCTCTAATTTCATATGAACAGAATTATCATAAAATTTGGTTAATAAGCTCTGAGGATTATATCATAAATAAGGATTTGAGCATTCTGATGTATACTAATTTCGATATGTATTTGCTATTTTACTACATGATTTTGTGTTGCCTAATACTGTTGCCAATGTATAATTGATGCACAACATGATGGCGACAATATGGCTCTTAATTTAATACACAGGATAAGTCAATGACCTCCCAGATAATAAACGCACTTGAAAAACATCAGTCTGAATCAAGTTCAAATACTAATTTCCATGCTGAATATGAATTAAATTCTAATACTGTGCGTATAGAAATTATAGCACAAAATTCCTATTCAATAAAATTACCAATTATTCAAGAAGATATTGATAAACTTTTAATACTAGCATCAGATGCTAAATTTGGCAAGGGTGATAAAACCTTGCTAGATAAAAAAGTTCGTGATACTAAAGAAATTTCCGCAGATAAATTACAAGTTGACTATAACGAAATTAGTTTTACTAATATGTTAATGACTATACGAGATTCTCTTGGCCTTTCTGAAAATGCCAAGTTAACAGCACATCTGCATAATATGTTAATTTATAGTCCTGGACAATTTTTTAAACCACACCAAGATTCTGAAAAACTAGAAGGCATGATTGCCACCTTAGTAATTATCTTGCCTACACCACATATAGGTGGCGACTTAATTATTCATCATAATAATAAAAAACATACTTTTATATCAGAAAACTTGAACGCTCAACAATTAAAATGCATAGCTTTTTATTCTGATTGCCAACATGAAGTAGAGCAAATAAAACAAGGCTACCGAATTGCATTAACTTATAACTTGGTTTTGGAATCAGATAATAGCGAACTACCAAAATATATAAATAACGATTTAGAAATAGCACTTAGAGATTACTTTAGTTACACTGATAATACTAGTTCTGATCCGTTAATGCTAGCATATTTCTTAGATCATAGTTATACAGAGCACAGTCTCAGATGGCAAATGTTAAAAGGAGGCGACCGTAGCAATGCAGTGGCATTCCGCAATGCGGCAAAAAAATTAGGATTAATATCGCATCTTGCATTAGTAGAGCTACATGAATCTTGGAGCACCAGTGGCGGCTATTATGATGATGAAGATGAAAATGCGCCTGAGCTTGAGGAACTCATTGAAAATAGCACTGAGTTATCGTATTGGCTAGATAGTAACGATCAGGAACTTCCACACGGAAATTACTATTTATCAGAAGACGAAATTTGTTGGACAAAAGATACTAAAGAATTTGATCCTGTAGAATCTCAGTATGAAGGCTATATGGGTAATTATGGTAATACTATGGATTATTGGTATCGTAGAGCCGCCGTGGTACTCTGGCGAGAAGCAGATCAGCAAATAATGAACTTTAAACTCAATTATACTGGCGCAATAAATGATTTATTAGAACGAACACAAAAACCAGGCAATGAGAAACAACTAGTCAATATTATCCAAAAAGCAGAACAGATATTATTACGCAGTTACAATGAAAAAGATTACTTAAGCTCATTTATGCAAATAGCCTGCTATATTAATAATGCAGGAGTTGCTAAAACCCTTTTGTCGAAACTCGATATAACTACAATTAATATTAATAATATTAATTGGCTGGCAAAGTTACAAGATATTTACGGCCCTAATTGGTGTCTAGAATCAATACAAAACTGGAGCAACAAAGAAAATAATTATAGATTTCATAGTAATAAGATATTAGAAAAAATTAATGAATTAGTGCGTCATATGTTAAATTCCGGCTTAGATGACAAATTGGTGGAATTTTTATTAAAATATCAAATTAATACAATTATTGAAAACGATAAAAGTACTGCACGTACCAGCCTAGTTGAGATAGCGAAATACTTGCATAAAAGAATCACTATTATTAAAGATTTATTTAATGCCTGCGATGCACTTAAAAATACCACTATAACACAACCCATCATAAATCATTTAATATCAAATCCAATATTGTACCCCGAACTAGACTTATCAGATATTATTCTTGAACAACTAGCGAATATGGATAGGAAAAATACCTCTTATACATCTCTATTCATAAAACTTAATGAACACCTTATGAGTATTCTCAAACAAGAATATGATAAAGGTTTACGTTCCATTGATGATCAGTCGATTGATACTACTCTACCTTGCAAATGTAATCTATGCAAAACAGCTACAAGTTTCTTAACTTCTAAAACTGAATCAACCAAAATATGGCCGATAGTTACTGCTGACAGAGATCATGTGGCTGATATTATCAACAGGCAAGGATTGCCAGTCGATATCTCTGTGGAGAAGAAAGGCTCTCCCTACAAACTTGTAATGGTTAAAAGTACTAAACTTTATGATTACGCGAAACAAAGATATCTTAAAGTAAGTATTTATTACAAAAAACTCTCTATGTTAATGGAACATGCAAAATAACATCACGTCGCACATTTATTATCCTGAACATTGGATTATCTTTAAGTTTTTTATGTGACACATAAGAAATCACTATAAAACTCAAACTACAAAGCATATAATACCTTAATAAAGTCCCAGCGCTAATTTAAATTATGTTAGAAATTTTTAAAATAACTATTATAAAAATACTAATAGTATTCTCTATTTCTCACATAACATACGCAATAGCAAGCAACGATGAAATTATTACAGATAGAGACGATACCGATATCAGCACAGTCACCTTTCGCAGTAATAAATATCTATTCAAATTAATTGAAGAAAAGGAAGAATTAAAAATACTCACCGAAATTTTCTCTGCCAATAATACAAAAATTCATAGCAGTTACATTTCTTTAAAAAAACTAATCCCTGCTATATATGATTACCATAACTTTGACTTGAGTGAATCCAACAGTTATTTATATATTTTAGTTAATTCTTATAGTCATAATATTGAAAAAAAACACAATATATTGTTCAGATCAAACGACGGAATTCATTGGAAATTGATTAAACATTTTCCATCAAAATGGCAGCTCGGCCATATGACCGTTAATAACAATATAATTAGTATTGGATGTGCTAACTGTTCAAATAATAAACCATCCTATGTGGTATCAACTAATAGCGGTAAAACTTGGCGACAACATAAAAGGCCAAAATTAAATTCAGAATGGATGGACGACAATAGTTATATAATAAATAACAAATTATTTGTAACTACTTATTTGTGGAATGGTGATTCTCCAGGATTATTATCTCTAGATACTACACAAAAAAATCCTGTATGGAAAAATCACTCCAGCACATTTATTCCTCTTACTAAAGAAAAAAACAATAGCGATATTATGTATTTTCTAGAAACAATAAATAATATTTACATTGAATCTAAAAATATACTCATAAAAACTACCTATTTACATGTAAAAGATTCTGACGATTTAGACACCAATTGTGTTCGTGCGGACGTTTTATGGGTAAGCAGTGATAGTGGCAAGTCTTGGGCAATGGTTGGAAGTGATTTGAAACCTTACGAATAGTGTAAAACCAATTTTCTCCACTACCTACCTTTCTCCTTTTCTTTCAACATGGCGTAATACTCATTAAAGTTATCCATACCGCTTGGGTTTGGATTCTCTCCGGATATCATCTTTTTTAAATAGCTCTTATAATCAGCTACTGCCTCGATCCAAGTAGCATCACGTTTCAACCGTTCAGCTGCCGTAACTTTCTTTCTAAATAACCAACGCACACCAGCACAAATATTAGCAGAAGGATCTAAGTAGTTAGATTTGCTAACACGTATGAAATGATCTTTCAACTCTCCATTAAGATTTTGTAAATAGGTGATAGTATCCGGCATTAATTGCATTAAACCAATAGCCTGGCTTTTGCCTTTAGGTTTTATATCAAAACTAGATTCACTCGCAATTAATGCTTTTACTAAATTTGGATCTAGTGGCTCCTTAAAGTTAAAAATATCATTCCAATAATGCACCCAACCACGAATAAAAATATCATACTTATCAGCATGTTCAAACTTTAGAGCATTGGCTGTTGGCAACCCAGTTAACTCTGCAAAATATTTACTGCTAATATAAGAAATTTCATCGAAAGATAATAAATCTTTTACTATAACCTCCCCTTTTGGCCTGATCTTTCTAGTTGGATTAGTGGCACAATGAGAATGTACAGTACTAACAGAGCCATGGGGATGATCTTTACTGGGAGGGTTATCTCTCGAATATTCCTTTACAAAATGTTTACCCACCGGACAATGACGCCAGAGATGGACTTTTTGATCTTGGTTATCTGACATGTTAGATAAAATTATACTCATATTTAACACCAACCTCTGGTTAAATTTGCTAACAATCTTATCACTTGAAATATATTGATGTCAAAATTTTTAAGTTTACAAACTATTAAAATCCTATGGTAAGAGTATCAAGCCACCTTTAAAAAATGAAGATTAGCAGCAAAATTTAAAGTTTCTATTATATCAACCCGAAAAGTTCGAAATTCGTCCCACTCGGGGAGCCAATCCGAACGATCACCTGAGTTGATCCAACATCTCAAATGGTTTTTGTAAAGTATATTTGTTACTAGTCGCTAATTTCTTCAGGTGATTTTTCTAATTCAAGAAAATTATTTCTTGTCACAACTTTTTGCCTCGTTTTACTTTCCAAGTCCATGCGAGCTTTTTTAGCTACACTTCCATCTTCTCTACTAACTAATTTATTCTCTTTCATGCCGTTAGCATTTGCAGTTTCTGCTATTTGTCTAGTTGATAATTCTGCAAGTGCAGTAAAAATTAGTTCAGCTTCACTCATATGATCACGCAGATTTTGTGTTTTTAATCCTTTAATTTTTTTATGATCTTTAACACTAATCTCAGTCCATTCTTGATGAATGATATTAGTTAAGATCGCAAATTCATCACCTTCCTTAATTCCATGCTCTTTCCAATAATCAGTAAGCTTGTTCCTAGTTTCTTGACCCATCATCCGTTGTTGGATCCATTTTTCACTATAGCCATGCTTCTGCCATGTTTCTCTAGCTCTATTTAAAGACTTGGCTGGATCAGTCATTTCTTGCATACGTTCATAACCAACTTTTGCCAACCAAAGCTTGATTGGCTCTGCTCTTGGGCTAGGAACAGATTGAATTAAACGTAGCAGTGTTTCTGCATTAGCAACATCTGTTAGCCTTAATTTTCCATCTTCTGCCACCATTTTCAACTGGTGACAATTTGTCACCGTTTCACTTCCCTCGCTTTTAAGCCTTTCTTTTAGTTTATTCCAGTATTTTCGAGCCGTTTGATAATCAGGCTGTTGAATTAAAGCCTGTACAATATCAATAACTGAGAAAAACCATGTTTCAGATTCTTCATCATATACACGTCGAATTTTGTAATCTTCAAAAATAGTCGCATTATTCTTCATGGGGATGCCTTCACTTTAATAATTATTAACAGCATATTCTGCATCAAACAATCTATCATGAAAACTTTAGAGTTTCAAATAGTTTCAAGGATTTCAATGAAAGTTCAAAATTAGAGCATCCAAAAATAGTATCAAACAGATACTAAAAACTGAATGTATTTGTCATAAGCAGTATTTATCGAGAGATGAAATAAAAAAAATCTGTACAAATGGCAAATATCAACAGATCTCTTGGAATGGGTATTGAAAAATTAGCTATAAAAAACATGATAACGAAGACGATGATTAGATTATTTGATGATTTATTACCTGCGGAGTGACAAAAAGCCTAAACAGAACGTTATCCAGCTTTCCTGTTGATAAGTAATTTTTTTATTTTCGGCTTTCCTCTGCGTTTTTTCGATGCTTGCCACAAATCATATTTTGTTTGTAGATCTAGCCAAAATTCTGGTGTTGTAGATAAGGTTTCAGCTAATATTAAAGCAGAATCGGGACTTATGCCCCTTCGACAATTTATAATTTCATTTAACCGTGCATATGTCCAACCAATATGCTCGGCAAATTCTTTTTGTGATAAATTCATCGGCTCCAAAAACTCATGCAATAACATTTGCCCTGGATGAGTTGGTGCTCTATTTTTTGGCATCATATACAACCTCCTGAATTAATGATAATCAACAATATCAACATCAAATGCTATACTCTTATTCCACTTAAAAATAATTCTATATTGTGCATTAATTCTAATGCTCCAGAAATCTTTTAAGTCGCCTGAAAGCTTCTCTAGTCTATTACTAGGCGGCACTCTTAATTCTTCAATGTCTTTTACTACATCTAATTGATCAAATAATCTTTGGATTTTATGATGTAGTTCATGGCTAATTTTTCTGGCATATCTGCTCGATACTCCATCATAGATATCTTGCGCTGTTTTGCTAGAAAAATTATTTATCATTTAATTATATTATATATCGGTATATGATATATGTCAATGGTGTTTTAGTTATCTAAACCCCTATACAAATTAATAGGTTATATAAATAAACGTTTTTGCCCCAACGTCATTTCGTTCATTCCACTTGATTAGTGAAGCAAACTTGCGTATTCTGATCGCTAAGTTTTGATTTGTATTGATATGCAAGTTTTAGGATGTCATTATTATCATTTAAGGTTTTGCTTAATGCTTCCTCAACTATTAAAATTTTTTCTAGTTGTTTTTCTGTAATAACTTCATCTTTCCAAATCTTGCAGTTTTCCAGGAAGCCACAAAATATTTTATTACACTTTTCTTCATAAAGTTCAATTACGTTATTAATGAATTCAATATATTCATTAATATTCCCATCTTCAATTTTATTAAATTTAGCTAGTAACTCTTGTGTTTAATCATACATACCGGTGGTTGCTTTAAGCATGCGATCAAGACATTCAAGAGAAAATATAGAATTTAATCTTGGATCTGTCATAATTATTTTATCAAATTTAATCCATAAATAATAAACAAAATTAATACAGAGTAGATGCTACATTTAAATGAAAATCATCTTTATCTACTCTAATAATTTCATAATCCATAATTAGTCTATTTATATCTGGATATAAGCTCTGCTTTTTCTCAATGTGCCAATTTAAAATATCTAACATATCTTTAGCCGCATTTGAATCTTTATCAATCATTAACCGATCTAAAAGATCATTTATTGCATCCGTTCTTTTATCATTGTCTACCATGGATAAATTCCAGGCTACAATAGCTATAATCAATGCTCGCTCATATTGCTTAAAATTATTAGCCATATCTAAAAGCTCATCTGCAAAATCTATAATCACTTCTGACATTTTAATAGCGCCAACACTCTCAGGGTTAATAAATTTGTAATTCTGGTTTACATTGGCAAGCCTGGAAGCTATGTTATTCTGAGCTTTTTCAACTAAAGCTTTTGTATCACTTTCAGTATTTTTTACATTAATACAACATTTCTTGTATTTTTTATTGCTACCGCAAAAACATAGTTCATTCCTGCCAATTTTATTAAATTTTGCTTGTTCTATAAACATAAATAAATTTACACCACTTTTACATGCTCAAAACTAACCCAGCCGGTTTTTCCATGGCATTCACCATCTAATGCCTGAACCTCATACCAGCGTATACCATCATCCTTTTTATTAATAACCCTAGCCTTTGTACCACTAATTGCATTACATATAACTCTAATATTAGTAAAATCAGTGGTCATTACTAATGGCACATCTCCACTTCCTCCGGAACGTTGCAATATTACATCAATGCTTCCATTGCCAGCAGTTGCTATATTTACAAATAATACCACACCAAGCGTTAAAATGATTTTTTTGATACCCATAATTTGTTCTTCTATTAATTATAAAATTCCTAAAATACTCTTTGATATCCCAGCAACTAAATACAGCGTTGCTTGTTCTTCAGTTAAATTAACTTTATTAGCCACACTAATTATTCTAGTTTGATAACGTTTCCAACCAGTAGTATTTGTGGAACGTTGTTCTTTGCCATCACTTAAACCCTGTTTTAGACTAGATGCATGTTCTTCAGTAAACTTAACACGTCTAGCAGCTTTTTCTGAAATTTGCACATCAACGACCGTTCCATACATAACATCTTTAATTAAAGAATTTGCCGCAAAACCTATCGTTGTGCCAACAAGTGCGCCACCCAGAGTAGAGTCTTTTCTGCCAATTAATGATCCCACTCCAGCACCAATAGCAGCACCTTCAATAGCTGAGCCATAGCTACCACTTAATATTGTATGGACTTTTTCCTTGGTAAATTTACCAACTTGCAGAATATTAGCTTGTACCAAATAATGGGCCTTGTCGGCAGCTTCTCTTAAACGCTGCTGTTCCTCTTGGTACAATTCTTGTATTCTGCGTCTTCCATCTTCTATGCGCTGTCTAACCAAACCTTAATCTATACTCATTATTTAACACCTGTGAATTACAATTGCAGTATATATTTATCTTATTGTATGTCAATTTTAATTTAAGTTATTCTACACTTAGAATAAAAAACAATTGTTTTTTATCAAAGTTATTGTTATGTTTTGACGAAACTTAATCAACATAATAATAAAATAATGATACCTAAGGATATTGATATGACCATATGGTTTAAACAGCCTAGTCTAGAACTCTTAAACGAAAGAGGAAAGAACACTATGGTAGAATTTCTCGATATTCAATTTATAGAAATTGGTAATGACTTTTTAATTGCAACTATGCCAGTAACAAGCAAAACCAAACAACCAATAGGCTTCTTACATGGTGGCGCCAATGTAGCTTTAGCTGAAACTGTTGCAAGCACTGCAGCTAATGCAGTTGTTGATCTCGAAAAATTTTATTGTGTAGGTTTAGAAATTAATGCTAATCATATACGTTCTGTAAAACATGGAATAGTTACAGCAAAAGCATCGGCTATTCATTTGGGACGCACTACTCAAATATGGCAAATTAATATTTTTAATGAAGATCAGAAAATAACCTGTTCTTCAAGAATGACTGCATCCGTTTTATCTAAATGATATATAAGAAAAACACATGAAAATCACATTGCAAAACTTGTAGATAATATCAACTTACTATAAGATTAACTCCTTGTAATTTTAATAAAAACATACTTGAGAGGACACAATGACATATACATTTTTTGATACTAAGGATAAAGATTGTAGAAGTGATTTATTTTTTCGTCATGCACTAGAAGCAAATTTAGCTTTTCAAGAAAGTGAATTTGACACAGCAATTACTCACATACAAAGAGCGATAAACACTCCCAGCATATCGCGATACCAGCGGGCGCTTTGTCTAGCGAATATGGCACATTTATATATTTGGAAAAAAGCCCCAGACACGGATATGGCAATGCGATGTATTGTTGATGCATATAAATTCACAAACCCAGGCGATAGAATACGATGTTTATTAGTGCAATTACAAGGCGATGTGCTGTATAAAAGAGAGCAATACCGCGAAGCTATAACCTTCTACTGGGCTGTACTACAACAGATACCTAGACATGACGACCTAATAGTAACTCAAATGCATTGCTATACAGACATGGGTCAATGCTATTTAAAATTATGCGATAAAGTAAATGGCCTTCGTTACCTTAATTTTGCCCTACGACTTGAATATGAACACGCTGGGAGAACTGGGAGCGGTTATAAATATATCGAAAATATACTTAAAGATAATGGATTTGTTTTGCCAGAACATTCGCACTCAGATACCAGACCACTTTTATATGCAGGACATACACCACCACCAACTTTATGCCATTCAGTGCCTAGTACTTACCATCCTGAGTCTGTTTATGCTTGCACGACACCACGATATTGTTAGCAAGTGGTTCTTAATAAACTGTGTAGATACAGAATAGAATACACTGTATCTACAAACACTGCCAAAACAATCACAACGACACCAATAGTATGCAACGCCTAGATCTCTCCTGTGAATGCTAGATATTTTTTCAATGCCTTTTGTGTTGCCGTAGAAAAATTATTATATTTACATATAGATATTTTGCATAATTCTTTATCCCAAGAAAATATACAACGAAATTCTTGTATTGTTAATTTTAAAATATAATTTGAGATTTTATACTTTGTAATAGTAGTTTTAAATGATTGTAAATGCTCGTAGATAAATACTGCTCTAGGATATTGTTTCAAATCATCAGCACTTTTAACAATAAATGTCGGGCATTCCCACTGACCTGACAACCATTCGTTCTCAGACTTTTGATAACAAAATAAACTATCTTTATCTATAATTAACACTCGAAGTAAAGCTAATTCATAAGTAACTTTTTTTTGCTTCTTAAGAGAAATTATATTTTGTGATAATTTATCTTTACTAACACAGTTTTTTTGTAAAGGGCATGAACCACAATTGACCTTGTTGCTTGTACAACATTCCCTGCCCAAATCCATTAACGCCTCATTGAGTGCGCGAGATGATATATCTGTTTTCAGTATTTGATTATTTTTATAAAGCTTTAAAATATTTTCTCTAGGTTTTGCACTTGGTGTTTCGTCTAATCCATAATATCTTGTAACTACTCGCTCTATATTAGTATCAACTGCAAGTGCTCTTTTATCCGCTCCTATTGCTAACATAGCATTAGCCGTATAATCACCAATACCTGGTATAGCGATAAGCTGATGGTAATCTACAGGTATATTTGAATTATATCTAGATGTTATATATTTTGCGGCTGCTAGAAGATTTTTTGCTCGCCTATAGTACCCTAAACCTTTCCATGCAATAAGTATTTCTTCTTCAGTTGCACTAGATAATTTTGTTATAGAAGGGTATTGAAGCAAAAAGCTTTCAAATTTATTAAGCACTGTTGTCACAGTTGTTTGCTGCAACATAATTTCAGAAACCAGGGTTCTATACAAGCTGCGCGTGTGTCGCCAAGGTAACATATTGAATTGTTCAGACCAGCTTATTAAGCCAATAAAATCTTGTTGCACGAGAATCTCTATTATTAGTAACCAGTCGCTTACACTTAAACATAGATATTATATTCTAACTCAATCTATTAACAAACCTAAGCTTTAACATTAGACTTTTTTTATTACTAGTGCTAGCATGAAGCTATGAGATTAAAATTTAGACTATTAACACTACTTTTAGGTTTGCTTCTTATGGCATCTGATTCAACAGCGAGTGTAACAAAAGCCCCAGAAAACATTTATTCTTTTTCTTTTCAATCTATCAAGGGCATAAATTTACCTCTTGATACTTTTAAAGGAAAAGTGTTATTAATAGTCAATACAGCCTCTAAATGTGGTTTTACTAAACAATACGATGGGTTAGAGAAACTTTATTTGCAATATAAAGATCGTGGTTTTGTTATTTTAGGTGTACCCAGTAATGACTTTGGCAGCCAGGAGCCTGGAAATGAATCAGAAATTGAAAATTTTTGTAAAGTTAATTTTGGTGTGACCTTTCCGCTTACAAAAAAAACCAAAGTCTCAGGTAAAGATGCCCACCCATTTTATCTTTGGGCCAAGCAAGAATTAGGTTTTGGCACTGCACCAAAATGGAACTTTCATAAATATTTAGTTAACCGCGAAGGAAAGCTAGTTGATTATTTCCACTCTACAACCAAACCTGATAACGCCAGGCTCGTCAAAGCTATTGAGCAGCTTCTATAGCTCATAATGTTTTTTCAATTCTCAATAAGGCGTAAGTCTAAGCATCTGACGGTACCTATACACATACTTCTCTTCCGGCTCCGAGCTTGCCTGTGGGGCCGGTCGAGGCAGTGGTCTTAAATTAGCGGGTTGTGGAGCATTAGGTCCATACTCTGCTCTGTGCAATTCCTGCATGTGATTATTAAAACTCTGAGTGCTAGCTAATTTATTGAGTTGAGCAGCTAAAACTTCGGGTCGTGCATTAACATTAATCTTAAATTTTTCTATTAACTTATCTAATTTTGGTCCATCCATTGTAGTCGTATACCCCATATATTGAAGCATCGCTTTTAGTAAATAATTACGTGTACTCATAAACCAATCCTACCTATCTATGTCTACCAACTGTATTATAACATGATTATAATTATTTTGTTTGGATTATCTTATACAAATGGAACCAATTATATACTATCTAACTATATGATATTTAACGTATTTTACCTATGAGCATAAAACCACTATTCGTATATCTATATTTAAAATTACTCTTTAAAATGTTTATAAGTTTCATATATACTCAAAATATAGAAGTAGTTAACTATTATTTTTAAGATAGCGAATATATCTAACATCCATATGCAACACAAACCACCGCACATTTTACTAATTATCTTTTTTTTACTATCTATTGTAAACAACAGCTACGGGTGGGAAGAGGCAGGCCATATGCTAGTTGCAAAAATCGCATATAAGCAAGTTGATAAAAATATTTTACCTACATTAGATCGCCTGATAAAACTTACTGATCTTGAATATCCCTTAACAACAGATTTTGTATCAGCAAGCGTTTGGCCTGACGATTTAAAAAAAAGAGATATCAAGCTGTTTAACAACTGGCATTACCAAGGTGATTTATTTACCATAGATAAAACACCTTTGCCACAAATCTATAGTGATGGGCAAGCTATATCAACGCTTAAAAAACTTAAGAAAGTTTTAATTTCTAGCTCTGCAACTGATGGAGAAAAATCCTTTACATTAAAAATGTATATCCACATTTTTGGAGATATGCACCAGCCGTTACATAGCTGGACGTTAATCTCACGTCTTTTTCCACTAGGCGATGAGCGTGGTAAATTATTTAAGCTTAGCGGCCCTTACGCTGATCTTCATAGCTTATGGGATTACGGACTTGGGGCTTTACACAACCCAAACAGACCATTGAATCCTACTGATGAAAGCTGGTTTGAAGATTACATACAAGATTTACTAAAAGAATATCCAAAATCAAGTTTTACCGAGCTTCAAATTAATGCTAAATATGATTCTTGGCAAAATGAAAATCTAATTTTAGTAAAAAAATACGTTTATTCTGATATATTATACAATACATCACCCTCTACTCAATATATAGAAAATAATATGCCTGTTGTAAGAAAACAATTAGCTCTTGCTGGATTACGTCTAGCTAATCAATTAAATTGTATCTTTATGTCCGAGGAATGCAAAGAACCATCAAACAAAGTTTAAGATATTTAGAGATATTTAACATGTAAAACTCTTGTTGTCTATAATTCTATCTATTAGAATAATAGTTGTCATAGCGAGATACACCGCTGTTATTGAAGGAGTCAACATGAGTAATAATCTAGTGTTATTTTTAATATTTATTTTTCCTGTTAATTTATTGGCGTTTAATCCCCAGGATTTGGCTCAATTAAGAAGTACTTATATCTGCCAAAATTGTGATCTATCCCAAGCTTATATAGCCAATATAACAAACAACATTGATGTTACAGGTTCTAATCTTACTAAATCTTTTTTTTACAAATGTACGCTAGATCACAGCAATTTCACAAGTGCAAATATGGAATCTATCAAAATTTACGGATCGTGTAATTATTGCAACTTTGAGAAATCTAATCTAACAAAAGCTGTTTTTGATAAAGGAGATTTTACTCATTCAAATTTTACCAATGCTACACTGTACCGTTCACATTTTTCTAAGCAACGCCTTGATAACTCTGATTTTACTAATGCCACTTTGC
This sequence comes from uncultured Gammaproteobacteria bacterium, assembly GCA_964609155.1. Classification (GTDB taxonomy): domain Bacteria; phylum Pseudomonadota; class Gammaproteobacteria; order JAGOUU01; family JAGOUU01; genus JAGOUU01. The sequence continues at coordinate 16,851 of CAZSRF010000029.1, read as the reverse complement.
ATCGAGCTGATTTTTATAGTATATCATTGCGAAATACAAACTTTACTCGTGCTAATTTTAAAGATGCTCTCTTATGGAATGCTGATTTTTATGCCGCAGATTTCACTGGCGCTGATCTAACAGGAGCAAAAATTGATTATGCAAATTTCTCAAAATCTAATATTACTGATGAACAATTAGCGCAGACTCATTAAAAATAAATATAAATTGCTCACTAAAAAATTTTATCCATCTACAAATTACAAATCAAATGGGTGTCTAATTATTATTGTTTCTCCTCGATCCGGACCTGTAGAAATAATATGTATTGGAACGCCTGATAGTACTTCTAGTCTTTTGATATAATTCACAGCATTTTTTGGTAGCTCTTCGTACTTTTTAATTCTTGCTGTATCCTCATTCCAGCCTGGTAGCGTTTCATAAACAGGTTCGCATAAAGCTAATTCTTCTGTATTAATCAATGGAGAATCAATAGTTTTACCTTGGTATTTGTAAGCTACACAAATTTTTACCTCTGGTAAACCATCTAATATATCAAGCTTTGTGATGCATACACCGGTTGTACTATTAACTAAACATGAACGCTTAAATGCTACCATATCAAACCAACCACAGCGACGCGCACGGCCAGTATTAGTGCCAAACTCTTTGCCTTTGGTTGATAATATTTTACCCACCTCATCAAACAATTCAGTTACAAACGGACCGCCACCTACACGGGTAGTGTATGCTTTAGCTACTGCGAGAACATAATCTAAATATTTAGGCCCTACCCCGCTGCCATTAGCTATTGCACCAGCAGTAGTATTAGAAGACGTAACAAAAGGAAATGTACCATGATCATTATCTAATAACGCACCTTGAGCTGCTTCAAATAAAATATTGTGCTTATTCTTTATATGTAAATGTAACTCTGCAGTAACATCTGATAACAGTGGAAGAATACTTTTTGCTTGTTCTAAGGTTTCATCAACTAATTGATTTAATTCAAAACCTTGATGTTTGTAATAATTTTTTAATACAAAATTGTGATAATCTAAAATAGGTTCTAACTTATTAATAAATCTTTGTTGGCTAGTAAGATCTACCAGGCGTAACCCACGACGCGACACTTTGTCCTCATAAGCTGGACCAATACCACGAGTAGTCGTCCCAATAGCAGCCGCCCCTAAGGCATGTTCACGACATTTATCTAATTCCGCATGATACGGCATAATAAGAGGACAAGCAGCGCTTATCCTTAGTTTACTAGAAACATCAATACTTCTATCTAGTAACATATTTAGTTCTAGATTTAATGCAACTAAATCGACCACCACGCCATTACCTATATAGCAGATAACTTCGGGATGCAAAATACCTGAAGGCACTAACTTTAAAATTGTTTTTTTATCATCTACAATCAAGGTATGTCCAGCATTATGACCTCCCTGATATCTTACAACAGCTTGCGCTTTATCACTCAATAAATCAACTAGCTTGCCTTTACCTTCATCACCCCATTGACTACCGATAACAGCTACTCTAAGACCAGTCATATTAAACCTCTTAACTCAAAACCTGTATTATTAATTATTTAGCGTTACGTTGTTTTGAAAAATATTTAAAAAAGTCGGAATCTGGGCCAAGTACTAGAACATTTTCATTATTGCTAAATACATTATCGTACGCCTTCATGCTTCTATAAAACTGATAAAACTCAGGATCACGATTGTAAGCACTTGAATAAATATTAGCCGCTTTAGCATCAGCTTCACCACGCAAAATTTCAGCATCTTTAGCTGCTTGTGCGATAATTTTCTTGCTATTAAAATCAGCTTCTGCACGCAGTTGCTCACCCCTTTTTTGTCCTTCATACCTATGAGCATTTGCAACTTTCTGTCTTTTTGTGCGCATTCTATTATAAACAGATTCTCTTACTTCTTCTGGTAAATCAATTTTTTTAATTCTCATGTCGACTATTTCAACACCTAAAGATTCTGCTTTTACAATAATGGCCTCTTTTATTTTAGACATAATGTTGGTTCTGTCTTCAGATACTACTTCTTCTAAAGACTTTTTACCAAACTCTGCCTTTAAAGAATCTGATACCTTCGGTTTAAGTAGGTCAATTACTCTATTGAATTGATTCTCTGTGGTTAAATAAAACTGATAATAGTTTTTAATTTTCCATTTAACAAAATAATCAACATAAACAAATTTTTGATCTTTGGTTGGAATGCGTTCTGGTTTGGCACCAAGAGTTTGTAATCTGGTATCAAAAAAAACGACTGAAGTTACTATAGGTAGTTTCATATGGATACCAGGGCCTTTCATATAAGGACGCCCTTGCTCTGAAAGCTTTACTCGGCCTAGAAATTTCTCCATTCCAACAAATCGTTGATTCACTGTGTAGACACAGCTTATTAACATAAATAAGATCACAAAGCTTGCTATTAATACTATCTTAGACTTAAATTGCATATTATCTCCTAATTCCGCCAAGATCTTACTTCAGTATTTCTTTCATTAAATCGACTATCACGAGCCTTACTAGAGCTAGGATCACTTAAATTTTGCCCATTTTGGGTATCTTGAGAATTTTGTATATGCATTGAATTATTAGCCTCAGCTATTAATTCTTGTGAAGAATTATTTGCCTTATCAGATGCCGTTTTCAACACACCACTCATATTCAGTTTATCTAAAGGCAGTAATAAAACATTATTCGATTTACTATCGACAAATATTTTGGGCATATTTTTTAATGTATTTTCCATAGTATCCAAGTATAATCTATTGCGAGTTACTTGAGGTGCTTTTGAATACTCCGGTAAAATAGCATTAAATTTGGCCGTATTACCTTCTGCAGATAAAACTGTTTGTGCCACATAAGTATTAGCATCTTGAAGAATTCTTGCAGCATTACCTTCAGCGACTGGAACTATTTTACGCTCATAAGCTTCAGCTTCGTTCTGATATCTGATTTCATCTTCTTGTGCTTGAATAGCATCATTGAAAGCTTCTTTAACCTGTTGTGGAGGCATAACAGACAATATCTCAACACCTTCTATCTCTAAGCCAGCTTGATAGTATTTTAAATTTTGATCAATTAGATTTTTTATCTGCTCTCCCATAAAACTACTATCAGTACTACCTCTCGTAGATAACACCTGCTCTAATGTTGATGCAGCTACAACTTGCCTTATAGCAGACTTAGTAGCTTCAGTTAAACTTTCCTCTGCACTGCGAACTTTAAATAAATAGTTCTCTACATGATTAATTCTATATTGCACTGCAACCGCCACTGTTACTAAATCAACCTCTTTAGTTATTAAGTCTTCTTCGAAGTTTTTTTGATGTACTACGCTTGTATTAATTATTTCTTTCGTATAAATCCCAGGAAATAGCCAGTGCGGACCTGGTCCTGTTGTTCCAATATACTTCCCAAATCTGTACTGAACAGCTTGTTCACCAGGTTCAACTTTATAAAAACCAATGATCCCCATCAATAGTACAAAAATAAATCCAAGAATAATTAAAAAGCCTTTACCTTGTTGATCAATATTAAACGCTGAATATTGTCTGTTCCCATTTCCATTCCAATTACCACCATTACCTTTATTTTGTGAATTTTTTCCACCTAATAAACCTAGCAGCCATTGCTGTGCATTTTTGAATAATTCATCTAATTCTGGTGGACCACCACTTTTACCACTGTGCCTTGAATCTTTATCTTTATCATTTTCATGCCATGAAAAGTGAGAAAGATAAGAAAGAAAAGAGAAACGTTTACCCATATTCTGTATATACTCTGTATTAATATTCTAGTTTTTTATCATTAAGCTAATCGATATAATCTTGCCAATGCTCATCCTCATGCACAAAAATTCGTTGAATCTCTAAGATAGGTGCTCTAACAGCAATCACCCAACTCTGTTCTTCTTCCAACATTTTTTCATTACATACAGCACCTATAGAAAATAGTTTTGAACGAAGATCCCCACGAGAAAAAGGAATTCTAAGTTTTAACTGTACTACACCTTTACTCAACCTTTCAACCACTGCCTCACGTAATAAATTTAATCCCTTATCCTCAGTGGCAGATAACCAAACTTTGTTAATGTTTCCACTTTCATTACGTTCAATTTTTGGTTCAAAACCAGTGAGTTTATCTATCTTATTATAAACTTCTATTATTGGTAATTTATCTGCTTCTATCTCTGACAAAACCAACTTAACTTGTTCCAACTTTGCTTGATATTCAGGATCACTTAAATCAATCACTAGCAACAACAAATCTGAATTCGCTGTTTCTTCAAGAGTAGCCTTAAAAGCCTCTACCAAATCGTGTGGTAAATGCCTTATAAACCCGACTGTATCAACAAAAATTACTTTACCTACATCAGGAAGACTCATACCTCTTAACGTTGGATCAAGAGTTGCAAACAGCTTATCAGCTGCATAAACATGCTCATCTAGTAATTGATTAAATAATGATGATTTACCTGCATTTGTGTATCCAACGAACGATATAGTCGGGATAGCAACTTTACGTCTTGCTCGGCGATTCTGTTCACGCTGCTGTCTTACTTTTTCTAAACGCTGTTTGATATAATCGATACGGCGTTTTAATAGTCTTCTATCCGTTTCAAGTTGAGTTTCTCCTGGTCCACGTAAACCTATTCCACCTTTTTGTCGTTCTAGATGTGTCCAACCTCGCACCAAACGAGTTGCCATATAATTTAATTGCGCAAGTTCTACTTGAAGCTTCCCTTCAAAAGTTTTAGCACGCTGTGCGAAAATATCTAAAATCAAACCAGTACGGTCAATAACCCTGCTCTCTAAAAACTTTTCTAGATTACGAGTTTGCGCGGGGGTTAAACTATGATTAAAGATAACTAATTCCACTTTATGGGCAAGAACCACATTTCGTATTTCCTCTACCTTACCGGTGCCCACAAAATATTTACTGTCTGGCACTTGCCTAGAACCTGTAATTATACTTACTGGCTCAATTCCAGCTGAAATGACTAAGGACTTGAATTCAGTATAGTCTTCTACATTGTGCTCTCTTACAAAATCAATATGAACTAGGACAGCACGGTCTCCGCCTTTATGACGCTCAAACACTCACTTGTCTCCAGTGATAAATGATTAATAGAAAATAATAACCAGGCACTACTAACTTAGAAAGTTAATAGTCATTTGGATTGAAATCTTGCATGTAATCGTCCGGTCCAGATAATTGCCCAGATCCAGAAGAACCACCCATATTACCTTGCCCTAACATGCCACTCACAGGGCCACCCACAACTGCACCTGTTGTTTGACCATTATTAGAAGTAAGTTTAACATTTCTAGCTGGGACTATAGTAGAAATAGCATGCTTATACACCATTTGACTAACTGTATTCTTTAAAAGTACAACGAATTGATCAAATGATTCAACTTGCCCTTGCAATTTAATCCCATTAACCAAATAAATCGCAACAGGTACCCTCTCTTTGCGTAGAGTATTCAAAAAAGGATCTTGCAAAGACTGTCCCTTTGACATCGTATTCTCCTTGACCGTGTTTAGCATAATAATATCTTCTTCTTTTATTTTTATAAATTTATTTAATTGCTTTTATCATACTTGAATTATATCTTATAACATAAAAAATCAAAAGTTTAGCACTTTTATTATTTTTGCTAATAAATTTCTCTCTGGCCCATCTAACCAGGTTATGTTATCCCATGTATTTCGATAGGAACGCAACCAAGTTAACTGCCGTTTAGCTAATTGTCGAGTTGTTATGATACTTTTTTCAATCATTACTTCTTTTGTAATTTCACCTGAAAGATATTGCCATACTTGATTATACCCACAAGATTTTATAGCAGGAAGTTCTCTGTAAACTTTATCATGATGAAACAAAGCCTCAACTTCTTCTATAAAGCCTTTGTTTAGCATCTCATGGAATCTTACCTCTATATTTTTATGTAATTCCGCTCTTTTTGTTTCATTGCTTGGAGCAAGAATAATATTTATATTTGCTGGGTGATCCCTGTCCTCGGCAAGGGAAACATCCTGAGTGGGCTGGGAGAAAAAATAAGTTAGATTTGTTCCTGTAATTAAATACACTTCTAACGCACGCATAATTCTTTGTTTATCATTAGGGTTTATTCTTGATGCAGATAACGGATCTAGAGCTTGTAATTCTTTATACAATTCTATTAAACCCTCTGTCTCTATTCTCTGTGTAAGCTGTGCTCTAATTTTAGGATCTGAGCTAGGTAGAGTAGATAATCCATTTTTTAACGCATTAAAATACATCATAGTACCCCCTACAAGTAGGGGCACCCTGTTATTGACATGAGAATGCTTAATTAGAGCCTGAGCATCTGTGCAGAAATCAGCAACTGTGTAAATTTCATAGGGCTCTCGAATATCAACCAACTCATGAGGCACTCTAGATAATATATCTTCAGTTGGTTTGCCTGTACCAATGCTAAGCCCCCTGTAAACCATTGCCGAATCAACAGAAATAATATCAATAGGCCTATCTTGCGCTAATTCACTATAAAGCTCAATAGCTAAATTTGTTTTGCCAACTGCTGTTGGCCCCATAAGATATATTATTGGTAGATTCACAAACTGATCCCCACCCAGTCAAAAACTAGTCAAACTAGCTAAATTAGGTTAAATCAGACATACTATCACATTTATACACTCAACTAAAGTTAAAATTAATCTTAAACTTGATCTTATGCAGGTCAGGGCTGTCCAGCGAACAGTTGTAAACTTAAATATAATTACCGGGGGTAGCGTCATCCTACAATTTTTCTGTTCGAAATATTGAAAAGAAGTAATAACTTTCACAGAAAAATTTTAGGATCCAGAGGCGATCTTGCTTATTGGTGCCAATAAGGTAGATTTTTCCTGGATCCTTGAATTTTTTTGCGAATTTTTAGTGTTCTTTTCAAGCTCTCGAGCAAAAAAATCCAAGGATGACGTCGTTGAGGATGGGTTATTTAATTTCCAACTGTTCACCGGACAGCCCTGTTATGCAGGTAGATCATCCGCACAATAATAATTGTATGCTTTCATGATCCAACCGTTTGTATAATTTTTTATTATTAAATTTAATACTATCGCTAACAATCGACAATTTTTCTATAATGCTTATTTGCTCTGCATATAATAAGTTGCCTTTTAACCTCCCCAAGGTCAATCTGGCTAATTTATTAAATAGTCCTGTATAGTTTATTTGTTGATCTTCTTTTGCGTCATTAATTAAATGCTCACAATAGGTTTCTATAATTTGCTTTGGACAAACAAATCTTAAGGCATAGGGGACTTTGGTTATTTTATAGAAGTTGGCTCGATCTGTATGTTCAATTTCTATCCCTAATTGTAATAACTTTTCTATGGATAAAGATGAAGATGAGGGTAAAACAGCGAAACTAAGTTCTATACTAGCTTCTAATGCTAGTTTATGACTTGCCAGTTTTTTTTCACTACCCCACTCAGATAATAATCTTTCATAACTAAAATAACAGTATGCCGCTTCTAGATCTATAATATAATACACATTGTCGTAGCTACTCTCATAACCAGTTATCACCAAACAATTGCTAATATAGCCTATAATTTTACCAAAATTAATACTCTTAATTTCAGGATTATATACATTTCTTTGTGAAGGTAAAAACAAACCCTTGTTATGTTCACTGTCTTCATGATAGCTACATCCAGTTGATTTTATTACATTTAAATTTCGTAAAAAAGAAAAATCTGAGTTTATATTAAATCCCTTATGAATATCACTAGAATCTAGACTTATTGATTCTTTGCTTAAAAAATTATTTAGTACTTTAGTCAATTGTTGTACTATAAATTGATGCACCCACCTTGAATCTCTAAACCTTACTTCATGTTTTGTAGGGTGAACATTAATATCAATTTGATCAGGACTAATAGATAGATATAAAATATAACAAGGATGACGGCCATTAGGAATAATCCCATCATATGCATATTTAATAGCATTTAAAACAAGTTTATCTCGAATTATCCTGTTATTTAGAAAAAAATATTGTTGATCTGATTGACTACGATGTAACTCATGATCACCAATCCAGCCTTCTAATGCAATACCCTGAGCCTCTCCTGAAAAATAAACAGCTTGTTTAATAAAGCTAGAGCCAAATATTTTTCTTACTCTATTGTTTTTTGCATTTTCTAGTTTGTTGCAACCCGGCAATTTATAGATAACTTTATTATCATTGATTAGAGTAAAGCCACAGTCGAAATTACTCAGCGCCAATTTTTGAAAAATATCTAGTATATATTGATATTCTGTTTTTTCTGACTTTTGAAATCTTCTACGAACAGGTGTACTATAAAATAAATCACGCACTTCTATAGTTGTACCTTTAGGATGGGCGGCCAAGATAACTTCATACTGAGTAGTTTCATCCAATACATTATTTATACTCTGTATACTATAAGCATTTTGTGCATCCTGATGTTGTGACGTTATTTTTACTTTTGCTACAGCAGATATACTAGCTAATGCTTCACCACGAAACCCAAGACTGGTTATAGTATCAAGGTCATTTAAATCTTTAAGCTTACTGGTCGCATGACAATACATTGCAAGTGGCAGATCGTTTTTGCTAATGCCCATTCCATTATCTCTGACACTAATTAAATCGTTGCCAGCTTTTTCTATAGTTACAATAATATTTGTACTTTTCGCATCAATACTGTTTTCTACTAACTCTTTCACAATCGACGCTGCACGCTCAATAACTTCACCAGCAGCTATTTGCTTAGTAATTAAAGTCGATAACACCTTGATAACATCTGCCATATTCTTGAATATTTATTTTCTTGCCTGTATCAAATCATCTGACCATGTTGGTCTTGGTGACATATTAAAGTATGACTTAATACCCTTATAAATTGCGTGCGCCAATTTTCTTTGATGCATAGTCGAAGAAAGATTTCGTTCACCACGAGGATTAGAAATAAATCCAGTTTCTACTAAAATAGACGGAATATCTGGCGATCTTAACACCATAAAGCCCGCTTTTTCCACACGTGTCTTATGTAAATCAGTTACTATAGACATTTGCTGTAGAACTTTATCAGCTACTTGATAGCTTGCCCTATTAGAAGCTGTTTGAGATAAATCTAGTAACACTGTTGTTAACATTGCGTCTTTATTTTCTAAATGCACACCTCCTACTAAATCAGAAGCATTTTCACTATCTGCAAGCCACTTTGCTAATTCACTACTTGCTCCTCTTTGAGACAGAACAAAGACAGAAGAACCTGAAGCTCTAGAATTATGAAAGCCGTCAGCATGAATGGATACAAATAAATCTGCCTGCTGTTGTCTCGCTTTTTCTGTGCGTTGTCGTAACCCTATATAATAATCACCACTACGCGTCAAAAAGCCTGTTAAGTCTTCATCTTGATCTATATATTGCTTTAAATAGCCTGCTATAGCTAAAGCTACATCTTTTTCCTGAACTCCACTGGCACCAACTGCTCCAGGATCATCCCCACCATGCCCAGGATCGATCATAATAGTAAACTTCTTTTTTTTATAGCTATTGATAGATGTCAACTTTGGTAAAGATATTTCTGCAGCCACCTTCTTGATGCGAGCCGATTCTTCATTCTTTATATCTATAACAATACGAGGCTTGTCTAATTTATCCACTGGAGAAATGTTAAATATTCGATGATTTATTTTAGTATTAAGAGTACTTAAATCAAAAACTAATCTTAAATTATTATTACTATTAGAATATCTTATATTAGAAACCAAGGGACCCCAGTTTAAATTTTTCAAGATATCTTTATTTGCAAAATCTGCTTTTTTTATATCAACAACTAAGCGCGCGGGATCTTCCAGTAAGAATCCATTATATTCAAAATTATTATTTCTATCAAAATCTAGAACCACTCTTGTTGTCTTGGGAGTAGCCCAAACACGAACATTAGATATATTTGCAGTAGCATACAAGCTATTGTTTATCCATAATAATATTAAAAAAATACTTATTTTTGCCATCTTAATGTATATAGTTATATATTTATAATTTTATCGCTGCAGTATTCTGATTATCAAAAATAGTAATCTCTACAGTTCTATTGTCTTCTACGTAATTAAACTTTAAAGTTACATCAGGCTCTGGAAGTGCAGAAGCTGCTTTTTGTGGCCATTCAATAAGCATAATAGTACGATCATGACAATATAGCTCTTCAAGTCCAAGAAAATTCACTTCTTCAGAGTCTGCTAATCTGTAAAGATCTAAATGATAAATATTAATATCGCGAATTTCATAATTTTCAATCAGTGCATAAGTCGGACTTTTAACATGCCCATGCCAACCTAATGATTGAATAAAATATTTCGCAAAAGTCGTTTTACCTGCGCCTAAATCTCCATAAAGATAAATAATAAGTTTCTTTAAATTATTAGTACAATTTAGCCCTAATTTATTAGCAAAATTTTTAGTATCCAATTCACTAGTTAGGTTTAAAGTTATTTGTTGCATATTAAATTTAATAGTGTTCTTACTTCTTCTAATAAATCTGTGGCTAAGAGTCCAATTTGTCCTTTTTGAGTCGCCTGCCTATCTCCTGCTTGAGCATGTATTGCAACAGCCAAACAACATGCATAAAAAATTTTTTTTTTATCTGTCAATTCTTGACTAGCTAACGCGGCAATAACGCCACATAAGATATCACCCATACCAGCTGTAGCCATCCCTGGGTTACCCATAGCGCAGATGGCTGGTTTAATAGACTCAATAGCATCTAAGCCTGCAGGATTCGGGCAAATAATACTACCTACACCCTTTAAGATAACTGTTGCACTATATTGTTTTGCAATGGTAAATGCAGCTAGAAATCTGTTTTTTGCTACATCTACAGTTCCATCAAGCAAGGCATTGGCTTCTCCAGGATGAGGTGTTAGAACTAATTTAGCTCCTAGTTCAATATTATTTAGATCTGGAGACTTTTTATAATAATCTGCTAAAAATCTTAACCCATCAGCGTCTATAATAATTGCCTTAAGGCCCATTAATTTATCATAGTGATTAATAATTATTTCTAAAACTTGATCAAAAATAACTTTAGCACTAGCACTATTACCCAATCCTGGTCCTATCACTATTGCTGAAGCTTTAATAAATAAATTTAGTATTTGTGTTTTATCATCATTACTATAAATCATTAACTCTGGTTGGTTCTGATGTAGCCATGTTAGGTGAGCATTATCAGTAACGAGGCTTACCATTCCAGCGCCTGATCTTAGTGCAGCTTTACCTGCCATAATAATAGCCCCAGCCATATTCAAAGATCCACCTATAACAACAACATGACCGAATTGATGTTTGTGACTATTTTTTAACCTGGGCATTAGTGTTGCAGGAAGATTATCTTTAGTTAACAACCATGAGCTATAATCTGGCACTATTTGTCTATACAGACGGCTATCAACACCAAGATTAGTAAATAATAATTCACCTGTACAATCAGGACCGTCTCCTGTAAATAAACCTTGTTTCAGTACGATATATGTTAACGTTGCTTTTGCTTTAACCGTAGGCTTATGAGCGTAGCCCGTATCTACTTCCAAACCTGATGGTATATCAAGAGCAAATATATATTTGGCTTGATTAATGATATCAATAACTGCTTTAAATATTTCCTGCGGTGGTTTATTTAAGCCTATCCCAAATAAAGCATCTACAGCAATATAATCTTCTTGGTTATTATCAACGGAACAAAATGAATTCAATTTATTCTGTATAGGCTGAGTAAATACTTTTGGATCCAATTCCAAAAAAAAATTTAATTTATTTTTATTTAACTCTTGATAAGCCCTTGCCGCTGGTTCATGAAATGCATCCAAGTCTGCAATCAAAACTACCGAGACTTTGTAATTTTTCTCTAAAGCCAGATTTGCTAAGACTAAACCATCGCCACCATTATTACCTGGGCCGCAAAAGATAATAAGAGTTCGTTTATCAGGCCATAACATCTGAATGTGCTCTAACGCAGTATCAGCGGCCCTATACATTAGGGTAAAGTTATCTCCTAAAAATTGTCTAGCAATAGCTGCTTGCTCTATATTTTTTACTTGTGCAGCGCAATACAGCAAATAATCCAAATTTTCTGACATTATTTTGATACTTAAGAAACGTCTTTATTAATAAAATTCCCAATATAATATTTAAGCTCTTCTATGCTATCTTCCACGTCTTCCATCGCTAAATGATAATTACGCTTTTCGTATTGTTTTATATCTGGACGCCAACGCAAAGCCAATTCTTTTATTGTTGAAACATCAATAACACGGTAGTGAAAATAATTTTCTAACCTAGGCATATATTTGAACAAAAATCTCCTATCAGTGCCAATGCTATTCCCACATAATGGTGACTGTCTTTCAGGTATCCAGCGCTTTACAAACTCTAAAGTTTGAGCCTCTGCTTGCTCAGTAGTTAACTTGCTCTCTCGTACTCTATTGACCAAACCACTATTTGTATGCGTCCTTATGCACCAATCATCCATCAGAGCTAATCTGCTTTCGGGTTGATGAATAGCTAATACTGGACCCTTTTCAATTATTTCCAACTCTTTGTTAGTTGCTATTGTTGCTATTTCTAAGATGACATCTGTGTTATGATCTAACCCAGTCATTTCTAGATCTAACCAAACCAAGTTGCTGGCCAACTTTTTATTATCCATTATTACTATTTATCTCTCACGATTAATCTTAATAATAAATTTTAAGCTAGATTTAACGGAGATGCTACATAAATACTAATTACACCCAGATATAGTATGTATTATGCGTAAACTTAAAAAAACAAAGAAACTAACTAACAAGCAGCAGAATAGAATCACGAAAAAAAAATCGAATCTATCTCTATTAAACGTCAACGAAACTCAAAAGCCATCTAATACAAATCAAGTTGGGTTAATAGTTACTCATTATGGTGACACCGTTGATATAGAAAATAATCTGAAACAACATATTCGATGTAATCTTAGACAAAATTTACCACCGTTAGCTGTCGGTGACATTGTTGTATTTCAAGTAGCTGACAATATGTTATCAAATGGTATTGTTGTTCAATTATCAAAACGTAGATCTTTATTGGCACGTAATAATACTGCCAAAGCAGTCACTAAACCTATCGCTGCAAATCTTGATCAAATCTTTGTTATTTTTGCACCAGAACCCGAGCCACAAAGTCTATTAATAGATCAATTTTTATTAACTGCCGAAATGTGCCATATTCCAGCCATTTTAGTTTTTAATAAATATGATTTATATGAAAGCAATACTCAAAATGAACTATATATAAATAAAATAACCAGGCTTATTGAAGTTTATAAACAAATTGGTTATCCAGTTATTTCTACCAGTGTCTACAAGCGTTCGACTATTGAGTCACTTGAAAAGTTACTTGCCAATAAAAATTCTATTTTTGTTGGTCCATCTGGGGTTGGTAAATCAACTTTAACTCAACAACTTGTTCCTGATGCCATTATAAAAACAGGCGATATCTCTGAACGAACGCAACAGGGAAAACATACCACTAGCGTTGCAAAGCTTTATCATTTACTTAATAACGGCAACCTTGTTGATTCACCTGGTATACGGGAAATTGGTATTGCCCATTTATCTAGAAAAGAACTTGAAGATTGCTATCCCGAGTTTCAAACTTTTAAAAATCAATGCAGATTTCGTGATTGTCTTCATCTGAAAGAACCTGATTGCGCTTTTAAACAAGCTGTTCTAGATGGTCATATAAATAAATTTAGATGGGATAATTATCTCAAATTTGCAGAAAATTTAAATTAATTTCAGTATAAATTTAATTTTTTATTTGAATATTAAAAAGTTCTGGTATTATTGAAATACTCTAGTGATGTACAGGGACTGTATATATGCCACAAGGTATTTTAGGGCATGGCATGCCAACGGATAGACAAAGAGAATTCTTAAGCTTAGGTACAGGTGCAGGCCCAAGTGATAGCCAAGTAACTGCTGGAGCAATTAACTTTCGAGAACTGTCTGATGGAAAAAGCTACACTCTTAGCGAAGCCTTAAATAAAGCTGAATGGTCTCGCCTCTTACCAGATATTCAAACATTTGACCCTTACATAAAAGAACACATCTATAGCTCAAGCTTTAAGTATTATACTGCGCAGAATATTATTACTGCAGTAACAAGCTTTCTTTTTCTTGCTGCTACTATAGGTTTATTTTCACGCTTTTTGCATTTCGTCACAACTCCAGCTCTAAGTGAAAATGAGGATGACTTTGAATCTGCTCGAGTTTTCACTGATGTACTTGGTTATTTCTTAGCTCCTTTTTTAATTACATTGAGTACTGCTATCATTAACCAAATTGTGTTGTCTATTGCTAGAAAAGATGCTAAAAAAAAACACCAATTAATTATTAAAAATTATAAATCTCTTCGCAGCGCTTTTATTGACACACATAACAACACCATGGTTTTTTTCGCTCTAACAGAAATAATTTATGAGTTAAGCCAGCTCCACCAAGACGCTCAGTATTACACTAAAATGCAAGATATAGAAAAAAAAATAAAAAGCTTATCTGAAAAATCATCTCTTGACTTTAATTTATGCAAAAACACAGGAATCTCTCAATTTATTTATTTACCAATTACTACCATTATAGATAAGCTAAAAGCTATTTTATTAGGTCCTAAATTTACTTTTATTATGGATCAAATAAAATTTAATATTAAAACCAATTTATTAAAAATATATGGCTCATCACTGCCATATTCAGTGATTGATGCTTATGGCGACAAAATAGATACAGATGCATATACTCACTATATTATACTAGACCTCATAGCTGAAATTTCTATTAAAAAAACTAAGCCTACTCCATCTATCTTATTAAAAACAATACAATTAACAGAAGAAAGTACCGAATCCACAATTAAAACCGTATTAAATAAATATTGGAACAGCCATACTATTAAAACTCCCTTTATTCACCCATATGACGTAGATTTATGTAATCTTGCTCGTCTATTAAATATTAAATTACAAGAAAGATATCCACAATTTGTTATTATTCCACCGGTCCCTGATCCACCCATACCAATTTTACCAGTTACGGCTCCTGTCCTTCATATTCTGCCAAGATCTGCCCCTGTATTATATTCTGCCACGCCTCATATTCCTTTTCACCATTCTACAATGCCACTACCTACAGAAGTGTATTCTCCTGCAGCTGCGTTGATACCTGGACCTAGTGGTGCACCAGCATCTCCCGTATTTACCTGACAAGTATTGCATACGATTTAGCTAACCTATATAATACATAAACTATATTAATCAATAAATTATGAATCATGACTAACCTAGCCCCTAATCTTGAAAGATATCATAGAAAACTCGAACAACAATCACAACACCATGAAAATTTGAATAATTTTCAAATTATAACTTTTTACAAATTTGTTGACCCAAAAATTACTAGTGAAAACTTATCTCTTTTAAGAGATAAAATTTATAATTATCTTAAAACATTAAATATTCTAGGCACTGTTCTTATCGCAGATGAAGGTATTAACGGGACTATTTGTGGGATCACTCGCGATGCGTTAGATAAGGCCTTTTTATTTATTCAAAGCCAAGAAGAGCTGGGTCAAATTTTTGGTAAATACTCTCTAGCAACATTTAATCCTTTTAAAAAATTAAAAATTAAAGTACGTCCTGAAATAGTCACTATGGGGATGGGAGAAATTGATGTCATAAATCTCACTGGCACTCATGTTAATGCGAGACAATGGAATGAATTACTTCAAGATCCTGATACAGTTGTTATAGACACACGTAATGACTTTGAATATAAAATGGGTACTTTCAAAAATTCAGTAAATCCTGATACCAAATATTTTCGAGATCTGCCAGAATATATAGAAAATAATTTAAACCCAGACAACCATGAAAATAAAAATAAAAAAATCGCAATGTTTTGTACCGGCGGCGTGCGCTGCGAAAAATCCACTGCTTATTTAAAACAATTAGGGTTTGAAAATGTCTACCAACTAAATGGTGGTATCTTAAATTACTTTGAAGAAATCACACCTGAAGAAAGTATGTGGGAAGGACGTTGTTTTATTTTTGATGACAGAATAGCTGTTAATCAACAACTAGAACCTGTTGGAATACCTGAAGATTATGTCGATTACGGTAGAAGAGATCTGATGCCCAAGGATGAAGAGTATTAAAATATAACACTTTGTACTTTATAGTTTTTGATTCGCAGCTCAAAAGTATATGTTCGCGTAGTATTGTCATCTCAGTCAAGGGTAACCCTTCAGCCATAGTGAGTTTGTTTTCTTCCCCTTTAGGCTGATAGATCCCCACGAATTTATTGAATTCCATGTGTTAAAATTCCGTGGGTGATGGTATCAAAGGCATTTAAGATTTCATTCTTTGGTATTGTATCTCTAGAATGTTGTAAGACTTGCTGCCCTAAAAAAATTATAGAGAGTACTCGGGTTGTCGTAATAGTATTTGCTTGATAATGTCGAAAAATTCCTGTTTGGTATGCAAAAGTACCTATAATAGCAAGAATAACATGTGCTAAAGCAGCTATTAGCATTAAAACAGCCACTCTTTCTTTAGTATTAGAAAGTGTATGATTTATACCAAAACCATAGCGTAAGTTTTTGTTATCCCTTATGGTTTCTTCAATTTGCATTCTAGTTTTGTAAAACTTAATTACTTTCTTTGCAATATTAAACTCGATGTCGGACATTTTAATTATTTATTGGAATAACAATATATTTCAAAAT